>CAZPMO010000016.1:42107-46147 GCA_964587515.1 uncultured Rhodospirillaceae bacterium | reverse complement strand
CGAGCCGCTTTTCGTTTGTCCGAATCGCGGTTTTTCGCTATAAATTCAGGTGTATGGGATGCGTTCCGGAGAGGCCTCCGGGTCGCATTTTCTTTGCCACCCAAATCATCCGCGGATCGCTTTGAACGACGCCCCTTCACCGTCAGATTTTGACGTTACCCCGGTAAGTCTCGAAGAGGAGATGCAGCGGTCCTACCTCGATTACGCCATGAGCGTAATCGTCAGCCGCGCGTTGCCCGACGTGCGGGATGGGCTGAAGCCGGTCCATCGGCGGATACTCTATGCGATGAAGGAAGCCGGATACGACGCCGGGCGGCCCTACCGCAAATCGGCGCGCGTCGTCGGCGATGTCATGGGTAAATACCATCCGCACGGCGATCAGGCGATCTATGACGCCATGGTGCGCATGGCGCAGGATTTTTCCATGCGTCTGCCGTTGATCGATGGGCAGGGCAATTTCGGCTCCATGGATGGCGATCCCGCCGCCGCGATGCGCTACACCGAAGTCCGGCTCGAACGTGTCGCCCATGAGCTTCTTGATGACATTGATCGCGATACCGTTGATTTCCAGGCCAACTACGACGAGACCGCGCACGAGCCTCTGGTGCTGCCCGCCAGGTACCCGAACCTTCTGGTCAACGGCGCGGGCGGTATCGCGGTGGGCATGGCGACCAATATCCCGCCCCATAATCTGGGTGAGGTAATCGACGCCTGCCTCGCGGTGATGGAAAATCCGGAAATCGGCATTGATGATCTGATCGACAACCACATCCCGGGCCCCGATTTTCCGACCGGCGGGCTCATTCTTGGACGCTCCGGGATCCGCCAGGCTTATCACTTCGGGCGTGGCTCGGTGGTGATGCGCGGACGCGCGACGATCGAGGAAATCCGCAAGGATCGCGACGCCATCGTGGTCACCGAGGTTCCCTATCAGGTGAACAAGGCGCGGATGATCGAAAAGATCGCCGAACTGGTGCGCGACAAACGGATCGAAGGGATTTCGGATATCCGCGACGAGTCCGATCGCGACGGCGTGTGCGTGGTGATCGAACTGCGCCGCGACGCCGTCGGGCAAGTGGTGCTGAACCAGCTTTACCGTTATTCGCCGCTCCAGACGAGCTTCGGCATCAATACGCTGGCCCTCAATGGCGGGCGTCCGGAAACGATGAATATTCGTCAGATCCTGGACGCTTTCATCGAGTTTCGCGAGGAGGTCATCCGCCGCCGCACGGTGTTCGACCTGGGCAAGGCGCGGGAACGCGCCCACGTCCTGGTCGGTCTCGCGATCGCGGTGGCGAATATCGAGCCGGTGATCGAGCTGATCCGGGCTGCCAAGGATCCCGTCAGCGCCCGCGAGGAACTGATGGCGCGAGGCTGGCCGGCCGGCGAGGTCGCGCCGTTGATCACGCTGATCGACGAACCCGGCCTCGCGGTTGTCGATGGCAATTACCACCTGTCCGAGGTGCAGGCCCGCGCGATCCTGGAATTGCGGCTGCAACGGCTGACCGGGTTGGAGCGTGACAAGATTGCCGCCGAATTGCGCGAGATCGCGGAAAAGATTACCGATTTCCTGGATATTCTGGCGTCGCGCGAACGCCGCATGACCATCCTGCGCGGCGAACTCGACGAGATTCGCGAGGCTTACGGGACGGACCGCAAGACCGATTTCGAGGAAAGCGACGTCGAGCACGACATTGAGGATCTGATTCAGCGCGAAGAGATGGTCGTGACGGTGACGCATTCCGGCTATATCAAGCGGGTGCCGCTTTCGACCTATCGGGCGCAGCGAAGGGGCGGCAAGGGACGGGCCGGGATGTCGACCAAGGAAGGCGACTTCCTGACAAAGGTGTTCGTCTGCGATACCCATACGCCATTGCTGTTTTTCTCCTCTCGCGGCATCGCCTATCGGCTGAAGGTCTATCGCCTGCCCGAGGCAACGCCCCAGTCGCGCGGCAAGGCGCTTGTGAATCTGCTGCCGCTGAATGAGGGCGAGACCATTACGACGCTGATGCCGATGCCCGAGGACGAGGCCACATGGGGTGAACTCGATATTGTTTTCGCCACCAAATCCGGCAACGTGCGTCGAAACCGCCTGTCGGATTTCACCAACATCATGGCCAACGGCAAGATCGCGATGAAACTCGATTCCGGCGACATGCTGGTCGGCGTCGCGACCGGCACGGAAGCCGATGATCTGCTGCTGGCGGCGCGCAGCGGTAAATGTATACGTTTCCCGGTCGATCAGGTGCGCGTGTTCTCCGGTCGGACGTCGACCGGTGTGCGCGGAATTCGGCTGGGGGCCGACGATGAGATTGTCTCGATGTCGGTGATGCGCCATACCGATTTCGATACCGACGAGCGGGACGGTTATTTGCGTCTGTCGAATTTCCGGCGCCGCCTCGAGGCCGGTAACGGGAATGGGAATGGAGACAGCGAGGTCGAGTCGGAGGCGCCCGTGGTGGCACTGAACGAATCGCAGTTCGCGGAATTCGCCGAGTTCGAGGAATTCATTCTCTCGATCACGGAAAACGGTTACGGCAAGCGCACGTCGGCCTATGAATACCGCATCACCAACCGCGGCGGCCAGGGGATCGCGAATATCGAAACCTCGGCGCGCAATGGCGAAGTGGTGGCGTCGTTCCCCGTCGCGGCGAGCGATCAGATCATGCTGGTGACCGACGGGGGCACTGTCATCCGTTGTCCGGTCGGCGATATCCGCATCGCCGGCAGACGAACCCAGGGCGTGACCCTGTTCCACACCGCGGAAGGCGAGCGGGTGGTCTCGGTGGCGCGTCTCGACGAGGGCAGCGAGGCGGAGGACGAGGAACCCGACACCGAGTGAAGCCTCGGACATGCCCTTAGTTAAGAATAAGATTTTACGCAGAGGACAGAACCATGGCAGGTCAACGCGTCGGGATATATCCCGGGACCTTTGATCCGGTGACCAACGGCCATATGGATATCATTCATCGCGCGGCGAAGATGCTCGATCATCTGGAGGTCGGGGTCGCGGTGAATGCCGGCAAGGGGCCGATGTTCACGGTGGAGGAGCGGGTCGCCCAGGTCCAACTGGAAATCGCGGCGCTCGACGACGGCGCGGCAAGTCGCATCGGAGTCAAACCGTTCGATAATCTGCTGGTCGATTTCGCCGCCGAGAACGGCGCCACGGTGATCATCCGTGGTCTGCGCGCGGTTTCGGATTTCGATTACGAGTTCCAGATGGCGAGCATGAACGCGAAGCTAAACGCCGATGTGGAAACCGTTTGTCTGATGGCCTCCGATCGCTTCCAGTTCATCGCCTCGCGGCTGGTCAAGGAGATCGCCGTGATGGGCGGGGATATAACGCCGTTCGTTTCACCCCGTATCGCGAAAAATCTCGTTGATCGCGCGGGACGGCGGTAAGGTCGGAGCGATACTATTGACCGTCCATGTCGGTGTTTCTATCCTGCCGGGCCTTCGGTTTTGGCCGGGGTGGGGGCGCATAGCTCAGTTGGTAGAGCAACTGACTTTTAATCAGTGGGTCCCAGGTTCGAGTCCTGGTGCGCGTACCAAATAACAGAGCAATAATATCCTTCTAGGGAGGAATACTCGGGCGGTTCACACCGCCCGCTTCTTTTGGGGCCGGCAAGCAAAATTGATTTCCTTCGGACACCTCGCTTTCGCAATCGGTTGGCGACTCCAATCATTGCGCGATACTCTCAGCTACGGCGTGTCGCTCCGGCGGGCCGGCTTTGCGGAGGATCGGGCGCTGACGATCTCGCCCGCGATACCGTGTTGGCAATTAACAACGAGGTAATGGAATGGCCTTCGATCTGATTCTGCGCAGTGCATGCATCGCCGGGTCGGCGGCGGGTTGGCCCGGCGGCGATATCGGCATTCGGGACGGTTCTATCGTCGCGATGGCGCCGGGGTTGGCGGGCGAAGGCGAGGAAATCGACGTTGGCGGACGTCTGGTCTCTCCCAGGCTGATCGAATCCCATATCCACCTCGACAAGTCGTGAATTCTCGCCCGTTGCTCGGCGTCGCCGAACCGAGGATCC
>CAZPMO010000016.1:0-42097 GCA_964587515.1 uncultured Rhodospirillaceae bacterium | reverse complement strand
GATTTCACCGTCGAGGACGTCTACGACAGGGCCCGGGCCACGCTCGAGCAATGCCTGGTCAACGGCATCTTCCACATGCGCACCCATGTGGGGGTCGATCCCAATGTCGGTTTGAGGAGTTTCGAGGCGCTGCAACAACTCGCCCGGGACTATCGCTGGGCCATCGATCTGGAACTTTGCGTCTTCGCGCAGGAGGGATGGACCGGCATTCCCGAGGCCGACGCCAACCTCGTCGAAGGGTTGAAGCGCGGCGCGGCCGTGATCGGCGGTGCGCCGAGTTACGATTCCGACCGCGCCGGCCAGATCAACCGGATATTCGAACTCGCCCGGGAGTTCGACGTCGATGTCGATATTCACCTCGACGTCGGGCCGACGACCGACGATATGGATATCTACCTCGTCTGCGATCTGACGGAGAAACTCGGCTGGGGCGGGCGCGTCGCGATCGGGCACGGCAGCAAGTACGCCAACCTGCCGCCGGATCAATTGCGCGAGCTCGGCGCGCGCCTCAAGGATGCGGGCGTGGCGGTGACCGTGTTGCCGGCGACCGATTTGTTCACACAGGGGCGGCACCAGGATCACAGTGTGATCCGGGGCGTGGCCGACGCCAACGCGTTGATCGACTGTGGCGTGAATTGCTGTCTGTCGACCAACAACGTATTGAACCCGTTCACGCCGTTTGGCGACTGCTCGCTCGTTCGGATCGCGAATATGTACGCCAACATCGTTCAGCGGGGCTCCCGCGAGGAGCTTGCCGAATGTTTCGAGATGCTAACCGGTCGGCCGGCCCTTTTGTTGGGCCGCGACGATTACGGTATCGCCGTCGGCAATCCGGCCGACCTGGTGGTGTGGGATGCGCGATCGGCCGACGAAGCCGTCGCGACCATCGCGCAGCCCCTGTTCGGCCTCAAGAACGGGCGGCGGACGTTCACACGGACCCTGGCCGAACTGCACCGCCCCTGACGCCACCGCCGAGCTATCGGGGCCGCCCGATGGACCGCTTCGTACCAATATTGTTGATAACGTCGGGTTCGGGCGGCGGCCTCCCGCGGAAGCTCTTTTTTCTCGCCTGATGCGTACCCCGGCGGTAACGTTATTCCGTAAATTCCTTAAAGAGAATTTTGGTGAGGAGGCGACCATGGCACGTTTGCGTCACATCGCACTATCTGTTCCCGACCCGGAAAAAACCGCGCGGTTTTACGAGGAGGCCTTCGGCATGAAACGCATTGGTACACTGGACCACGACCAAGCCAGTGGCGTTTACCTGTCCGACGGCGTCATCAATATGGCCGTGCTCAAGTACAAGCTCGACGAGGTCGTCTACAAGGAAGGCGGCAAGGATTACGTCGGTCTGCAACATTTCGGCTTTTGGGTCGATGATCTGGACGAGACCCGGGAGAAAATCGAAACCGGCGGCGGCACCTATCTGACCGGCGCGCCGCCGCCCGAAAGCGAGCGCTCCAACCGCTTTTACGAAGTTAAGTACTTCGATCCGAACGGCATCGTCATCGATGTAACGGCGCATGGCTGGGGCGGCGCGCTAAAGGACGTGGAAGAGACCTTGGACCGCGAAGCGGCCGCCTTGGGCGATTGACGCGGCGGTGTGCGTTCGGGGGCCTGGCCGCGCCCATAAAAATCTCACGGGCTATCGGAAATCGGACCAAAGCGTCGCGGGCCGAGGATACCCGGCGCGCCTGAAAACGGTTGAAATTCAGCCGATTTTTTCGTTCGTCTTACCCCCGACACATGGCAATTAGTGATTAAAATTAATTGTAAAAAAAATTTCACAAAATGTGACCTACCTCACCTTAGTCTTTGCAATGTCTTGCTAAATTAACAGTGTGGAGGAAAGAAATTTCAGTAAGTAGTAATTGGCAGTTCGGACGAGATGCACGAAGAAAGGAATTTGGTGATGTTAGGATTATCCAGCTACGAGAAGTCTGAAATCGTCAATCGCGGGTACGCGATGTTGAGCGGCTGGGCGGTGTTCGCGGCGCTGATCGCGATCGTTTATGTGATCATCCCGTCGTAGATTTTCCGTTCGTGCTCGGCCCTAACGACGCATCGGCGAAATCCACCCGAAACCTACTCTCGCCAAGGCGAGGGTGGTAATGACGCCGGCACGCTGCTGAAGGCGATACTCAAGGCCACCAGTTCCGGCTCTCCCGGATCGCGTTTCCACCCGGACGCGCGGCCAAAAAAAATTCCCCGCCGAAGCGGGGAAGTTCAAGGGGTGTCTTGAAATGTAAGCCCACTATAAACGGATTTCCGCCAATTTGATGTGACGCCCGTTACACAAGGCCTGATTTTCAGGCTATCTGACGCTCCGCAACAGGCGCGGGACGCCGGTATCGAGGCGCAAACCCTGGCGCCAGTCCCAAGGCGTCACGAAGCGTCCGCGCCAGATCCCGCGCTTTGCTTGTCGGGCCTCGGCCTCCAGGGCCACGTATTTGGCGGGCGCATCGCCATCCGCGACGGCCCAGCCCGCGGCGATCACCTTGCTGTTCAGTTCCGGTCCGCGCAGGCCCGCGAGGTGGCAGATTGCAAGCATCCGCCCGCCCGCGCCCCGGCCATGGGGGCGGCAGGCCAGCCAGTTCGATCCCACGATATACGACAGCCCCATCGCGGCGTTGCGTCCGCAATACCAGCGCACGCGCGCCGCCAGACAGGTCTGTTCCGGTTCAGGCGCATCGAGGCCGAAAAGGCGGATCTGCGTGCCGGAAATTTCGACTGTGTCGCCATCGATGATGCGTGGTTTGCCGACGATCGCGGCCTGGGCCGCGGCGTCGGCGAACATATATATGGCGAGGGCGATGAGCAGGAAACGGATTGGCATGGGGGTATCTTGCATGGCTGGGTAAACAATCCGTCGCGCCGGTCATGAAAGGTTGGTGTCGCGCCTGAGCCGTGGGATAAAGGAAAATGGCCGAATTTGGAGGTATCTATGATGAAACGTCCTAATGATATCGGCGGCCAACGGGCGGGGCCGATCGATGCCAACGCGCGCGAACCCGCAATGTGGCAAAAGCGGCTGTCGGCGCTGGTTTCCAGCCTGGGGCCGGCCAATCGCGGCGTGATCCGCATCGACGAGTTCAGGCGGACACGAGAAGATCTACCCAAGGAAGTCTATGACAGGCTCACTTATTTCGAGCTTTGGACCGAGGGAATCGCCGGTTTACTTATAGAAAAGGGCGTTCTTACCCGTGCCGAGATCGATGGCCGAATGGCCGAAAAACGTAACAATTAACTTACTGCAAATTTGCCTCCGGTATGACTGCGGCGTTTATGGCCGTTCCGGAGAACCGCAATGAAAGTTGCTCAAATTTTGGATGTGAAGGGTGATCGCGTAATCACCATCGATCCCGATGAGACAATTCCGCGGGCCGCCCAAGTGCTGGTGGCCAGTGATATCGGCGCGGTCGTGGTCGCCAGCGAGGACGGCGCCGTCGCCGGAATACTCTCCGAACGCGACATTGCCCGTAGGTTGGATTCTCACGGCGCGGATTTGATGACAAAATACGTCCGCGATCTGATGACGCCTTGGGTAATTACCTGTACGCCGGACCAGAATGTCGCGGAGGTGGTCGAAATGATGAACACCAACAATATCCGCCATGTCCCGGTCGTCGCGAACGGCGAGGTGGTCGGCGTGCTCAGCATTCGGGACGTGATCAAGAACCGCCTCGACCAAATGGCACGGCTTGATGATCCTCTGCAGAAGCTGTTGGTCAGTCTCGATTAGCGGCCGGTGAGGCCGCCTCGAGCAGCGAAAAGTGTTAACCGGGAATTAACGGCTGGCGGGGTATACTGGACCTTAAGCGTTCAGTGGAGTTGTCATGGCCCAAGCCGATCCAGAACGGACAGAAGCCCTTCCCGATCAACGGGAAAGCGATGCCGTCGCGCCAAATCTCGACGGGTTGGCGTCCGAGGCCGCGGCGCTGGCCGCCCGGACCGGCGGCAAGGACGAAGCGAGCGCGCCCTTTGTACATTCCCTTCAGGAACAGGCCGAAGCGGCGCTGGCAGCCGAGCATTCCGCGCCGGCGGTCGATGGGGCCGCCGGCGATTGGTCGCCACGCCGGCGACTGATGTTTTTCGTCGGGGTCAACGCCTTTTGCTGGGCTCTGATCCTGACACCCTTCCTGATCTAGCGCGTCGCCTCGGCGGCGGCCTTGATCAACCCATACATCTCCCGAGTCCTGGGATTGTCGCCCAGCAATTTGTCGCCCAGTGGACGGGCGCGGCGGATGAATTCCTTCTGATCCGCGTCTGACAACCGGTGAACCTCACCGCCGCTTTCCGACCATTTGCGCTCCCAAAGACTGGTGAGTTCGATCGCCCAGTTCGCCACCAGCGGCGAGACCTTGCTGCTGGCCGTGAATACCGCCTGGCGAAGATCGGCCGGCAGCTTATTGAGCCAGACCTTGCTCAGCCACATGGCGCTCGGGATATAGCCCTGGCCCGTCAGGGTGATGTGTCTGGCGACGGAATAGAATTTCGACGGTCCCATCACGATTATGCCGCTGCGCACGCCGTCGACCACGCGGCGCTGGATCGCGGGCAGAACCTCGGAATAGGGCATGGGCACGCCGGCGCCGCCGAATTGCTTGATCAGCGCGACCTCGAGCTTCGATGCCAGCACACGGATCTTCTTGCCCTTGAGATCGTCGATCGTACGAAACGGCTCGCGCATGGCGAAAGACGTGTTGCCGGCGGACCAGATATAACTGCCGATGATGCCGGCGCGATCCGCGAGGTTCAGGAACCTGTCCCGAACCGAGGGGTGGTTCATCGCGCGTGACTGATGGGCCATGGAATCGAACAGCGCCGGTGCGTCCGGTGTCTGGAAAGCGGGGTCGATGCCGACCAGGAATCCGGGGGGCGTGATAAAGGCCTCTTGCGTGCCGAGTTGGATGCCCTCGATCTGGCGCGGAATTTTGCCAAGCTGCGCGGCCGGGAATACGCGGACCTTGATGCGGCCGCCGGTCGTCTTTGCGAGTTCGCTGCGCATCCAGGTGGCCGATCTGTGCTGCGAATCGTTGATGGTCGCGAATCCCACCTTCATGTCGAACGGCTCGGCCAGGGTTGATGGCGGGCCGAGAGCCGGAACGGCGAAAGCGAGCATCATCCAAATGATCGCCCTGCCTGTCATGGGATTATGTCCTTTTGATCGCAAGCGGGATTTATCCGCCGACGACGAAATATCTAAACATGCGCCGCAAGGTTAGCACGAAGCGGATTTGCGCCATAGCCTCGCCTCCGGCGTTTACCATCGAGGGTGTCGGAATTTTTTACGCCGACTTCCGTGGATGCCCCCTCGAGTGTCGGATTATTTTACAACGACGCATTCCACGGCCGGACCGAATTCGTTTAACCTATTGAAATAATGTGAATTAACAGGGTTGGCATGATTCTTGCGAGTGTCAGGCAACGGCTCTTTGATGTGGGAGTGAGCGTAAGCGTATGCGTAGTAAATCGTCAGCGGGGTACTGACTTCAAACCGAATACACCCTGCAGCGAGACACAGACAGGTCGTTTGTCGCCAATCCCAGGCGGCCTGTCTGGAACGGCGGCCCTAGGGCCGCCGTTCGTCTTTTTGCGCCCAATTGCGGCACGGGCCCAATGGTCCGATAATGGCAAGCAATTGGAACAGGGGAGCAGAAAAATGACGATTACACGGCATGGCGTTAGCGCCTTGATGAGCGCGGCTGTCGTTCACGGCGACACGGTCTATCTTCAGGGCCTGGTGCCGGAAGACAGCTCCGCCGATATACAAGGCCAGACCCGCCAGGTGCTCGACCGTATCGACGCGGTTCTCGCCGAAGCCGGCAGCGACAAATCGAAGCTATTGTCGGCTCAGATCTGGCTTTCCGACATCGGCGAGCGCGACGCCATGAATGAGATATGGACGGCTTGGGTGGACCCCGATAACAAGCCGGTCCGGGTCTGTGTCCAGGCGCCGCTCGCGCGGCCCGATATCCGTGTCGAGATCATGGTGGTGGCGGCGCGCTGACGGTGCGCTGCGCCACCGTCTCACGGTGGGCGATATAGATCGACGATACCAGAATCACGATCGCGCCGATCCACACCCAGATCTCGGTAACCTCGCCGAAAATGGCGAACCCCAGCAGCGTCGCCACCGGCAGACGAAGGAAGCTGAACGCCACGACGATTGTGGTGTCGGCCGCCGCGTAGCCGCGCGACATCGAACGCTGCATCAGCATTTCGAACACGCCGATGGCGAACAGCCAGCCGAGCTGCTCCAGGGTCGGCGTGGTCCAGACGAAAAAACACGCGATCAGCCCGAGCGGCAGCACGGCGATCATATGCCAGAGCGCGATGGCGTCGGGCGTGTCCCGGCGGGTCAGAAGGTTCAGATTGATCGAATTCCAGGTCAGCGTGCAAACGGTGACAAAGGCGAAGGCGACGCCGATATTGATGTCGCCGAATCCGGGCCGGATGATAATCAGGACACCGGCGAGCCCGATCAGGATCGCGGTCCAGCGCCGCGCCCGCATAATCTCGCCGAGAAACAGCGCCGCAGCGATCGAAGCGAATATCGGCCGCGTAAAGGTGATCGCGGTCACGTCTGCCAGCGGCATCAGCGTGACCGCGTGGAACAGGGCCGCGCCGCCGAGAAAGGCCAGCAGTCCGCGCAGCGCGACGATTCCACGCGATCGGATTTGCAATCCCCGGACGCCGCGCCGAATGACCCATGGCGCCATGAACACGAGCCCGAACAGGCTGCGAAAGAAAACGATTTCGAAGACATGGATATCGGGTGAAACCTTGCGGGCGAAAACCAGCGTGAAGATCCCCAGCGTGCCGATGATCAGCATCCAGAATGCGGCCTGGATCACGCCGGGCCAGCGGCTGATAACTGCGGAAAACATTCGGGTGTCCGTTCGGTGGGGCTACTTTAATCGTCGATGCCGGTAAGGCGTCCGCTGAGATTCCATAGAGCACGAAGCGCGTCGGAATCATAGGCCTGCGGATCGGCGCGGGCGCGGCGGGTTTCGAAAAAATACTCCCCGGAGACGCCGTCGAGTTCGGGCGAAGTCGCAAGAAAAAATTCCGACTCGATGCCCGTCTCGATCGGCCCCTGGGGTGGGCCGAAGCCCTCGCGCACCATCTTGGTGTCCAGCAGGGTGCCCGGATGCAGCGAATTGACGGTAATTTCCGCCGGTGAAAGCCGCGCCGCGAGTTCGAAGCTCCCCATCACCATGGCGAGTTTCGACTGGCAATAGGCGCCGATCCCGTCATAACCCCGCTCCAGCATCACGTTGTCGAAGTCGATGGCCCGCTGACCGGCGGAGGCGACGTTGACGATGCGGGCCGGCGCGGCGCGGCGCAGCGCCGGCAGCAGCAAATGCTGCAACAGGAACGGCGCGAGATGGTTGACCTGGAAGCGCAGCTCGTGGCCGTCGGCGCTGGTCTCCCGCGACTGAGATCGCCCGAGTCCCGCATTGTTGAGGAGCACGTCGAGCCGGTCATGGTTGGCGGTGATCGAACCGGCCAGGGCGCGGACATCGGCCAGAGATGCGAAATCCGAGATATATGTTTCCAGCCGGTCATTGCCGGTCGCGGCCTCGATCTCCTGCCGTGCGATTTCCAGCCGCGCCGCGTCGCGGCCGTGCAGCAGGACCGTCGCGCCGTGTTCGGCAAGCGCCTCGGCGACGCCGCGTCCGATGCCGTCGGTCGCACCGGTCACCAGAATGACCTGTTCCGAGATGGCTTTGGTCATTCAGGTCTCGGGCGAATGGCGCAGGATGTAGACCCCGTGGTTCTTGTCGGAGATATAGATGCAGCCGCGCGCATCGACCAGCACGTCCTCCGATTGCGGCGTCATGGTTTGGGGCAGCAGGCCTCGCCGCTCCTCCGGCACCGGCGGCACGAAATAACCCACCTCGCGCGGCAGATAGGCGTCCGAGATTTCGAAGATCCGCAGGCCGGCGTTGAAGTAGGTCATGTAGATCAGGTCGTCGTTCTGTTCCAGCACGCGCTGGTGCTGCGGCTGGTGCTGGTTGTGCGGCCCGAAGCGGCCGCCGAACTCACAGAAATTCTTGTAGGGCGCGCCTGGTGGCGGGGCGGGCAGGGGAAAAGTCGAGACCAGGCGCGGATTGGCCTCGTCCTCGATATCGATTAATCCGACGAAACCCAGCGGCTCGTCGCAATTCTCGCGGATGGCCTCGGAATTCGCCATCACCAGATTACGGGATGGGATCGGCACCGCGCTGTGAATGCCGAACAGCGAGACATAGGGCGGCGAGACGCGGAACCGGCTGACCTCGCGCGGCGCGGTGATGTCGGAGATATCGAGAATGATCACGCCGGCGCCGCCATAGGGCAGATAGGCGCGATCGCCCACGATATAGGCGCCCCCATGCAGCGACGTATGCGGCGGCGGGTCGCTCTCGCCGCCGGCGTGCCACTGTCCCGGGTGCCACCAGCGCGAGACCTCGACCGGGTTGGCGGGATCGTCGATGTCGACGATCTGCAGAATGTTGCCCGTATAGCCGGGAATGCCGGACGTCAAAAAGACATGGCGCCCGCCGTCGTAATAGTTGCGGTGGGTGCCGGTGCCGCCGGTCTCGAAGCGTCCGATCTCGCGCGCGTCTTCGGGGTCTTCCACGTCCCAGATGATGACGCCTTCGGAGAACGGCCTGTCCTCGTCGCCGCCCCACCTCGGCGGCATGCGTTCGAGCCCGGTGATCATCTTGCCGTCGGCGATCTGAAGCTGGATGGTCCAGGTATTGTCCGGACCCTCGATGAAGCGCACCGGGCGTGGCCGGGCGGGATCGGTGACATCGACGATCGACCAGCCGCGATGCCAAAGATGGGCGACATAAAGATACCAGCGCCCGTCTTGCTCCTGCACCGCCAGCTTGAAGGCCGGCTTGCCGTCGAAATCGCAATAGCCCGCGACATCGACGTTATGGCTCCACGATTGTCCCGGTGGAATAATTGGCATTCTTCACCCCTCCGCTGCGCGCAAGACTATGCCAATCGGGAACGGTCGACAATTGGGGGCTTTGGCGCGACAGCCTGGAACCCCTCATGTTAAATTTCGGCTTGGACGATGATTCAGGAGAGCGGCATGCGGATTTTTTCGCGTAAGAAACGGCCCATGCATATGGGGCGCTATCGGATGGAGAAAATCCGCCGGGTCGATAAGCCGACGACGCTGATCACGGACAACATAAAGCAGGTCCCCAAGCGCGCCGGGTTCTTCGTGCGCGCCTTTCACGGCGATCTCGGCAAGAAACCGTCGGAGGAAATCCGCCGCTTTGTCACCAAGAACCCCTTCAACGCCGCGATCGGTCACCTGCATTGGAAACATGTACCGATGCACAAGGGCGAGGCGGCCGAGACCAAGGCGCCGCTGCCCAACGATCCGGAGGCCATGGCCGAACACATCAAGTCCATGTGCTATTTCATGGACGCCGACATCGTCGGCATCTGCGAGATGCCGGAATGGGCCTGGTTCAGCCACGACACCGACGGCACGCCGATCACCGCGCGGCACAAATACGCCGTCGTGGTGGTGATCGATCAGGGCTGGGACAGCTTCGAGGGCTCCACCGGCGATGACTGGATATCCGGCGCGATGAGCTACCGCGCCTATCTCAACGGCTCGACCACGGCCTGTATCGTCGCCGATTATATTCGCCGGCTGGGCTATCCGGCCCAGGCCCATTCCAACGCCCATGGCGACGTGATGCAGATTCCGCTGATGTTGCTGGCCGGGCTGGGCGAGATGAGCCGTATCGGCGAATTGGTCCTGAACCCGTTCATCGGCCCGCGCCACAAGACCGCGATCATCACCACCGACCTGCCTCTGGCCATCGACAAGCCGATCGATTTCGGGCTCCAGGATTTCTGCGACAAGTGCAAGAAATGCGCGCGGGAATGCCCGGCCCAGGCAATCCCGTTCGGGCCCAAGGTTCTCTATAACGGCTATGAGATCTGGAAGCCCGACGTCGAAAAATGCACCAAGTACCGGGTCACCAACATGAAGGGCTCGGCCTGCGGGCGCTGCATGAAGATGTGCCCGTGGAACAAGGAAGGATTGCTGGCCCACGACATCGCCATGTGGGCCGCGATCAAGCTGCCGTTCGCCCGCCGGTTTCTGATCTGGCTCGACGACGCGCTGGGCTACGGCAAGCGCAACCCCATCAAGAAATGGTGGCTCGATCTGGAGACCATCGGGCGCGGCGAGGAAAAGAAGGTCGTCCGCCCCGACGGCGTCAACGAGCGCGACCTCAACCGCGACCGCGATACCTCCGGCGGCAATGATCGCGTCGCGCTCTATCCGGTGGAAAAGCTGCCGACCGTCGATATGAAAGATCCCGCGCCGCCGGACCGCAAGCAGGGCCTCGCCGACACCAAGGCCGCCGAACGCGCGCTGGAAGAGGCCAAACGCCTAAATTGGTGACACTATGAATCTAATTTGGGGACACCATTCTAGTTATGATTTGAAAACCAAGACCTTGCTCCAATGGTGTCCCCAAATTAGATTCATAGTGTCACCGAATTAAGGCATCGAATTAGGCGGAAGTGGTCCCGCGCCAGGAATGGACCGGTGACCAGCCGAGGATTTCGCGCGCCTTTTCGTTGGAGACCGACGAACGAATACCGGTGAGGACTTCCGCCTTATCGTCGATCGCGGGCATCAATTTCGGGTAAAGCGTGTTGAGCGGCTCCGCGACGCAGCTTTCCCCGGCGCCGGTGAATAGCACGTGGCATCCCGGGAGCGGACGCTCCACCGCCAGGCGGCATGCCGTGGCGAGATCGCGCGCGTCGACATAATGAAACAGACCAAAACGTTCCGGCGTGACGCCGTTCGTCTCCGCGAGCGCGCGCAGTTCCTCGGGCGACACCACCCAGGGCGGACGCAGCAGCACCGTTTCCATGCCGCATTTCGCGGTATAGGAGCGCGCGATCGACTCGCAAGCCACCTTGGAAAGCCCATAGGCATCCTGCGGGCAGGTCGGATGGTCCTCGTCGATCGGCAGATAATCGGGCGCGACCTCTCGCTCCCACGCGCCCGGCGCCCAGCCCAATACCGCTTCGCTGCTGGTCGTGACGACGCGGCGGATGCTGAGCCGCCAGGCCGCTTCGTGCACGTTGAACGTGCCCACCGCGTTGGTCCGGAAAATGAGTTCGTTCGGCGCGACGCTATGGGTCGGTATTCCCGCCATGTGAATGACGGCATCCGCGCCGGCGAGAGCCCCGTAAACCTGCCCCAGATCCTGAATGTCGCCCGGCAGGTATCGAACATCCTCGCCGTCGGGCGTGGGCGCCCGGTCGAACACGGTTACCTCATGGGGCGTCGATCCGGCGGCATCCGACATCAGCTCCCGGACCACCCACCGGCCCAGCTTGCCGGATCCTCCCGTGACCACGATTCGCATACGTTAATGAACCGGCGGCGTGTCGGCCGCCTCGGCGGGCGACCGGCGGGCCCTCTCGTCGCACCATCTGCGCCAACCGACGACGGAAATGTCCGGCCGGAACAGTTCCTCGGGCGGGCTGTCCATGGCGGCGACAATGAACCCGTCCTCCCATCGGTTGAGCATGATGTGGTGGATGTGGCGGATATAGGTCCAGTAGCGCAGCCGCCAGAGCCAGGCGCCGATGCCCGTGGTATGACGCACCGACACCTGGAGCGACAGATGGTGATCCTCGTCGGCCGGCACGAATATCTGAAAGTCCTGCCAGTCCTCATGACCGACCGAGAAAATTCCCGGCAGGCGCGCGCCGCCGAGAATGACGACGCCGCTGCCGGCGCCTTCCTTGGGTTTGCCGCCGCGCATTCTCCAGAAGTCCTGGCGCGGCCATTTTCCCAGGCGCGGATACTCGGCGCTCTCGAACACCGGCGTGCTGGTGCGGCGCAGCCATTTTCCGTCCTCGCTGGGCATCATGCGTGTGTCGGTCTGATAACCCGGAAACCTGGCGAAGAAATAATAGGGCGTATTTCGATGCAGGTACTTGGCATGCGCTTCGTCGACCGCGGTCTCCATGCCGTAGCGCCAATTGCCCCGGCGCAACTCGACCATCGGTTCAACCACCGCATCGCCCCTCAGCAGTTCTTCGGGGATATCCTCCTCGACCGGGGGGCGCGGCTCGTCGCCGATATAGACCCACACCAGCCCGGCCCGTTCCTCCACCGGATAGGTCGGCACCCGTACCTCGGCGTTGCCGAGGATGGGCGAGTCGGGTCCATCGGTGAGCGCCGCGACCAGTTCGCCGTTGGCGAGGTCGTACGTCCAGCCGTGAAAGCAGCATGTCAAGGTGCCCGGAAATTCGCGCCGGCCGGCGGACAGCGGCACACCCCGATGCGGGCATCGGTCGCGCAGCGCATAGGCCTTTCCGTTATCGCGGACCAGGACGATCTTCTCGCCCAGCACCGTGACCGCTCTCGGTTGCTTGCGCAGCCGACGCGATTCCACGACCGGGTACCAATAATGACGGAAACCGAGCGCGGCGGCCTCGTATCGGGGCCAGCGGCTGGCAAGCTCTTCCTCCCCGGCCGATTGCGGATTATCCATCCAATGCCCTCGCGGATTTTTAGAGCGGTTCGCGCGAAGGTCAGAGTATAGAAGCTGCCCGCGACCGACAACGCCGTGGTCCTGGCGTGCTCAGTTGATCATCGTATTGGGCAGGAACAGCGCGATTTCGGGAAAGGCGATCAGGCAGATCATGCAGACGAACATCGCGAGCCAGAAGGGCAGGATTCCGATGAAAATTTCGCTCATCGGCACGTCCTCGGCGATGCTCTTGACCACGAAGACGTTGACGCCGACCGGCGGGCTGATCAGTCCCATTTCCAGGACGATCACCATCAGCGCGCCGAACCAGATCGGGTCGTAGCCAAGCTCGATGATCAGCGGGTGAACGATCGGCAGCGTCAGCACCAGGATCGCGAACCCTTCGAGGAACATGCCGAGGACGATGAAGGTCGCGAGCAGAATTGCGAGGATGCCGATCGGCGGCAGGTTGGTGCCGATCAGCAATTCGGCGAGGTTGGTCGGGATCTGGGTCAGCGCCAGGAACGGGTTGAACACATGCGCGCCGATCAGGATCAGGAACGCGAACCCGGCGGTGCGCACGGTCTGCAGCAGTGTGGTGGTCAAGCTGTCCCGGTTCACCGATCCCCGCGCCAGCGCAAGCATGAAGGCCAGGAAGGCGCCGACGCCGGCCGCCTCACCGGCGGTGAAAAAGCCCGAATAGATGCCGCCGATGGTGACCACTACAATGCCGATCATGGTGCCGGCGCGCCCCGTCGCGCCGAAGCGCTCGCGCATGGGCATCCTGGGGCCGGGTGGGCCGAGCGCCGGGTTGATGCGGGTCTGAATCGCGATCGAGACCATGAACAGGGCGGTCAGCAGCAATCCGGGGAAGACCCCGGCCAGGAACAGCCGGCCGATCGATTCTTCGGTCAGGATCGCGTAAATCACGAAACCGGTGGAGGGCGGGATCAGAATGCCGAGCGTGCCGCCGGCGGCGATGCAGCCGGTCGCCAGGCGCGGATGGTAGTTATAGCGGCGCATCTCCGGCAACGCGACGCGGCCCATTGTGATGGCCGACGCCACCGAAGAACCCGACAGCGCGGCGAACCCGGCGCAGGCGGCGATGGTGGCCGAGGCCAACCCGCCGCGCCAATGGCCCAGCCAGGCGTATGCGGCGCCGTAGAGATCGCGGCTCATGCCCGAAATGCTGGCGAGATTTCCCATCAGCACGAACATCGGGATAATCAGCAACTCGAAGTTCGACGCGATCACGAAGGGCTCGCTGCCCAGCGTCGCCATGGCGGCTTGCCAGCCGTTGAGCACCCAGATGCCGACCACGCCGATCACCATCATCACGATGCCGACCGGAATGCGCAGCGCAAGCAGCACGAACAAGGCGCCGACGCCGATGATGCCGATGGTCTCGGGCGTCATAGTTTCTCCGGTTCGGGGAGCCCCAGCGCCGTGCGCACGGCGAGGATGAACAGCACAATCGAATAGAGCACGAAGCCGAAGCTGATGATGAAGAAGAAGGGGTAGTGGGGAATATCCAGGAGGTTGAAGCCGTCGCCGAATTCAAGCGCATCCATGCCCTGGACACCGCTTTGCCAAGCGACCAGCAGGAAGAACACCGCGCTGAGGAAGCGGGTCACCGCATCGACTCGCCGAAGCGCGCCGGGAGAAAGCGCGCTACCGATCAGATCAATGGCGATATGCCCGCCGGTCCAGCCCGAATAGGCCATCGCGAAAAAAACCACGAGGGTCAGGCCCGACTCGGACAGGTCCTGAACCCCCATGATTGGATCGTTCATCTTGCGCAGCACGACCGCGACGACGGTGAGCACCATCAGGCACAGCAGGATAGCCCCGCTGACCATCGCCAGCCGGCGCACGCCGCCGCCGACGGTCTTGCTGGTTCGTTCGAGCGCTTCCCGCAAGATCGATCAGCCGCCGGCGACACCCATCGCGGCGAGGATCTTCTTCGCCTGGATACCCTTCTTCTCGAGGGCGTTGATCTGCGCCGTCCGCGAGCCGATCAGCCGATTGACGGCGTCCTGGAGGGCCGCGCCGGTCAGGCTGGAGACCTCATGGTTGGGCGATTTGCGGACCTTATCGAGCGCCTTCGTGCCGGCGCGCAGATAGAATTTTGCCGCTCTGAGCGAGATCCCACGACCGGTGGTTTTCTCGACCAACGCCTTCTGCTTGTCGGAAAGCCCGTCCCAGGTCCGCTTGTTCATCACCAGGAAAAACGGCGACCGGCCGAGCGGCAACCCGTAGAGGAAATATTTCGCGACCTCGTCGAACTTGAAGCTGTTGATGGTGCTGGGCCCGGTCAGGATTCCGTCGATCACGCCGGTATTGAGCGCGTTGTACACACGGTTGATCGGCATGAACACAGGCACGCCGCCGAGCGCCCGGATGGCGGCGCCCTGCGCCTTGGACGGCACCCGGAATTTCAGATCCTTCATGTCGGCAAGCGTACGGATAGGCTTGTCGCGCGTCATCAGCAACTGACGGTCGTTGGTCCACAACGCCAGTACTTTCACGCGGCGCCATTCGGGCTTGATCAGCGGAAATGCATCCCACAGCTTGTTGGTCGCGAGTTCCGGGTTCGCCGCGATTCCCGGCAGTTCGATCACGCTGGTGCGCGGGAACAGCTTGGATGTGAAGCCGGGCAGGCCGAAGGTAATGTCGGCGATGCCGTCGACCGCGCGCTTGAACTGCGCCACCGGTCCCTTGCCGAGCGCGCCGCCCGGATAGATCTTCACGGTCAAATCGCCGCCCGACATCTTGCCGATCTCCTTCGACCAGGGCCGCATGATGAAGCGGTCCATCGGATGCTTTGGCGACATGAAATGCGCGAGCTTGAGCTCGCCTGCGCCCGCCTGGGCACCGGCAAGCGTTGCGGCGCCTGTCAGTAGAACTGTGGCGACGGCGCGTCGGAAAATCGAACTGTTAGAACCCACCATATCTTGGCCTCCCCGTGGCTGTCTCGGCCAGTTCCGGCCGAATTATTAGGAACTCCATGGAACTTCCCGGAACCATGCACGCTCCGAGAGCCCGACAAAAGAGACTTTCGTTCACAGTATGGTGAAAAGCAGATGTCGGCGGAAGGGCGTGGTCGTTGGTGTGTCGGAATTCTTGACACCTCCGTCCAATTGCGGGGTTAACCAAATAAGGTGCGGACAATCATCGCGAAAACCGTTCGAGAGGCTTTAATTCGCCGTTAACCGTTGTCGAAATTTCTTACAATCCGGCCCTTCGGCAACATTTCGGACCGGCTAAGGCAATGACAAATATGGCGTTAATAAGGCTGGCATGATTCTTGCATGGTTTTCGTCCAGTAGGCGTAGTGGAGTAGGTCCAAGACATGACAACGTCCCGTCCGTTAAGCTTCGTTAAGACGACCGGCGCAAACGACGCGTTCCCGGGCGCAGGGGCTGGTGTGGCGTTAACCCTTGGCCGGATCGATGAAGCCCACGGCCTCGACTTCGACGCACATTTCGGGCAGCGCCAGTGCGCTGACCTCGACCAGGGTCGAGACCGGAAAGTCTCCGGTGAAAAATTCGCGTCGGGCGCGCCACACCTCTTCCCGGCGGGTGATGTCGGTAACGAAGATATTCACCTTCACGACGTCTTCCATGGCGCCGCCGGCGGCCGCCATGAGGTGCTCGATCTTGGTGAAGATGGCCTTGGCCTGCTGGTATTCGCCGTCCTCGGCGACGGTGTCGAAATCGGCCTCGCGGGCCGTCATGCCGGCGATGAAGACCTGATTGCCGACGACCAAGCAGTTGGACCAGGTGCCGGCGGGCGGCTCGCCGACGTTAGGGCTGTTGATGCGTTTTTTCATGATCGGGTCATCCTTTTTCCGTTGTCCATCGGGCCTTACGGCGCCGATTTAAGCGCTTCTTAAGCTAAGGGGGTTAGTAAAGTGATGTTCATGATGAATCGGCCAATCTTGCGAAAATTTTCGCGGAATTTACAGGTGGAAAATAAGATGTCCGGTAAGCGTTTTAGTCGTATCGTCCGCATATCGAGTGTCGTTGCGGTATCGGCGCTGCTTTCCGGTTGCGGACTGCCGCCGGCGATTTCCATCATCTCCTATGCATTCGATGGCATCTCGATGATGTCGTCGGGCAAGAGCGTTTCCGATCACGCCATCTCGGCCGTGACCGACAAGGATTGCGCGCTGTTCCGCGTCGTCATGGGCGAGGAGGTTTGCCGCGCCGCGACCGCCGACACCGCAACCGTGGTCGCTTCGGTTTACGGAGAAAGCACGACCGCCGAGGACGACACTGGCGAAGGGGCCTACCTTCCGGGCGACGGCATCGCCGCCCCCGAAATTTCCACCGATACGCTCCAGGCGACGGCCGACGGCAACGGCGCGTTCGATAACGGCACCGAATTCTATGCGATCGTCCACGATGACGGCGCACTCGAGGTGTTCGCCCACGATCCGCAGCAGGCCGAGGCCCGTGATAATCTGCGCCTGATCCTGAAGATCGACGATTACGGCGAGAACACCAAGAAGTTCGAATCGCTTCAGCTCAACGGCGCTTCCTACGCCATCACCGACCTTCTGGTCTAACCCGTTCGCGCGATGACGCTGGACCGGTTTCGGCCGGTCGGCTAAAACTCGCCGGTGCGACCCATCCTGGCCGCGCCGGGAGCGTCGCCCATGTCATCAAATAACAACGTCGATCATCCGGAAGGCGCATCCGGATGGGTTCGGCAAATTGTCTTCTCTCCCTACCTTTCGGCCGGGCTCGCGATGTTCTTCTGGGCCGGCAGCACGGTGCTGGTGCGTTACGTGCGCGAAGACGTGCCGCCCATGGGACTGTCGTTCTGGCGCACGCTGGCCGGGTTCCTGATACTGCTGCCATTCGTCATCCGACCCTTGCGGGCGCAGTCGGCCCTCGTGATCGCGAACTGGAAAATCCTCGCCCTACTGGCGTTCCTTCTGATGGTCGGCGGCAACGCGGTATTGTTCCTGTCTCTGCAATACACGATCGCCATCAATGCCGCGGTCATCAATTCGTTCGAACCGATCATCATCGTGGTCCTGGCCTGGATGCTGTTCCGCGACCCTTTCACCAAGCGTCAGGGATTTGGCGTCGCGGTCTCGTTGAGCGGCGTGCTGGTGCTGATCTCGGCGGGATCGCTGGATGCGTTGGCCCGGATGGATTTCAACAAGGGCGATCTGCTGGTGACCGGGGCCTATGCGAGCTGGGGCCTGTATGCGGTGATGTTGCGAAAACTGCCACCCGGGCTGGACCCGCGCATCGCGCTGCTTGCCATCCTCGGCTTCGGGGCGGCATTCATGTTCCCGATCTTCCTTTATGAGACCGCCTACGTGCGCCCGACGCCTTTAAGCTGGGCCACGGTGACGAGCGTCTTCTGGCTGGCGATCTTTTCCTCGATATTGTCGATCCTGATGTGGAACCGCGCTATCGCGAAACTCGGCGCCGGCCGCGCCGGTCTGTTCATTCACCTGATTCCGGCCTTTACGGTAATCATGGCGATCATCCTGCTGGGCGAGGCGTTCGAGCAGTTCCACCTCACCGGCATCGCGCTGATCTTCATCGGAATCTATTTCTCGTCCAGCCAGAAGCGCACGGCCGAAGCGGCGCACTAGCGCCTAAATCTTATAAACCTTGCGGGCGTTGAGCCCGAGGATGTTGCGCTTGGCTTCGTCGTCGAGGAACGGCAGTTCGAGGACCGTCGACGGCAGATCGAAATCCCAGTGCGGCCAGTCCGAGGCGTACATCAGGTGCTCCTTGGCGTTAAAGCAGTTGAAGGTCGCCTCCAGCAATTCCAGGTTGGTCCGCTCCATGGGCTGGGTGGTGTAGTACATGTCGGCGATGTATTCACTGGGCAGCTTCTTCAGCGCCGGCGCTTCGGATGAGCGCATCAGATATTCGTTGTCGAAGCGCTGGGTCATGAAGGCGAGCCAGGCGATACCCGATTCGATCCATATCACGTCGAGCTTGGGGAAGCGTTCGTTCAGGCCGTTCATCACCCAGTTGGCGAGATGGACCATGTTACACAGGCTGAACGACAGCGCATGGGCGCTGACGAAGCGGTTGAGCTGGCGCAGGAATCCCTCGCTTCCCGCCCAGCTCGGCCCGGCGTGGAAGGATAGCGGCAGACCGCGTTCCTCCAACATCGCATAGAGGCGCATGTATGAATTGTGGTGCACCGGCCTATAGTGCACGCTGGTGATGGTGAAGCCGACGATGCCCTTGCACTCGCCGAACTCCTCGACCATCTGTTCGCAGGCCGGCGGGTCGTTGAACGGCAGATAGAGCGAGGTTCGGATGCGGTCGTCCTGGGCCACCACCTGTTCCGTGATCCACCGGTTGTATCCCCGCGAGACAGCGATCTCCACGTCGTTCTCGGGGTGCATGCCGAGCCCCAGCATCGGCGTCGGGAAGGTGATCTGGTAATCGATGCCCATGGTTTCCAGCGCACGGCGCGCGAGAACGACATCGCGGTGAACATCTTCGCCCTCGGTGGATTCCTCGAGCCCGGGGTCGTGCGGGATGCGTCCGCCGACATTCTGATGCGGCGGCCAGCCCGAGGTCTGGATCATGCCCGGCGTCACCTGACCGCGTATCTTGAAATTTCCCGCGATGTCCTTGATCACGGGATCGGGAATGTAGTCGATGACCTCGGCCCAGGACTGGCTTTCGAAATGGTGGGCGTCCACGTCGATCACCAGATAATCGTCGAGCCCGTATTCCTCCTTCTGGCGCGCGGCGCGGGCCAGCATGTCGCGGGTATCGCTGGTGCGGCCGAATTCGTTCGTCGGAATTTGGCGGGTCGGCTCGATCCTGGCGTCGTCCATGGTTGGTCCCCCCTTATTTTTCGGACCCGCGATTTTCGCGTGGCGCGCCAACGCTACCCGTTCGCCCTTGCTGGCACAATAACCGCACCGTCACGCTTTTTCGCGTCGGCCGAGTGCGATACGGTTCGGAAAACAAGGGAGAAAGAAAATGGATTGGAACCCGAGCCCCCGGCGCAATCCCCCCACGGCGGAGTTCGAACGTCTCAAGGGCGTGGTCGACGACTTGATGCCCTTGGTCGAAGCGGATGCCGATGAGGCGGAGGAGCTGTCGCATCTGACCGACTGGGTGGTGGCTGAATTCCGGCGGACCGGACTTTACAGGCTGCTGACGCCCGAAGCGTTGGGCGGGCCGGAGTTGCCGTTCGTCGAGGCGATGGAACTGACTGAACGGATTTCCTGGTCGGATCCGTCCACCGGGTGGTGCGTGATGGTCGCGGGCGTGATGGGCGCCTCCGCCGGCGCCTTCCTGAGCGAAGAAGGCGCGGCCATCATCTATCCGGACGGCGCCGACGTTACCGTGGCCGGGCAGGGGGTGCCGCGCGGCTATGCGCGGCCCGTCGACGGCGGCTACATGATCAAGGGCAATTGGGCCTATGGCAGCACCATTTTCCATGCGGAGTGGATTCATTCCGGCTGTTTCGTGATGGATGGCGACGAGATGAAGCTGGACGCTGACGGTCATCCCGAGATCATTCTCGCGCATCATCCCCGCGACACTATCGAACTGACCGGCAACTGGGACGTGCTGGGTCTGCGTGGAACCGGCAGCTATGACTACAGGCAGAACGACGCGGAACTCTTCGTCCCCGACGCCACCTGCTTTCCCTTCGACAGCCCGACCCAGCATCGCGGTGGCGTTCAATACAGTTCCGGTCTGGTGGGTTTGACGAGCTGGGGTCATACGAGCTGGGCGCTGGGCGTCGGGCGGCGCACCCTCGACGAGCTGGCGAAACTGTCGCGCGAGCGCGCCGACGTATTCGGCAAAATGTGCGACAGCGCGTCCTTCAAGCAATCCTTCGCGGAGGCGGAGGCCAAATACCATTCCGCGCGCGCGTTCGTCTATCGTGCCTGGGAGGATCTCGGCGCGGGTTACGCCGACGGCCGGCAGGGCGACGTAAAACAGATCGCCCTGATCCGCCTCGCCATGCGGCATTTGCACAATGTGATTTCGGAGAATGCTACCTTCGCGCACCGGGTCTCGCGCGGCGTCTCGCTCCGCCCTTCCATGCTGCAGCGTTGCTACCGCGACGTCCATTCGGGCACGCAGCATATTCTTCTGGCCGACGAGATCGTCCAGGAATGCGGCCGCGCCTTGCTGGGCGTGACCGGCGAAGGAGCGGAGTGGAACGTTTTCGGAGTGGTAGATTAAAGCGAATTCGTTTTGAACGGCGCCGGCCCGCTCTTCTTGGCTTTGGTCGAGAGATAGAAGGCGTTGTGTTCGTTGGTCGGGAAGGCGTGGGCGACGCGTTCGGCGACCTCTATGCCGAACTGCTCCAGCGCGGCGACCTTGTCGGGATTATTGGTCATCAGCCGGACACGCTCGAAGCCGAGATGGCGCAGCATCTCCGCGGCCGGTAGAAAAATCCGCTCATCGGCCTCGAAGCCGAGCCGTTCGTTGGCTTCCACCGTATCGAAACCCTGATCCTGCAAGGCGTAAGCGCGGAGCTTGTTGATCAGTCCGATTCCTCTGCCTTCCTGGGCCAGATAAAGCAGGACGCCGGCGCCGTGGCCTGAAATCTCGGCGATCGCGCCGCGCAACTGATCGCCGCAATCGCATTTCAGCGAGCCCAGCAGATCGCCGGTGAAGCATTCCGAATGCAGCCGCGTCAGCACCGCGTCGCCGCCCTTTGGATCGCCGATCACGATGGCGAAATGCTCGGCCCCGCCATCACGCGGCCGAAACGCCGAAATACGCGTGTTTTCAGCACCTTCCAGAGGCACCTTCGCCGCCGTAACAGGCTCGAGCGACGACGCGGCCGCGATGTCGTAGCCCATGACGTCGTCCGCCTGGACTTTCGAGAAATTGGTGTCGTCGAGCCCGTCAGGCAGTACGGCAATGACCGCCGCCGGCAGCAGGCGCGCGATCTTCGCGAGCCGCACCGCGGCGAGGCATCCCGCGGGGACCGTCTCGCGCTTGCCACTGAATGGGCCACGCAGGGGCCGCGCGAGGTCGAGCGCCGGATCGGCAAGGCTTCTTATGTCCTCGGCTGTCAGGCGCGCCGGGATCGGGACCATCACCACATCGGGCGTATAGAGCATGATCTTCAGCGTCGCGGCGCGGCTATGGGTCAGCGCCAGCTCCGGCGTCGATCCTGACAACGCCGCGAGCGCCGCGAGCTTTTCGTCGGTGGCGAATTCGGCGGCGATCGCAAGCGTCTTCGCGCCGGCCGCGTCAACGATCACCGTCGGCAGACCACGCCGTAAATCCTGCGCCGCGCGCTCTACATCCACGAGCGCGGACGGGATGAAGGCGTCGCCACCGGTCACTGTCTGTTTGCCTTTTTTCCGGGCCATGGGTTCCGCGTTTCGAATTTCACCAGTAATACGCCGCGCGGCGTCGCGGGACAATGTAGATCGGCCTTGTCGGATAAGGAGCGTTATGCCAGCTTGACCGTCATGCTGGCCGCCGAGGTGAAAGACATCGCGAGGGATCTGGGCGCCGATCTCGTCGGGATCGCGAGCGCGAAGATGCTGAACGCGTTTCCGCCGGACCCGCTGTTTCCCCAGACGCCGGAACGCATTTCACCGCACGTCAAAAGCGTCGTCGTCATCGTTCATCGTATTCCGGTGGGGGCGTTTCGCTGCAAGACCAGCGTGCCGGTGCAATATATCGACATGCTGGTGCTCAGACGCATGGACAAGATCGCCTATCGGCTGGTGGATGTGCTGGAGAAGCAGGGCTATCCCAGCTTCGTGACGGCGGCCCAGGAAACCGACTGGTCTTATAAGAGGGCGAGCTACGGCCGGTTGAGCACGCGCCATCTTGGCATCGAGGCGGGGCTCGGTACGTTCGGCCTCGAGGTTAATCTGCTGACGCCGGAGTTCGGACCGAGGGTCTATCTCACCGGTGTGCTGACCGAGTTGGAACTGGAACCCGACACGCCGATTACCGAGCAGGTCTGCATCGGCGAATCGTGCAGCCGTTGCCTTTACGCCTGCCCGTCCGACGCGGTGCGCCATTTCGGCATCGACAAGCGCGCCTGCGCCACCGAGGCCCAGGAGTTCGGTTTCGCGACCATTTCGAAATTCTGGGAGCATTTCATCGCCGCCGACGGCAGCGCGCGTCGCCGTCTGATCGCCGACCGGGAGCTTTTCGGGTTCTGGCAGGGTCTGCTGCGGGTCGTGGGGTCGTTCGGCGATTGCCCACGCTGCCTCGCGGTCTGTCCGGTGGGCAACGACTATCACGCCTACCTCGCGGGCATCCAGAAGGCCATTCCGGAGAAAACGCCTGAAAAGGTAGAAAAAGCGCGAGGTTTCAAGGACGACCGCAAGACCGGCGCCGACGTGCCGGGGCTGAACGCCTGGAATATCCGCTGGGTCGGCCCGGAAGGCTATCAGGGCATGGTGGCGCGCCAGCTACAGGCGTTCAAGAAGCGCCAGCGCGCGCGGGAGACGGGGGAGGCCGAGTAACCATGGTCGAAGTTTTTCAAGTCCCGCTGGAGGCCTCGGCGATCAAGGAAAAGGCGCGCGCGCTGGGCGCCGATCTGGTGGGCATCGCCGATGGCAAGGTGATGGATGAGAACCCGCCCGATCCACGCGACCCGCGCCGCCCGTCCGACATAACCGACTTCGACGCGGATCGGGTTATCGTACTGGCCAAGCGCTATACCGCCGGCACCACCCGCATCGCGCGCTGGGACGAGCGCCACAAATATTATAACGACGAGCTTACCCTGACCCTGCTGGAGGAGACATCGCTGGAACTTGTTATGTGGTTGGAGGATAACGGCTATCCGGCGATCATCATCCCGCCCACACATGTGGACCCCTGGCGTTATACGGGCGATCCGGGCGAGCATCTGAGCACGTTGCTGTCGCTGAACCATGCCGCGGTCGAGGCGGGGGTCGGTACACTGGGGCTCAACCTGCAGCTTCTGACCCCCGAATACGGCCCGCGCGTGATGCTGAGCGCGGTAATGTGCTCGGTCCCGTGCGAGGCCGATACGCGAATTGTCGAGGCACTGTGCCGAGGCCCCGAATGCGGGCGCTGTCTGAGTGCGTGTCCCGGGGATGTGGTCGGGCATTGGGACCGTGACTGGCCGGGCTGCGATCGTTACCGCTCACCGCACGGTTTCGCCCAGCTCGCCGATCATCTTGGCGCGATCATCGATGAGGGCGACGCGGAAAAGCAGCTCGCCATGGTGCGCTCCGAAGACAGCTTCAATTTGTGGCAATCGATCCTGCGCGGCTCCGGCGTGATCACCGGCTGTCGCCGCTGCCAGGACGTGTGCCCGGTGGGCGAGGACTATGCGCGACTAATCGGCGACGCGCTCGACGATATTCCCGAGGCGACGCCCGAAAAGACCGCCCGCCTCGCGGATATGCTAAAGGCCGAGAGCGATGGTCCGCAGCCCGAAGGCGCCCGTACCCAGGAGCGCTGGATCGGCAAGAGATGAACACGTATCCCCAGTTGCCGCTGCCGTTGCCGGTGCCGGAGAGTCCCGAAGCGGTCGAGGCGATTCAGCGGGCGCGCAAGCCGGTCGCGGTCGAGCGCGCGCGGCGTTCGAACTTCTGGCGCAAGCGGCTCGACCATATCGACACCGTCAAGCTCGACGACCCCGAGGAATGGGCGAAAATTCCGATCCTCGACAAGGACCAGCTTCGCGCGCTGAGCGCCGATGAATTCTACGCCGATTTCTGTTCGTTCCGACCCGAGGAAATCTGCGAATATTGGCGTTCGGGCGGCAGCACCGGCAAGCCGTTATTCTATCCCAAAACGTGGGAGGATATCGGCTACAACATGGTCGGCTTCACGCGGACCTTCGAATGCGCCGGCATTACGGCCGGCGAGAACGCCCATATCTCATTCCCGCTCGGTATCCATCCGGCCGGACACATGTGGGCGCGGGCGGCGCAAATCCAGGGTATCGGCGTCTCCTGGGCGGGCGCCGGCGCGGCCCTGCCGTCAATGCAGCAGCTCGAACTGATCCGCATGCTGAAACCGACCCTCTGGATGGGTATGTCGAGCTACGGCCTGCACCTTGCCAACCTGGCGGATTCCGAAGGCCTCGATCTTGCCGGCGGTTCCGTCCAAACCGTGATGTGCACCGCCGAGGCGGTCTCGGCGGCCAAGCGTGAGAAGATGGAGCGCCAGTGGGGCGCGACCCTTTATGACAGTTTCGGCATGACCGAGATCAGCATGCTGGGCGCCGAGGGCCCGGAGCGCCACGGATTCCATGTCTGGACCGATCTCGCCCTGTTCGAGGTGCTGGATCCCGACACGTGGAAGCCGGTCGGCGAGGGGGAGCCCGGCCGTCTGGTGGTGACCGCGCTGTGGAGCAATAACGGCGCGCCGTTCCTGCGCTGGGACTCCGGCGATATCGTGATCCGCGAGGAGGCGGGCGCCGACAGCGGACCCTATTCGGTGTTCCCGGTCATCCGCCATGCCCACCGCACGGCCGGCTTCTTCAAGGTGCGCGGCGTCAACGTCAACCACCAGGAGTTCGAGGATTTCATGTTCGAAATCCCGACGGTCAACGATTTCAAGGCCGAGTTGCTGACCGACGCCGGCGGGCTCGATATATTCCGCGTCTCGGTCGAGATGCGTCGCGACGGTGACGCCGAGGCGTTACCCGTCGAGGTCGCCGGGCGCGTGAAACAGGTCTTCGAGGTCAGCCCGGAGATCGAGGTGCTGGAGACCGGGACGCTGGCCCGGGAATTCGAAAAATCGGTCAAGGCGCCGCGTTTTACCGATCGACGGGAGTAGTTGTTGGCAAGGAGAAAAAGATGAACGCGAGTGAAAGACGCGATTTCGTGCGCAGTCATCGTACGGCGGTATTCGGCTTCGCGCGCCGGGCGCACGGGCCGTCGATGTCGTGCGTGTATTACGTGATGGATGGCGACGAAATTCTGGTCTCGACCATGGTCGGGCGCGCCAAGGAAAGGGCCGTCAGGCGCAACCCGCAGGTCTCGCTCTGCGTGCTCGATGAAAACTGGCCGCCGACCTATTTGCAGGTCTATGGCGAGGCGGTGATCGAAGACGAGGGCGGTGACGAAATGCTGATCAAGATCGCCGAACTGATGGCCGAGCAGCCGATGCCGGAAGCCGAGCGCGCGGACCTTCGCAAGCTGGCCGAGGAGGAGAGGCGCGTGGTGATCCGCATCACGCCGAAATCGACGTTCGAATCGCCGCCGCGCCACGTCTATACGCCGGAAGACGTCGAGACGTTGACCCATGATTTCGGGGCCAGCATTCCCTGGGACGCCGATTAACGGATTTAGCGCCGGGAGGTAACCGCGACCGCGATGTAGTTGATGAGGGTTTCGGTGCTGGCGTCACTATCGATCGACCCTCGAATGGCGAGCGAAAGCTGCTTCAGAAGCTCGATTTCCTTGGACGGACTTCCTTGGGAGGCGTTCCTTAGTTTCGCGATTACCGCTTGTATCGCGTCGCACAGTTTCACCACGTGGACATAGCCGGCATCGCTGGCCCGCCATTTGAGTTCCGAAGCAGACGTTTGAAGCCTGTCGAGACGGCCGGTATCGATTCCGGCCCCGCCGACCGTATAGTGATCGGCGACGATCGCCGCGTCCTGGGCCAGGTTATTGGCGTGACGATCCATCTTCTGGCTGTTGATCAGTCCCGCGGTGGTATTGACGTGGCGCAGGAAGACCTTCTCGTTGAACTGGCCGAAGACTTTGTCACGCAGAGAATTGGGGACGTCGATCAAGGGTATTTCCGATTCTTCGCGCGTCTGCTCACGCCGTTCGGGGCCGATATAATCGCTGGTGACGATGAACGGCGCCCGATTATGAACCAGTGAGTTGATACGATCGAAAATCTGCTGCGGCGAAAACGGCGCGGCGAGAATGTAATCGGCGCCCGATCCCGCAACCTTGCGAATGGTATCGGCAACCGGCTCCCAGGTGATGGCGATAATCGCCACGAACGGATTCAATCCGACCTCCTGGTGACGCACCGCATTGATCGTCTTGACGATATCGTCGTCTTGGGTGCCGATATCGCAAATCAGGATATCGGGCATATTGGAGTTCTTCATGGATTCGAGAATGGTGTTGAGGTCGGCGCCGTCGGTGATGTTGTTGTTGTGAATTCCGGCGTCGTTGAGCGCCATTCGCAAACTGTTCCTGACCTGGTTGCGTTTATCAACCATAACCAGGTTCACATCTTTCAGCTTTAAATCTGCCATTTTGCGGTTACCGGACCACGGCAAGAGTTTCGAGCAGAATCCGGGAGCGCTCCCGGCACACCTCAAGCAAGGGCGGCCGTCAACTGCCGCCAACATCTGTCGATTGTAGGAAGTAAGACTTAACAATCGATAATGGCGAAATCGGCGACGCCGTTATCCACACCTTTTCCCCGTGGAAATGAAATTTTCCAGATGAATCTATATCAGACCCAGGGTCCGCGCCGTGGCCATGATGGTTAATGCCCACCCGGCACAAACAGTCGCGATCAGTACTGGAATCTTTAGGCTTCTGGTTTCTTTGTCCATTGAACTCCCCTCACCAGTATCGTTAAATATCAAGCGTAATTATCTAAGTTTAGTATTTTAGAATTTACGGTTTTTCTCGAATTTAATCAAGAAAATAGCAAATGATATGTTCAAAAATAAGATTTTTGTATGGTTAATAAAATTAGTTAACAAAAAATTTTAGATTATTTTTGGTAATACTTGAATTGGCGGCGTTTATACTGTCGAGGTGCAATATTTCAAACCCATGCACAAGAGTGAATCGCTTTCTCAATACAAACCCTGCCAAATTTTTTCGAATGCCCGTTTCGAGTGCGATTCGTATGAAGTGATTCGCTTTTTTTTTGAATGACGCCAGTGTTTCGTCCTTATTCGAAAGTAAAAATGCGCAGTTTCTCAATAGTTCTGGCGGGAATTGCCAAAAAAAAGGGGTGAGCCGGTATTTGCCGTCTCACCCGCAAAAACTAGTTTATTCTTGCGCGATATGTACTAAATATAGTGTGTAGCTACGCGGTTTCTCCCTTCCGCTAGCAACGCGCCACGGGGGGGGGCATTGGTGGGACAACCAAATAGCCCCCCCCCTGTGACTGGCGGAGCCGATATAGCCAGCGCCGGCTTTGGCTCCGCTCTTTTTCTGACTAGCCGATTACCGCAGCGGGCCTTTCTAGCAAAACCGTTCGCGTATTGTCACGAAGTTTTTACAATTGGTTAACCAAGTGACGCGGCTCAGTTTCCGTAAAGATAGCTGCAGATCAGCACCGCCCCGGCGATCCCGGCGAGGTCGGCGGTCAGAGCCGCGGCGAGGGCATGGCGGACCCGGCGGATCTGCACCGCGCCGAAATAGACCGCCAGGACGTAGAACGTGGTCTCGGTGGAGCCTTGCAGCGTGCTGACCAGATAGCCCGCATAGCTGTCGGGCCCGACGGCCGGGTCGTTGATGATCGAGGCGAGGATGCCATAGGCCCCGGACCCCGAAAGAGGACGCAACAGCGCCATCGGCAACGCCTCTCCCGGCATACCGAAAAGCTCGGTAATGGGTGCTATTCCGGAGACCAGCACGGCCAGGCCGCCGCTGGATCGGAACATTCCGACCGCGACGAGGATCGCAACCAGATAGGGGATGATCCGGATCGCGACCTGGAACCCGTCACGCGCGCCGTCCACGAACGCCTCGTAAACCCTCACCCGGCGCGAGATCCCAAAACCCAGCAGCGCCACCATCAATCCTGGGATGATCCAGGGCGCGATGGCTTTGCCGTAATAGATCGTGAGCGGCACCAGACCGGCGAGACAGGCCAGCGCCAGAACGGACACCCAGCCGGGGTAGGCATCGTCGCCACCGCTGACCGGCGGCAGGTCCTCCGGCGCGTCGGCCGCCTCCGTGTCGTCCACATCGACATCTCCGGTAAACACCGGCGGCGCGGAGAAGCGCTGATAGAGCTTGGTCGCGATGATCGCGACGGTGGTCGAACACACGGTGGCGAACAGCGTGGTCGGCAGGATGCCGGCCGGATCCATCGAGCCGGCAGAGGCGCGCAGCGCGATCACGCCGGTCGGCAGCAGCGTCACCGACGATGTGTTGATGGCCAGGAACAGCGCCATGGAATTGGTCGCGGTGCCCTTGTGCGGATTAAGCCGGTCGAGTTCCTGCATGGCGCGGATGCCGAACGGCGTGGCCGCGTTGCCCAGCCCCAGTGCATTGGCCGACATGTTCAGGATCATTGCGCCCATCGCCGGATGATCGGCCGGCACCTCGGGGAAAAGCCGCACCATCAACGGGCGGATGGTCTTGGCGATGATGCGCAGCATGCCGCCTTCCTCGGCGACCTTCATCAGCCCGAGGAAAAGCGCCATCACCCCGACCAGCCCGATGGCCAGTGTCACCGCGCTGGCGGCGGTCTCGATCATGCCGGCGGCGAGCGCCTGCATGGGCGCGATCGCCTCCGCCGTGGGCGGCGTCCATGCGATTTGGCGATAACCCGCGACCAGGAACGAGATCAGCACGATGGCGAAAAAGATGCCGTTCACGGCGTGGCCCCGGGTTTGTCGGCCGATCCGCGCCCGGTCACGGCAAGGGCGGGCAGGCAGGCCGCGAAGCACAGCCCGATGATCACGAAGACCGCCGAGGCGCGACCTGAATCCATCAGCCAGCCGGCGATCAACGGGATGATCGCCGCGCCGGTATCGAGCCCGGAATAGACGAAGCCGAAGATACGTCCGCTGGCGCCCGGTGGCGCGATCTGGCGCACCAGCATGTCGCGTGACGGGAACACCGCGCCCAGCGCGGCGCCCGCGACCACGTAGAGCGCGATGCGTTGCGGGGTCACCATGTCATACAGCCCCGCGACCATCATGAACGCCCCGGTGGTGAGCATGAACGCCATGACGATCGCGTTGAGACGGCCGGTGCGGTCGGCCAGCCAGCCGCCGACCAGCACACCGGCCAGCGTACCGCACAAAAACCCGGTGACGGCGCCGTTGGCGGCGGTGATAGACGCTCCGTACATCTCGATCAGCGCCTGCTGGGAAAAGGTCTGCACCGCGATCTGGCCCATGGCCAGCAAGGTGAAGAACACGAACAGCATGACGATCGGAACACTGAACAACAGCCGCGCCGCCGAGGCGGCCGGCGCATCGGCCGCCGATTTCGCCTCCGTGTTCGAGTCGTCGCGGAGGTCGCCGGCGAAGGCAATCAGGATCACCAGATAAACGATCCCCACCATGCCGACCAGGATCACCGCTTCGCGCCAGCCCAGCGCCTGGGCCAGCAGGACCATGCCGAGCGGCGCGACGCCGTAACCGATAAAGCCGGTCGCCGAATGGACGCTGAAGGCGCGTCCCATCCGCTGATCGGCGACCGAGGCGGACAGGATCGAAAAATCCGCCGGGTGAAAGACGCTGTTGCCGAGCCCGGCGAAAAATGACAGGGCCATCAACGCCGGATAGCTCGGGAACACGCCATAGAGCACGGTCGACAGGGACAGCAGCGCGAGGCCGCCGAGCAGCACCGTCCGCGCGCCATAGCGGTCGACGATGAAACCCGCCCCGGTCTGGAAGACGCCCGAGCCGATGAAGAAAACCGTCACCAGAAGGCCGAGTTCGGTATAGCTGTAGCCGTATTCGGCCCGGATCAACGGAAACAGCGGCGGCAGTGCCAGTTGAAGAAAATGGCTCAGCCCGTGCGCGCCGCCGACCAGCGAGATCACGCGGACGTCTCGGCGAAGGGCGAGGGCGGCGTCCATCCCGTCCCCCCCTAGGCGCGGCTCAACCGCGCCGCGCGACCGGTGGCCAGCACCACCAGAACCGCGCCGGCCCACAACCCCGCGACAACCAGGAACATGCCGAGCGGCAAGCCATTATCGACCAGCCAGCCGAACATGATTGGCGTCACCGCCGAACCGGTATCGAGCCCCGCATAAACGAAACCGAAAACCTTGCCGGTGCCCGTGGCGGGCGCGATGCCGCGCACCACCACGTCGCGCGACGGAAACGCGATGCCATAGGTGACCCCCGCAACAAAATATGCAGCGGTCATGCCGGCGTTGGGAAGCCCGGCGAAGCCGGCGATCAGGACGAACACCGACGCCATCCCGAAGGATAAGGCGATGGCCGCGTCGTGACGATGTTCTAGCCGGTCCGCGACGATTCCGCCGATCAGAATGCCGATCGGGACGCCGACCAGCATCGCGGTCACGGCCCCGTTGGCGAGTGTCTCGGAGAAGTCGAACCGGTCTATCAGAATGGTCGGCGAAAAATTCTGCAGCCCGATCTGGCCCATGGCCACCATCAGGAAAAACAGAAAGCACAGCAGGATCGGCGCCGTGAACAGGATCGAAATGCTTTCCCCGAAGCCCTCCTGCTTGGTATCGCTGTCGCGCCGCACGTCGGCGCTGTCGCGGAACGCCCCGCTGCCCGCGACCAGGATTACCAGCGCGATCAGCCCGATCAATCCCGCCCCGATCACCGCCGCCCGCCAGCCCCACATACCGCCGGCCGCGACCATCACCAGCGGCGCGGCGGCGTAGCCGATGAAGCCCAGGAAGTTGTGGGCGCTAAAGGCGCGCCCGACGCGGCTGTCGTCGATTGTCGCCGAGAGAACGCTGTAATCGGCCGGGTGGAATACGCTGTTGCCGATCCCCGACACCACGGCCAGCACGGCCATTACCGGGTAATAGGGCAGCGCGCCATATCCCACCATGGCGAGGCTCATCAACCCGAGCCCGGCGAACAGCACCTTGCGCGCGCCAAAGCGATCGACAAGGAACCCGGTTGGCGGCTGAAAGAACGCGGAGGCCGCATAAAACAATCCGATCAGCAGTCCCAGCGAGGTGTAGCTGAACCCGCGATCCACGTGGATCATGATGAACAGCGGCGCAAGGGCGAGCTGGAAAAAATGGCTGAAGAAATGCGCGAACCCGATCAGGCTGATGATCTTGACGTCGCGTCCGAGCGTGGCGGCCGCCGTACTCATGACGAAATCCCAACTGTACAAAAGAACAACGGGCGTCCCCAACGCCCGCGCGGAACCTATCACGCCCGTTCCCGCCGGCAAAGCGAGGGTCGATGGCGTTGCGCTCGGTGGACAGCGTCATGCCCGGGGCATACAACTCGGCGCGGTACTTTAAATTCCAGGATCGTGACATGACCGCCGCGGCGCTCCTGATTCTGGCCGGCGCCTTCGCGGCCGGCTTCGTGTCGGGTCTTACCGGATTCGGCACCGCGCTGACGGCTTTGTCGTTCTGGCTGCTTGTGATCGGGCCGATATTGGCCGCGCCGCTGGCCGTGATCTGTTCGGTCGTCGCGCATATGGTGACAATCCGCGCGATCTGGCATGCCGTCGATGTCAGGCGGGTCCTGCCGTTTGTCATCGGCGGCGCGCTCGGCGTGCCCGTCGGCACCGTGTTGCTTGCCCATGTCTCGGTGGGAACCTTCAAGCTGACGGTCGGCGCGCTGCTGGTGGTCTATTGCGGCTTCATGCTGCTCGGCCGGTGGCGCCCCCATATCACCTGGGAAGGGCGCGTGGCCGATGGCGCCGTCGGGTTGAGCGGCGGGGTGCTGGGCGGCCTCGCCGGGCTTTCGGGGCTGACGGTGGTGCTCTGGGCGACCCTGCATGACTGGACCCGGGACAAACGCCGAGGCGTTATCCAGGCCTTCAACATGTGCGTTCTCGGCATCGCCTTCGTGGCCCAATGCGTGGCCGGGCTGGTGACGCTGGAAGTCGGCCGGCTGGTGCTGATAGCGCTGCCGGGCACGGTGGCCGGGGCCTGGCTGGGGCGTCGCGTATATAGCCGGTTGGGCGACGATCGCTTCAATCAGGTCGTGCTGGTGTTGTTGCTCGTCGCCGGGATCAACCTGATCGCCAGTAATAGCTGATCCGAACAGCGGCGGCCCCGGGACCGCCGCTGTTAATCGAATTCAGATACCGGCCTGCAGGCCCGCCGCCTCGATACCCGCGACCGCGGCCGCCTCGTCATTGTCCGAGGTATCGCCGCTGACGCCGACCGAGCCGATGATCTCGCCGTCGGAATCCTTAATCAGCACGCCGCCCGGCACCGGCACGAAGCGGCCGTCGGAAACGCCCACCAACGCGTTGGCGAAATGCGGACGCTCCTGCGCCATCTGGCCCAGCATGCGCGACGAACGCCCCATGCCGACCGCGCCATAGGCCTTGCCGTAGGCGACATGGGGGCGCATGGCCGCGCCAGGACCGTCCTCGCGCTTGAACGCCTTCAGGCTGCCGCCGTCGTCGAGCACCGCCACGGTCAGCGGGTTCATGCCCGCCTCCTTGCCCTTGGCCAGCGTGGTGTCGAGAATGATCGTCGCGAGTTCGAGTGTGAGTTTCGCCATTGTTGGGGCCTCCCCGGTTGGTTTGCTTGATGGGTCGAGCCTACGCCCGCGCGCGGCCCGAAGAAACCCGATTTTACCCGACCGCTTCTCTTGTTAGGCTGTGTCCGGCATTTGGAGAGGGCAGAATATGAAAACGCAGCGCATCGGCGAGACCACCATCGATTCGATCCATGAATATTCAGGTCCCTACCGGGATCCGTTGGAGATGTATCCCGACGCGACGCCCGAGATCATCGACCGGCACAAACATTGGATGGTGCCGGACTGTCTGGACGCCGACAGCGGTGAGCTGATCCTCGCCTTCCAGAGCTATCTGATCCGCACGCCGCGTTACACCATTCTGGTTGACGGCTGCGTCGGCGAGGATAAGGAGCGGCCGCTGCGCCCCAACTGGCACCGCCAGAAATGGCCCTGGATGGCGAATCTGCGCGCCGCCGGCGTCACGCCGGAGCATATCGATTTCGTCATGTGCACCCATCTGCATGTGGATCATGTGGGCTGGAACACGGTGCTGGACGACGGGCGCTGGGTGCCGACATTCCCGAACGCGCGCTATCTGTTCGGTGCCACCGAGTACGAATACTGGAAGAACGAAATCGCCGATCAGGAATGGATCCGCGACGCCTTCAACGACAGCGTGCTGCCGGTGGTCGAGGCGGGCAGGGCGGATCTGGTGTCATCCGACCACGAATTCGCCGACGGGCTGTGGCTGGAGCCGACCCCCGGCCACACACCGGGCGCGGTGTGCATGAACCTGCAGTCCGGTTCCGACAAGGCGATTTTCACCGGCGACATGATGCACCACGCCATCCAGGTGCCGGAGCCACAGCTCAGCTCCATGTTCTGCACCGATCCCGCGCTCTCGGCGGCGACCCGAAAGGGCTTCATCGACGCCAACGCGGACACCGGCAATCTGATCCTGCCGGCCCATTTCCCCGGTGAGTCCGTCGGCCGCATCGTCGACGCCGGCAACGGCGTCTGCATGTTCGACTTCGGCTAATTTCGTTCAAAGCGCCGCGCGAGATTGGCGAGTATGGCGAAGGTTGAATAAAGCAGGATGCAGGTCAGCGAGTAGCCGGAATAGAGAACCCGACCCTCGACAAGCTGCCCCGCGAAGACCAGGCAAGGGCCGATCGCCATGATGATCCACGCGCTCACCGCCGTGGTCCGCGCGAGACCGAGATGGAGCAAATAGAGCGGCACGACCAGCAGCAGCAAGGAGGCCCCGGCGAGTTCTCCCAACGTCCGGAAATCGGGGATGGGCGCGCCGTCTCCCGCGCCGGCCGCGACGATTATCCCCGCGATGGCGACAATGGCGATGAATCGGACCGCGAGCACGCCTTCCGGCGCGACGCCCATCTCGTTCATGCGGACGCTCACCGAGGTCGATACCGCGATGAAGACGCCGCTCGCGAATGCCAGCGCGAGGCCGATCAGGTTTCGCGTCGTCGACTGTTGCGGCAGACCGGAAAGGTCGAGCAGGACGATGGCTGAAATCGCCAGCAGCGAGATTAGGACGCCGAGGCTCAGGAGCCGCTCCACCGGGGCCACCCGCGCCGGTCGGGAGATATGGACACCCATGGCGCCGAGCGCGATCAAGGTGATCGATCCCGCGCCCGCGTGGATGGTGTGGACGACGGACGGCTCGAGCGTTTTCAGGGCGTGAAAATAGGATAGCCAAGCCAGCGCCGTGCCGATGTTGGAGGCGAGGGCTTCGCGCCATGCGCGCCGCAGTTCGGCGAACTGGTCCCGCATGAACACGGCGACGAACGCCACGAACAGCACGCTGCACAACGAAAAACTCACCAGGATGACGTCGAAGAAGCGATATTGCTGAAATATGCCGCCGAAGAACACATCCCGGGCGGCCGCCGCGACGACGAAAGAAAAGACCAGGGCGACGCCCCAATTCATGACGGCTCCTCGCGTGCTTGCATGAGGAGCCTTATGGACGAAAGGCCGCCACGCCGCGACCCGGTTCTTGCGGCGCGCCCTCTAATTCGGTGACACCATACTAATTAAAAAATCCCAGTAAATTTAATGCCCTATCTAATTATTATGGTGTCACCGAATTAGGGGATTAGCGGCGGCCGCCGGCGAGGCGGGTGGAGTCGGGATGGGCGCGCAGCCGCGCCATGGACCACACCCCGAAGACGGGGCCAATGGCCAGCGCGGCGAAGGCGTATCGCCATCCCAGCGCCTCCACCAGCGGCGGCATCAGATGGATGGTCGCCAGCGTCAGCAGGAACCCGGCGCAGGTCTGCACCGTCAGCATGGTGCCGATCAGATCGGGCTCGGCCAACTCGGCGCTGGACGCCGAGAACTGCGCCGAATCCGCGATCACCGTCACCCCCCAGAACAGACACAGCGCGAACAGCAAAACCGGATCGCCGCCATAGAGAAATCCGATCACCACCGCGGAGCCGCCCGACAGCGTCATCGCGCCCATGGTCAGCGTGGTGCGCCCCATCCGGTCGGCCAGCAGCCCACCCGCGACACAGCCGATGGCGCCGCCGAGCCCGATCACGGTGAAGGTGGCCGCGCGCGCCCAGAACGCGGCGCTCTCGGCCGGCAGCGTTAGGCGGAAACTCGCATCCAGGAAAACCCCGAGCCAGGCCCACATGGCGTAGAGCTCCCACATATGACCGAGATAGCCGCCGTTCGCGAGCCGCAATGGCATCGACGTCCACGCCTTCAGGGCGAAGTGCGCGCGGAACGGCCGCGACGGAGAGCCCGACGGTCCCAATGTCACGAAATTGATAAGGACGGCCGCGCCGAGCGCCACCACGGAGGCGCCGCCCACGGCGAACCGCCAGTCGAGCCCGCCGAAGGCGTTCAGAAGATGCGGCGCCGCGTTGCCGATCGCCAGGGCGCCGATGAAGGAGCCGATCAGAAAGCCGAGATCGCCACGGGCCCATGTCGCGGCGATCTTCATGGCCACCGGATAGACGCCGGCCATGCAGGCGCCGGTGATGAAGCGGAGCACCGGCACCGCCGGCGAGGTCGGTTCGACCAGCAGGATCGCCGCGTTGGCGGCGCTGGCGATGATGGTCGAAACCATGAAAAAGCGGCGCGGCTCCAGCCGGTCGGCGAGGCCGAGAAAAGCGCTGATCAGCGTGCCGACGACGAAACCGGCCTGCACGCTGGAGGTCAGCAGCGAAATCCAGCCGCCCGAGACGCGGTATTCCGCCACCAGCGACGGCCCGACCGCGGTCGCCGAAAACCAAAGCGAAAACGCGCAAATGCCCGCGAGGCCGAGGAAGACGAGGGAAAGAGGTTTACTGGACATGGGCCGGTGAACTTGGCTAATTTTTCAACGCCCGGCAATTTATTCAGGTCTCCCGCATCACCCCCCATAGGTGATGCGGTAGACCGCACCGACGAAATCATCGGTGACCAGCAACGATCCGTCCGGCAATTCCTTGATATCGACCGGGCGGCCCCAGACATCCTCGCCTTGCAGCCAGCCCGAGGCGAAGACCTGTTTGCCGATCGCGCTCCCTTTGTCGTTGAAGCGGACGCGCATGATGCGGTAGCCGACCCGCGAGCTGCGGTTCCACGAGCCATGCTGGGCGACGAAGGCGTCGTTCTTGTATTCGGCTGGGAACATGCCGCCCCGATAGAAGTGGATGCCGAGATTGGCCGTGTGGGCCTGGAATTTGACCACGGGCTGAACGGCGTCCCTTGGCGGCGTATCATCGATGAATTCCGGGGTACGCGTGTCGCCGCCGCCGAACCACGGATAACCGAAATGCTGGCCCGCCCTGGTGACGTGGTTGAGCTCGTCGGCGGGAATGTCGTCGCCCAGACCGTCGGAACCGTTGTCGGTGAAAAACAGCTCGCCGGTCTTGGGGTGCCAGTCGAACCCCACTGAGTTGCGGATGCCCTCCGCCACGAGTTCGACATTCTTGCCGTCGGGATCCATGCGGATGATTTTGCCCTCCCGCCCCTCGGGCATGCAGACGTTGCAGGGCGTCCCTATGGAGAGGTAAAGCTTGCGGTCGGGGCCGAATGAAATCACGCGCCGTCCGTGATGCCCTGAATTGGGCAGTCGCGTCAGCACCGGCTTCAGCGGCGCTAAACGCCGGTTGATATCGGTGGCCGACGGGCCCAGCCACTTCATGACGGCCGTCCGGGTCGCGATATAGAGCGACCCGTCGAGAAACGCCACGCCGTTGGGTGTGCGGAGACTGTCGGTCTTCATCTTCACCACATCGGCGACGCCGTCCTTGTCGGTGTCGAGGACCGCGTGGACGTAGCGGCTCCTGGAGCCCACGAAAACGATGTTCCGCGGTTTGCCAACGACCATGAAGCGCGCGTCCGGAACCCTGGCAAATAATTTGATTTGGAATCCGGGCGGCAGGCTGATGGACGAAAGCATGTGGTCGAGCCTGTTTTGCGCCAGGCCCGATTGGGCCACGCATATGAGGGCCGTCGCGATACTCAAAATTTTCGCTACGAATTTCATTCGCGAAATTATCTCCGTTCGGTTGGCCGATTATTTCGGTTCGCTGGACGGTTGTCGATGCTCCGGTTGCGCGATCACGGCAAAGTGGGCAAAAGTCGGGGCCTGTGCACAGGGGAGAAAATCATGATCGCGCCGCGACTGGGATTTATCGGGCTTGGCGAAATGGGCGCGCCGATGGTCGAACGCCTGCTTGACGCGGGCCATGACGTGACACTGTGGGGCCGGACGGCGGCGCGGGTGGACCCGCTGATCGAGAAAGGCGCGGCCCGGACGGTGAGCGCCGCCGCGCTGACCGAGGCGGTCGATATGGTGCTGATTTGCGTGACCGATACGGACGCGGTCGGCGACATCGTGTTCGGTGCCGACGGCGTTTTCGAGGCGGCGGCGCCGGACAAGCTGCTGGTCGATCATTCGACCATCCATCCCCTCAGGACCCGCGAATGGGCCGAACGCCTGCGCGGCGAAACCGGCATGGGCTGGGTGGATGCGCCGGTTTCCGGCGGCGGCGCCGGCGCGCGGGCCGGCACGCTGGCGGTGATGGCGGGCGGCGTGGAAGCCGAGGTTGAACGCGCCCGGCCGGTGATCGACGCTTATGGGGGGCAACTGACCCACATGGGACCCAGCGGCGCGGGCCAGGCCTGCAAGGCTTGCAACCAGATGATCATCGGCGCCGAGGTCGCGATCATCGCCGAGGCGTTGAATTTCGCGCGAAATTTCGGGGTCGACGCGCAACGCCTGCCCGATTGCCTGAAAGGCGGTTGGGCGGATTCGACCGTGCTTCAGGTGCATGGCCGGCGCATGGCGGCGGCCGACTACGAGGGCATTGGCGACAGCTACATCATGACCAAGGATATGAGCATCGCGTGTGAAATGGGACGCGCGACGGAGAGCCCCATGCCGATCGGCGATCTGGTGATGTCGCTTTACGAGCGGCTTAACGAGGAAGGCAATTCCGACAAGGGCCAGATCGGCCTGATGTGGCTCTACGCCCAGGAGGCGCTGTGATAGCAAAGAGGGTAATAATTCCAGTTTTTTGAAATCTGGTCGGAATCAATGCTCAACAATCTCAATCCGGAAAAGGGTCTAATTTTTCGAATTATCCATAAGGACAATATTGCTTGGATGTTGGACAACGGTCTGTGCTGCCGGAATTCTCCGACAAAGGATCCAGAATTTGTAAGCATCGGCAATCAGGACTTGATCGATAAACGCGTTCATCGCTCTGTCGATATCCCTCCCCCGTGGAACTGCCGGCCATGTCGCTGGGCGAGATCTTCGTGAAGCCCTCGACCATGCTCTATCGCAATTTCCTGGCCATGGAAGCCGAGGAGCTGCTGCGCTCGCACCCGATCGACGGTGCGGTGTTGATGTGCGGCTGCGACAAGACCACGCCGGCCTTGTTCATGGCCGCCGCCTCGATGGATATTCCGGCGATATTCATGCCGGCGGGACCCATGCTGCGCGGCTTCTGGAAGGGCGAGACGCTGGGCAGCGGCACCGATGTGTGGCGGTATTGGGCCGAGCGCCGCGCCGGCAATATCGACGACGAAGAGATGGAGGACATCGTTGGCGGGCTGTCGCGATCGGCGGGCATCTGCATGACCATGGGCACGGCGGCCACCATGACGGCGCTGCTGGAAACGCTCGGCATGACCTTGCCCGGCGCGTCCTCGATCCCGGCGGTGGATTCGGCGCACGCACTGATGGCGTCGGCCTGCGGGCGGCGCGTGGTCGACATGGTGTGGGAGGACATGAAACCGTCCGATCTTCTGTCGTCCGCCGCCTTCGATAACGCCATCGCCGTCGACATGGCGCTCGGCGGCTCGACCAACGCGATCATCCATCTGATCGCCATGGCCGGGCGCGCCGGCGTCGATCTCGACCTCGCCCGCTTCGACGAGATATCCCGGCGCGTGCCGGTGCTGGCCGATATCCGCCCCTCGGGCCGATTCCTGATGGAGGATTTCTATTACGCGGGGGGCCTGAGAGCGCTGCTGGTTCGCCTCGCCGACCTGCTCGATCTCTCGTGCCCGACGGTGGCCGGCATCACGCTGGGCGAGAGCATCGCGGGCGCGGAAGCCTATGAAGACGAGGTCATCCGGGCCCTCGACAACCCGCTTTCGGCGGAAGGCGGCACGGCGGTGCTGACGGGCTCGCTCGCGCCCAACGGCGCGGTGATCAAACAGACCGCGGCCGATCCGAAATTCCACAGCCATACGGGTCCGGCGGTGGTGTTCGAGGATTACAACGATCTCGCGGCGCGCATCGACGATCCCGATCTCGACGTGACGGAGGACTCGGTGCTGGTGCTGCGCAACGCCGGGCCGATCGGCGCGCCGGGCATGCCGGAATGGGGCATGCTGCCGATCCCGAAAAAACTGCTGGAGGCCGGCGTGCGCGACATGGTGCGCATTTCGGACGCGCGCATGAGCGGCACCAGCTACGGCACCTGCGTCCTCCACGTGGTGCCCGAGGCCCATGTGGGCGGTCCGCTGGCGCTGGTGCGGGACGGTGACTTGATCACCCTCGACGTGGCGTCACGACGTCTTGATCTGGATGTGGACGAGGCCGAGCTTGCCCGGCGCCGTGACGCCTGGACGCCGCGTCCCGAACCCTATCAGCGCGGCTACGGCGCCATCTACGCCGCCCACGTGACGCAAGCCGACAAGGGCTGCGACTTCGATTTCCTGCACGCCGGCGCGCCCACGCCGGAGCCCGAGATTCATTGAGAAGGAGGGCGTCGCTTAGCTCCCGCGCGCCGGCGCGAACAGACATTTCAGTTCCCGGTTTTCCGTGCCTTCCATGTAGTAGCAGGCCCAGAAATGATCGTCCTTTGACGGGAACGTTCCAATGATAGACCAGCGAATGGAGAAGCGGTCGACCACATAATCGTCGCCGTCGATACGGACCTCCTCGTGGTCCAGCCAGAAACAGTCCTTGGGGCCGCAGCACCATCCGAAATCGGGGTTCTTCATGATCCAGGATGCGTCGCCGTGGGCGCGGGTCCGCGAGATCGACCCCAGGATCAAAAAGAAGGCGAGGACGATTGCCAGCGTATGCCCGCTCGCGCAAAATCCCACGAACCATCGTGCGTTGTGATGTGCCATCGCGACGACCTGCTTAATTGGTTCTCGATCAAAGTGTATGGCGCGTAAATGGGAGTGTCCATGAAACCGGTTGCCGTCACTGCATTTGTGATGAAGAAACGGTACTTCAACGGGGAGAATTCTGGACGATGATCGAACTTTATCACCATGGAACATCGGTCTGCGCCGCCAAGCCGCGCATTCTCCTGGGCGAGAAGGGGCTGGAGTGGACCGGCCATTACATCGACATCCTGAAGGGCGAGCAGTTCACGCCCGCCTATCTTGAACTCAATCCCAAGGGCGTGGTCCCGACGCTGGTCCATGACGGGCATGTGCTCCGGGAATCGACCCTGATGTGCGAATATCTCGACGAGGCGTTCCCCGAAACACCCTTGAGGCCCGCCGATCCGCTTGACCGTCACGCCATGCGGGTCTGGACCAAGCGGATCGACGAAGAAGTGTTCCCGGTGACCGGCCCTCTGACCTTCGCCATTTCGCACCGCCATGCGGTGCTCGCCAACCCGCCGGACGTGATCGACGAGTACATCAACAAGCTCGGACCGGAAGCGGCGCCGAAGCGGCGCGCGCGGCTGGAAAGCGGCATCGAGGATCCCGGCGTGCATACGTCGCTGTGGGTCTACGAAAAATTCTTCGCCGACATGGATGCCGCGCTCGCGGAGCGTTCATGGCTCGTGGGCGACGAATTCTCGCTTGCCGAGGTTGGCGTCATTCCGTTCGTCAACCGGCTCGATATGCTGCAGCTTTCGGGCATGTGGACGGAAACGCATCCCCACCTCACCGACTGGTGGGACCGGGTGAAGGCGCGGCCGATGTTCGAGGACGCGATTTTCAAATTCATCCCGATGCCGCTCCGCCAATTGATGACCGACAAAGGCAAGGAAGCCTGGCCGAGGGTTCAGGCGATCCTCGCCGGCGGGGACTGATTTAAGCCGCGCCCTGTTGCTGGTGGTCGTAGTTCTTTTCGATGCGGGACGCGAAATAGTCGCCGTGGCTCATGGGCGCGTAGCGGGGCGGGTTGTCGGCGGCGGTGCAGGTTTCCAGCACCTCCATCACCACATCGGAATCGGGTGAGAAGAAGAACGGAATCGAATAGCGCCCGGCGGCGGATTCGTTGACCGCGCGGTGCGGCGTGGACACGAACCGGTCATTGCTCATGCGCATCAGCATATCGCCGGTATTGACCAGGAAATGTCCCGGCATCATGGGCGCGCGGGTCCATTCATCGGCCCCGGTCAGGATCTCAAGCCCGTCCACTTCGGACTGGGGCAGGATGGTGAAAAAGGCGTAATCGGTGTGCGGCGCGGCGCCGAACACGTTGGGCGCGCGGTCGGGCTGTGGCGGGTAATGCAGCATACGGACGCGGAAACCCGGCTCAATAAATCCCGGATGGTCATTGAAAAAGCGCGGCGCCAGGCCCAGCGCCGCCGCATAAAGCGGCAGCAGTTTCATCGCCAGCGCCATTTGCGCATCGGCATAGTCCAGAAGGGTTTCCCGAAATCCCGGCAGGCGCGCCGGCCACTGGTTGGGGCCTTTGAAACGATGGCCGGAGACGATTCCCGGGTGATCTGGCGGCAACTCGTTCTTGATGAAAAACGCTTCGTTCTGGCTCGGCGTGTTGGCGGTCGCGATCGTGGTCGAGGTGATGGTCTGGGCGCCCATGGGCA
>CAZPMO010000015.1:30674-47912 GCA_964587515.1 uncultured Rhodospirillaceae bacterium | reverse complement strand
GGGCCGGAGCCGCTTGAGGTCAGTCGAAAAGTTTCTAGTCGAAATCCTCGACCAGCGCGGCGCGCACATTTTCCGGCATGACCGCCATGTGGGCGTAGTTGGGATGTCCGACGCGCACCAGGATTTCGGTCGCGGGGTCGCGGAAGGCCGTGATCTGGTCGGCGGTGAAGGGAAAATGGACGAACTGAACCGATGACGCCTTGCCGGCGGCATTGGTGCGATCGACGTCTTCCTCCGCCACGCCGGTTACGGTCTCGCCGCCGACGGTGATCGCGAAGGTTTCCTCGACGCCGCCGAGCCGGCCCAGCTCGCGGGCGCGCCGGTCGGCGTCCTCGATTTCGAACATGATGGTCGCGACCAGCTCGGCGCCCTTGGGGACCAGCGGATTGTACGCCGCGAGTTCCTCGGCGATCTGGTCCTCGCCGCCCTTTTCGATGTAGAGCATCTCGTGCACCTGATGCCACATGGTCTCATAGCTCTCGAAATAGAACATCGCGAACGGGCCGATCGCCATGCGCCGGCTCTTCTTGGCTTCGGTGATATGGCGTTTGAGCTCTCGCCGGCGCGCCGTGTACTCCTCGGTCGCCAGGATATCGTCGCGGGTTATTTCCTTTTTCTCTGTCATCGTTTTAGCCGCCATAGGCCTTTGCCATGATCTCGATCGGATGCAGCGCGGCGCCGCCGCGCGCATCGCCTTTTTCGTCGCCATCAAGAGCCTGCATTCCCTGGCCGATATGCAGCGTGGCCAGCGGACATTCCGAAACCACGTGGCGCTTGCCGCCTTCCTTCGCCTGACGGGCGACAGGCCGGCCGGTCTTGATCGCGACGTCGAAATTCTCCTTCATCATGCCCCATGATCCGCCGTGACCCGAGCACCGTTCGATCACGTCAATCTCGGTATCGGGCAGCAGGCGCAGCATATCCGCGGCCTTGGGGCCGATGTTCTGGGCCCGCGCATGGCAGGCGAGATGGATCGCGACACCGCCTTCCACCGCGCCCAACCCGGGCGCCAGTCCCTCCTGGCGCCCGATATCGACGACATATTCGCTGATATCCCAGGTGGCTTGGGCCAGGCGCTTTACGCCATCATGTTCGGGCAGGATCAGCGGCCATTCGAATTTCAGCATCAGGGTACAGCTCGGCACCAGCGCGACGATGTCGTACCCTTTCTCGATCCAGGGCGCGAGTTCGGCCGAGATGCGCTCGGCGTTTTGCGCGACGCGCTCGATGTCGCCGTGTTCAAGCTTCGGCATGCCGCAACAACCAGGATAGACCACTTCGGTCTCGACCCCGTTGCGGGCCAGCACGGTGCGCGCGGCCTCGCCGATGCCGGGGCTGTTGTAATTCACGAAACAGGTGGCGTAGAGGACGGCCTTGCGGCCCCGGCCGGGCGCGTCGGCGGCGACCGGCGGCGCCGAGGCGCGCGCGCGCGCCGCGAAGGTCTTGCCGTGGAACTCGGGGATTTCGGCGCGCCGGTCGATGCCGAGAACGCCCTCCATCGCCGGCCGGGTCAGACCGTTGCCGAGGCGTGTGGCCCAGTTGGCGAGCGGCGCCACGGGCGCGGTCAGCTTGCCGTTGCGGTCGGTCTCGGCGAGCTGACGGGGCACCACCCCGACCTCGCCCCGACGTCGCTCGGCGGCGCGGTAGCGCAGCATCAGATGAGGAAAATCGAGATTGAATTCATGCGGTGGCACGTAGGGACACTTGGTCATGAAACACATGTCGCAGAGCGTGCAGGCGTCGACGACCGGCTTGAAATCCTCGCTCTTGACCCCGTCGAGCTCCATGGTCTCGGACTCGTCGATCAGGTCGAAAAGGCGTGGGAACGAATCGCACAGATTGAAGCAGCGCCGGCAGCCATGGCAAATATCGAAAACCCGGCGCAGCTCGGCGTCGATCTTTTCGGGGTCGTGAAAATCCGCGTCGCGCCACGGGATCGGATGGCGCGTCGGGGCTTCGAGGCTGCCTTCACGCGTGGTCATTTATCGTTCCGTAAAAAGGGGGCGGGAACCAGCCGGCCGACCCGGTGTTTCCCGCCCCGTACTTCAGGCTTTAAAGGTCGAACTTGAATTCAGTCGAGTTCCCCGAGAGCCCTGGTGAAACGACCCGCGTGGGAGCGCTCCGCCTTGGCCAGGGTTTCGAACCAGTCGGCGATTTCGTCGAAGCCTTCGTCGCGAGCCGACTTCGCCATGCCCGGATACATGTCGGTGTATTCGTGGGTCTCGCCGGCGACGGCGGCCTTGAGGTTGGCGGCGGTGGGGCCGATCGGCTCGCCGGTCGCCGGATCGCCGGTTTCCTCGAGATATTCAAGATGACCGTGCGCGTGGCCGGTCTCGCCCTCGGCGGTCGAACGGAAGACGGTCGCGACATCGGGATATCCTTCGACGTCGGCCTTCTGGGCGAAATAAAGATAGCGGCGGTTGGCCTGGGATTCGCCGGCAAAGGCGTCTTTCAGGTTCTGCTCGGTTTTGGTTCCCTTTAGCGCGGGCATGGATGCCTCCTATGTTGGGCAATTGTTACTGCTTTGGCTGGCAGCGCCCGGCGGAACAAAATATGCCGGCCACCCCCCGCGCCTTTTGTATTACGGGCGCAAGGCGTTCGTCAATACCTTAGAATTGTTCCAGATTAGAAATATGAATGGCGACGGGATCAGCCGCGCGCGCGCGACAGGCGAACCACGACATCGACGCGGCTTACCTCGGTTCCCGCCGGTGGCGCGGGAACCGACGACAGCGCCACCGATTCGCTCGGGATATCCTCGAGCCGGCCACTGTCTTCATAATAAAAATGCTGATGATCGCTGGTGTTGGTATCGAAATATGAGCGTCCCGGATCAACCACCACCTCGCGCAGCAATCCGGCGGCGGTAAACTGGTGCAGCGTATTGTAGACCGTCGCCAGCGAAACCCGGGCGCTTTCCCGGCACGCGGCGTCGTGCAACTGTTCCGCCGTGATGTGGCGGTCGCCCCCTTCGAACAGCAGCCGCGCCAACGCAAGTCGCTGGCGTGTCGGCCGCAGCCCGGCGCCCTTTATGAGCGCGGCTGCGGAAGCGTAGGGACGAGTTGAAGTCATATTCTCGATCGTGTTTCGCCGGCCCAATTTAAACCATGGAAACAATACACAAGGCTTCTTTTTGGAACAAGTCGAAACTACGACAGGGTTAATCGCCGGTCTGAAGCCGTTCGACGAGCTGGTTGACCGTGGGAATGAAGCCGTTGGAATAGAACGGATCGTCGCGGAACCGGAAGGCGTTATGACCGGCGAACATCAGCTGATGTTCCACATCGGCGCCATGGGCGATGTCCTGCAGGGTCTTCTGGATGCAATAGGAGCGCGGGTCGGCCTTGCGACCTGTGGTGTTGCCTTCGCTCTGCGACCAGTTGCTGAAACGGCATGATGTCAGACAGCCCATGCAGTTCGCCTGGTCGATCCGGATCTCACGTGCTTTTTCCGGCGCGACAAAAACCATCGTCGAATCGGGGGTTCGAATCCCGTCCGTAAATCCCTCCGCCATCCAGCCCTGGGCACGGTTCTTGTCGGTCGGGGTCACATAGACCGTCCGCCCGCGCGGACCGACCTCGAGTTTCTCGGACAGTTCACCCGCGGCGGACGCCGAATAGTCGACCTGACGGTCGGATCGCGCGCTGAGTTCGCGGAGGAAATCGTTGTAGACGGCCGAGGAATAGAACCCGGTGGGGCTGAACTTGTTCAGCGAAATATCGCCCTCGTCCAGGTGCAGCAGTCTTTGTTTCCATTGCGGCGAGATCGGGCTTTCCGTGGTCAGCAGCGGCCGGGTCCCGAACTGGAACGCGACCGGTCCGAGTTCTTCGTTGTCGAGCCAATCCTCCCACTCGCGCAGGTACCACACGCCGCCAGCCATGAAGATCGGCGTCTGGTCGAGACCGATATCGCGCATCAGGCCGCGCAATTCGACGACCCGGGGATAGGGGTCTTGCGGCTGGTCGGGATGTTCGTTGTTGCTGAGGCCGTTATGACCGCCGGCGCGCCACGGGTCTTCGTAGACGACGCCACCCAGCCATTCCGCGGATTTGTGGTACGCCCGTTTCCACAGCGCGCTGAACGCCCGCGCCGAGGAAATTATTGGGTAGTAATAGACTTTGTATCGCGCCGCGATCTGCGCCATCCGGTATGGCATGCCGGCGCCGCAGGTAACGCCGTGGATCAGCCCCTTCGCGCCGGCCAGCACATCGTGGAGAATGCGTTCGGATCCGCCCATTTCCCACAGCACGTTCATGTGGATTCGTCCGCGCCCGCCCGACATCTCATAAGCCATGCGCGCCTGGGCGATGGCGCCCTGAACCGCGTAAGCGATCAGCTCTTCATGACGGATGCGCCGTACGCGGCTCTTGTAATCGAGCGGGATTATCGCGCCGAGGGAATCATAAGAGTCCGCATTGACGCCGGAAAACGTGCCGACGCCGCCGGTCGCCGCCCAGGCACCGGAACTGAGCCCATTGGTGATCGCGACACCCTTGCCGCCCTCAATGAGAGGGTGTACCTCGCGGCCCGAAACCATGATTGAGTTCAAGGGCTTCAGAAGAATTCTCCTTGCCGCGACACGGGTTGGCTCCAGCCACCGTCGGTCGGAGCCGACCCGGTCACTCACCTAATATATAAGGGCCGGTCCCAAAAGGACCAGCCCCGGTAACATCCGGTCAGGCGTCCGTCGACGCCGTCTCCTTCTCGGCCTGGTCCTTGGCCGAAATGTCTTCGCCCGTCGCCTGATCAACCACCTTCATGCTGAGCCGGACCTTGCCGCGATCGTCGATGCCGAGCACTTTGACCTTAGCGGTGTCGCCCTCGTTGATGATGTCGGTGACCTTGCCGACGCGATGATCGGCCAGCTCGCTGATATGGACCAGCCCGTCGCGTGTCCCCAGGAAGTTCACGAAGGCGCCGAAATCGACCACCTTCACGACCTTACCTGTATAGATCACGCCGACTTCCGGCTCAGCGACGATGCTTTTGATCCATTCGACCGCCTTGTCGCCGGCTTCCGAATCGATCGCGGCCACCTTGATCGTGCCGTCGTCCTCGATATCGATCTTGGCGCCGGTGACCTCGCAAATCTCGCGGATGACCTTGCCGCCGGTACCGATGACCTCGCGGATCTTGTCGCGGGGGATCGACATGGTGGTGATCCTCGGCGCATGCTCGCTGACGGCGTCGCGCGCGGTATCGAGCGCTCTCGCCATGTTATCGAGAATGTGCAGACGCCCGCCCTTCGCCTGGTCGAGCGCGACCCGCATGATCTCCTCGGTAATGCCGGTGATCTTGATGTCCATCTGAAGGGCGGTGACACCGACCTTGCTGCCGGCCACCTTAAAGTCCATGTCGCCCAGATGATCCTCGTCGCCGAGAATATCGGAGAGAACGGCGAAGCGGTCGTCTTCCTTGATCAGACCCATGGCGATGCCGGCGACCGGCTGCTTCAGCGGAACACCCGCGTCCATCAACGCCAGAGAGGTGCCGCACACGGTGGCCATCGACGACGAGCCGTTGGATTCGGTGATCTCCGACACGATGCGGAGCGTATACGGGAAATCCTCCTTCGTCGGCATCACCGCATGGACCGCCCGCCAAGCCAGCTTCCCGTGGCCGATTTCACGACGGCCGGGTGAGCGCAGGAAGCTCGCCTCGCCCACCGAATAAGGCGGGAAGTTGTAGTGCAGCAGGAAGTGCTCGCGGTATTCCCCTTCCAGCGCATCGATGATCTGCTCATCCTGGCCGGTGCCAAGCGTTGCGACCACCAGCGCCTGGGTCTCGCCCCGGGTAAACAGCGCGCTGCCATGAGAACGGGGCAGGAGGCCGACTTCGGACTCGATGGGCCGGACGGTCTTGGTGTCGCGCCCGTCGATCCGCATGCCGGTATCGAGGATGCTGCCGCGAACGATGTCCTTCTCGAGGTTCTTGAAGGCGCTCGCGACCAGCGACTCGTCGGTGTCGTCATCGGCGAGCTGCTCCAGCGTCTGTTTCTTGGCCTCCGAGATTTTCTCGACGCGGGCCTGCTTTACCGTCTCCTGATAGGCCTCGCGCAGCGCCGCTTCGGCGGCCGCGGCGACCCGGCCCTTCACCGCCTCGTATTCGGCGGGCGGCTCGGCGACCTGCCACGGCTCCTTGGCGCATTGTTCGGCGAGCTCGATGATCGCGTTGATGATCGGCTGGAACTCGCGGTGTGCGAACATGACCGCGCCCAGCATGACGTCCTCGGACAGTTCCGCCGCTTCCGACTCGACCATCAATACGGCGTCGGCGGTGCCCGCGACGATCATGTCCAGTTGGGTGTTCGGCAGTTCGTCGGCCTGTGGGTTGAGCACGTATTCGCCATCGATATATCCGACCCTGGCGCCGCCGATCGGCCCCATGAACGGGATACCCGACAGGGTCAGCGCCGCCGATGCGCCGACCAGCGAGACGATGTCCGGATCGTTCTCGAGGTCGTGGCTGAGCACCGTGCAGATGACCTGCGTTTCATTGCGGAAACCGCTTGCGAACAGCGGGCGGATCGGGCGATCGATCAGGCGCGAGGTCAGCGTTTCCTTTTCGTTGGGCCGGCCTTCGCGCTTGAAGAAACCGCCCGGAATTTTCCCGGCGGCGAATGTTTTTTCCTGATAGTTGACGGTGAGCGGGAAAAAATCGATGCCCGCCTTGGGGGTTTTTTGCGCGACGGCGGTGCACAGCACCGTGGTCTCGCCATATGTCACCAGGACCGCGCCGTCGGCCTGACGGGCGATTTTTCCGGTCTCGATGACCAGCGGGCGTCCGCCCCATTCAAGTTCTTTACGATGTACGGTAAACATCTCTGCGTTCCTTCCATTCGCGCGCGTCGCCCTATGCGACGGCGCTCCAATTCGGTCGTTACTTCACGTCTGTTGGTGACGACCATCGTGGCCGGCGGCCCCGCCGCACGGCCGAACACCACGGTAACGGCCACGCCGTTCCGCGGTCGGGACCGGGATGGCCCCTACCCTGGCATGGTGCTTGCGCACGGCCACGGGGGAGAGACGACGCGTCAGCGCCGCAACTCCAGCCGACCAATCAGGTCCGTATAACGTGTCTGATTCTTCCGCTTGAGGTAATCGAGCAGCCGACGCCGCAGACCGACCATCATCAACAGACCGCGTCGCGAGTGAAAATCCTTCTTGTGAGTTTTCAGGTGCTCGGTCAGGTTCAGAATTCGTTCGGTCAGGATGGCAACCTGCACTTCGGGCGAACCCGTATCGGCGGTTCCCGTCGCATACTCGGTAATCAACTCTGCCTTTCGTTCAGGCGTAATCGACATCGTGTACTCCGTGTTAGAGGTTCAATACCCGGATCGGGCGAATCTCGTCGCCGTGCAATCGGGCAAGCGCGACCGGCTTGCCGTCCGACATGGCGCAGACCGTTTCCCCTTCGCCGAGGTCGTCTGCTTCCGCGAACCGGCACGCGCCGGCGCCGCGGACCCGGACCGTGCGACCATGTCGCAAATGATCGGCCTGGGTATCGGTCAGGGCCAGCGCCGGGATGTCGTCCAGCGCGGTCTCGACCGGAAGCAAATAGTCTTGCGGTGGCGCAATATGCCTCAGAGCGTCAAGTTTATCTAGTGAAATCGCGTCCGATTCATCGAACGGCCCGGACACGATTCTGCGGATCGAAACCACATGCCCGACGGTGCCGAGAACGACCGCGAGATCGCGCGCCAAGCTCCGTATATAAGTACCCTTGCCGCACCTGACCTCGAAGGAGGCGTGGTCGCGATCGGGAATATCGGTCAGTTCGAAGGTGTCGATCCGTACCGGTCGCGCGGTCAACGCCACCTCTTCCTTCGCGCGCGCCAGCTCATAGGACCGGCGCCCGTCAATTTTTATGGCGGAGAAAGCTGGCGGGACCTGTTCGATCGCGCCGGTGAACTGGCCGAGCGCGGCCCGGATCGCGTCGCTATCGGGCCGCACGGCGCTGGTTGCGGTGACCTCGCCTTCGCTATCGTCCGTCGCGCGCGCCTCGCCCCATTCCAGGGTGAATTGATAGGCTTTCCGCCCGTCCATTACCCAGGACACCGTTTTGGTCGCCTCGCCCAGCGCCACCGGCAGAACGCCGGTCGCCAGCGGGTCGAGCGTGCCCGCGTGTCCGGCCTTGGCGGCGTTCAGTATTCCGCGCACCCGCGCCACCACGCGCGCCGATGTCATGCCGGCCGGCTTGTCGATGACGACCCAGCCATGGACCGGATCCCCGCGTCGTTTACGCGCCATCGTCGGGCTCTTCGCCGGGCTCGGGGCGTCGCGAATCATCCAGAAGCCGGTCGATTCGGCTGGCGTGATCGAACGAGACATCGGCTTCGAACGATAATGCCGGCTGGTATTTGAGATCGACGCGGCCGGCGACGGCGCGGCGCAGGAATGGCGCGGCGCGGCGCAATCCGCCCAACAGTTTTTCAATATCGCCGCCGCCGAGCGGGACCACGAAAGCGGTGGCGCCCCGCAGATCGGGGCTGACGCGCACCTCGGTGACCGTGACCGACACGTCGGCGATATCGGGATCCCTGAGCTCGCCGCGTTCAAGAATTTCAGTCAGGGCGCGACGCAACAGCTCGCCGACCCGGAGCTGCCGGTTGGACCGCCCCCGGGATCGGCCCTGCCCCGATCCGCGATCGTCTTTCATTTCAATTCCGTCGGTAAATCCGGCGAGGCCGCATCTCTTAGAGAGTTCGGACGACTTCCTCGACCTCGAAGCACTCGATGACGTCCTCGGCCCTCAGGTCTTGATAATTTTCGAAGGCCATGCCGCATTCCGAACCGGCGCGCACTTCGCGCACCTCGTCCTTGAAATGCTTCAACGTCGCCAGCTTGCCTTCATGGATTACCACATTGTCGCGCAGCAGGCGCACCGAAGCGCCGCGGCGGACCACGCCGTCGGTGACCCTGCAGCCGGCGATCTTGCCGACCTTGCTGATCGAAAAGACTTCCTGGATCGCCGCGTTGCCCAGGAAATTCTCCCGCCGGGCCGGCACCAGCATGCCGCTCAACATACCTTTCAGGTCGTCAATGACCTCATAGATGATGGAGTAGTAACGGATATCGATCTTATCGCCACTGGCAAGATCGCGGGCCTGCGGATTGGCGCGCACGTTGAAGCCGATCACCATCGCGCCCGACGCCTTGGCCAGCGTGATGTCGGATTCGTTGATCGCGCCGACGCCGGTATGCAGAATCCGCACGGAAACCTCGTCCGTGCCGATTTTTTCGGCGCTTCCCTGGATGGCTTCGATCGAGCCCTGGGCGTCGGCCTTGATCACCACGGGCAGCTCGCTCAACTGGCCGGCCTCGATCTGCGAGAACATCTGTTCGATGGTGCCCTTGGCGTCGACGGCCGTGCGCTGATCGCGTACGCGGCGTTGCCGGAACTCGGTCACTTCCCGCGCCCGCGCTTCGTTTTCCACGACCGAGAATTCATCGCCCGCCAGCGGCGCGCCGCCAAGTCCCAGCACTTCGACCGGGATCGAGGGGGTCACCGCCTGCATGGCCGCGCCCGTGTCGTCGTCCATCGCGCGAATGCGGCCCCATTCCTGACCGGCCACCACAATGTCGCCGACATTCAGCGTGCCGCGCTGCACCAGCAGCGTCGCCACCGCGCCTCGGCCGCGTTCCAGCCGGGATTCGACTACCACGCCTTCCGCCGAACGATCGGGATTGGCCTTTAGTTCGAGAAGCTCGGCCTGGAGAAGAATGATTTCCTCGAGCTTGTCGAGGTTGGTCTTTTCGGTCGCGGAGACCTCGATCGTCAGAACCTCGCCGCCGAACTCCTCCGCCACCAGCTCGTGCTGCAACAGCTCGTTACGCACGCGCCCCGCGTCGGCGTCCGGCCGGTCCATCTTGTTGATCGCGACGATGATCGGCACCTGGGCGGCCTTGGCATGATCGATCGCCTCGATCGTCTGCGGCATGATGCCGTCGTCGGCGGCCACCACCAGGATCACCAGATCGGTGACGTTGGCGCCGCGCGCGCGCATCGACGTAAAGGCTTCGTGTCCAGGCGTATCGATAAAGGTGATTCGCTGGCCCGACGAGGTCTCGACCTGATAGGCGCCGATATGCTGGGTGATGCCGCCGGCCTCGCCCGCGACCACGTTCGTGGACCGCAGCGCATCGAGCAGCGACGTCTTGCCGTGATCCACATGGCCCATCACCGTAACCACTGGCGGTCGCGACCTTAGGTTTCCTTCGGAATCCGCGTCGCCCTTCAAACCGATTTCCACGTCCGCCTCGCTTACCCGCTTCAAACGGTGGCCGAACTCGGTAACCACCAGCTCCGCGGTGTCGGCGTCGATCTCTTGCGACATCGTCACCATCACGTCCATCTTCATCAGCGTCTTGATCACGTCCGTGCCGCGCACCGCCATGCGATTGGCGAGTTCCTGCACCGTTATGGTTTCCGGCACAACGACTTCGCGCACGACCTTTAGTGATTCGCCGGACTGCTGTTGCGCGCGTTTCTCGCGTTCGCGCGAGCGCCGAATAGACGCCAGGCTTCGCGTCCGTTCCTCGTCGTCGAGCGCCTGCGCCATGGTGAGCTTGCCGCCCCTGCGGCGTGGTTCCGATCGCTTGGCGGTCAGGCGCCGCTGAGCAGGTTTCGCGCCCCGCTTTTCGCGCAGCGACTGTTCGGATTCTTCCTCCGCGGCGGCGTCGGTCTCCTGCCCTTCGACGAGGCGGAGCCTCGCCTTCGCCTTGCCGGGTTCCTGCTCGCCGGATTTGGTCTCGCGCGCTTCGAGACGAGACGCCTGTTCGGTGGCTTGCCGGGCGACTTCTTCCTCCTCCTTACGGCGCTTTTCATCGTCCTCGCGCCGTTTGGCCTCATCTTCCGCGCGCTGGCGTTCTTCTTCCGCGGCGCGGCGGCGTTCGGCCTCTTCGTGTTCGGCGAGCAGGCGGGCCTCTTCCTCGGCCGAAATTTCGGCCTGCTTGGCGCCGGACAGCGCCCGGGCGCGGGAGGCTTTTTCTTCTTCGGTGAGGGTGCGCAGAATGCGGTCTCTGCGTTCGCCCTCCGTTTCGACGCGCTCGACCGTTTCCTCCTCGACCTGGGGCGCCGTCGTAACTTCGGCCTCGTCCACCACGTCCGCTGCCGCGGGGACCTCCTTCATCTCCGTCATGCCGCCGTCCGCGGCCTGGGTAAAGGTGCGCTTGCGGCGAACTTCGACCGTCACCGATTTGGAACGGCCGTGTGAGAAGCTCTGCCGAACCTGACCGGCATCCACCGTTTTCTTCAGCTCCAGTCGTCCAGGGCGCGACAGCGAGAGCTTTTTCTTTGGTTTTTGATCTTCGGTTTGCTCAGTCATATCAATGCAACTTTCCTGAACCTGGCATGCTCCGGAATCCCGCGAGCCGCCGGGTCTCATCAACCAAACGCTCGGCGAACGGGCCATGCCCGACCGCCACATAGACCACGCGTTCCCGGCCGAACACGCTTCCCAGCTCCGACCCGTCGAACGACTCGATGACAGTTGCGCCGGGCGCGAGCGCCGCCATGGAGCGGCGTTCCCCAACCGGACCGTCGGATGCGAGGACAATCACCGCGCCCTTGCCCGCGCGCAGGAACCCACGCACTTTCTCGGCGCCGGCGATAGCCTGCGACGCGCGCCGCGCCAAGCCGAGCAGATCGAAACAACGCGCGACAAGCAGCCGTTCGAGCCGGTCCGAAAGATCGGGCGCCTGCTCGACGTTTCCTCCCGACATCTTGGCGAAAAGATCAGCGGAGCACGCCTTGTCAACTATATCGCGACGTGCGCTCAACCACAATCCGCGCCCTGGCAGCTTGCCGGCTAGGTCGGGCACGACGGAGCGATCCGGGGCCAACACGAAGCGAACCATCCGCGATTTCGGCAGCGATTGCCGTGTCGCGATACAGCGCCGCATGGTCTCGGGCTTCGCCATCGGATGATGCTGGTTCAGGTCCAAATCGCCGCGTTCCTTCAGTGCGCTCAGCTGTTGGGCGTTGCTTCGGTTTCGACTTCGGTTTCGCCGACCGTGTCCGCGAGTTCTTCAGCTTCGGCCGGCTCGTCGTCGTCGAACCAGTGGGCCCGCGCGGCCATGATGACCGCGTTGGCCTCGTCCTCCGACATGTGAAACTCGCGCAGCACGCCGTCCTCGCTGTTGATCAACTCGTCGCCCGACAAATCGGCGAGATCGTCGAGCGTTTTCACGCCGGCCTCGCCGAGGGTCACCATCATTGCCGGGGTCAGCCCTTCGGCCGCGGCCAATTCATCCGAGACACCGAGATCCCGACGCAAGCCGGTCAGGCGCTCTTCTTCCTCGGTCAGGAAGGACTGGGCGCGCGTCCGCAGTTCGTTGGCGATCTCCTCGTCGAATCCCTCGATCCCGACCAGATCCCCGATCGGTACGAAGGCGACTTCCTCGACCGAGGAAAACCCTTCGGTGACCAGCAGGTGGGCGAGCACGTCATCAACATCGAGGGCGTCCATGAACATTTGAGACCGGATCCGGAACTCTTCCTGGCGACGCTCGGACTCTTCCTCCTCGGTGAGGATGATGATTTCCCACTGTGTAAGCTGCGAAGCCAGGCGGACATTCTGTCCGCGTCGCCCGATGGCGAGGCTGAGTTGCTCGTCGGGAACCACAACCTCGATTTTGTTCTGGTCCTCGTCGAGCACCACTTTCGCGACCTCGGCGGGGGCGAGCGCGTTGACGATGAAGGTCGCCGGATCGGGCGACCATTGGATGATGTCGATTTTCTCGCCCTGCAATTCACCGACCACCGCCTGCACGCGGCTGCCCCTCATGCCAACGCAGGCGCCGACCGGATCAATGCTGGAATCGTTCGACAGCACCGCGATCTTGGCTCGGCTGCCCGGGTCGCGCGCGACCGATTTGATCTCGATGATCTTGTCATAGATTTCCGGGACTTCCTGGGCGAACAGCTTGCCCATGAATTGCGGATGGCTGCGCGACAGGAAAATCTGCGGGCCGCGGATTTCCTCGCGCACGTCGTAGATATAGGCGCGTACCCGGTCGCCGGGGCGGAACGATTCCCTGGGGATCATCTCGTCGCGGCGGAGGATCGCTTCCGCGCGCCCGAGATCGACGGTGACATTGCCGAACTCGACGCGTTTCACCATGCCGTTCACGATCTCCGCGATACGGTCCTTGTATTCCGCGTATTGGCGCTGGCGTTCCGCATCGCGCACCTTCTGCACGATGACCTGCTTCGCGGTCTGGGCGGCGATGCGGCCGAAATCGATTGGCGGCAGCGGGTCGATCAGGAATTCGCCAATTTCCGCGTCGGACTTCTTCGCGCGCGCCACGTCCAGCGTGATTTGCGTCACTTCGTTTTCGATTTCCTCGGCCACCTCCACGTAGCGCGCGAGACGAATATCGCCGGTCTTGCGATCGATCTGGGCGCGCACGTCGTGCTCCTGGCCGTATTTCGTTCGCGCCGCTTTCTGGATCGCTTCCTCCATCGCCTCCAGGACTTCTTCCCGATCGATGGATTTCTCTCGCGCTACAGCGTCGGCGACTTGCAGGAGTTCAAGCCGGTCGTAACCGGCCGCTGGGATGGTATCGGTATCCATGACAATCTACCTGTTTTGATTTTTCATCGCTGCTGCAATCAGCTCATCCGTCAGCAACAGCTTGCCCCGAGCGATATCGCTGAACGGGATTTCAGACTCTTCCGTTTCGCCCTCGATCACGACCGCGTCGCCCCGCAGACCAGCCAGCCGACCCTTGAAGCGTTTGCGCCCCGCGACGGTGTCGCGCAGTTCGATCCGCGCCTCGTACCCGACATAGCGTGAGTAATCTTCCGGCCGCACCAATGGCCGGTCGATTCCGGGCGAGGAAACTTCCAGCGTGTAGGCGCTTTTGATCGGGTCCTCCACATCTAGGATCGCCGAGACGTTGCGGCTGATTTCGGCGCAATTCTCGACTGTCATCTCATCCCGATCCTTGCGCTCGGCCATGATCTGAAGCGTGAGATTTCGGTCACCACCGAGTTGCACACGCACGAGATCGTAACCAAGGCCATCGAGCGACGGCCCGATCAGCCGTTCGATTTGTTCTACGTGGTCCATAAACGTTCCTGGCTATCGCATGCCCCCCTCGCGACAGGTAATAAAAAAAGCGGGCCGCGAGCCCACTCTTATTTTGCGCCCCTCGCGAGGGCCATACGACTTCCGCCCACAAGATATAGGTTCAGGGGGCGAATTCGCAAGCCTTTTTAAGGTCGATTTCGCTCCTGTCTCCGGCGGCTGTCAGCATTCGTTTCGGGCGCCTATCAGCGCTCTTTTCGGGCGCCTATCAGCGCCGTGCAAAGCGGAGGAATGCGCAGCGCCGCCCCGCTTCCACCGCCTTGTGTTCATAGCGGGTCGCGGGCCAATCGGGCGGCCGCTCCCGCCAGTCGGTCGGGCGCCGCGCGGTCCATTCGAAACCACCATGGCGCAGAACATATTGTAAAATCCAAGCCAGATAAGAGCTGTCATCGGTTGCGATACGAAGTTCGGCGCCCGACTTCATCGCGCGCGCAAGCTGATCCAGCGTCGCCGACGACACGATACGCCGCTTGTGATGGCGCGTTTTTGGCCACGGATCGGGAAACAGGATGAAGACCCTGCCGACGGAGGCGTCCGGCAGCGACCCGATCAGAAGCTGTGCGTCGTCGCGAAACAGAAGGATGTTTCGTAATCCCAGATCACGCACCCCGCCAAGCAGCTTCACCACGCCGTTGAGAAAGGGCTCGCATCCAATGAACCCGATGTCGGGATGGTTTTTCGCCTGTTGCAGCAGGTGTTCGCCGGCGCCGAATCCGATCTCAAGCCACGCATCGCGGGGCGTGAAATCGAACAACGTGGCCGGGGTCGGCAATTGACCTTCCGCGGGCGCAGCGATTTCCAGTTTCGGTAACAGATTTTCGACCAGGTCCGCCTGGCCGCGCCGCAAGCGGCGACCGGTGCGTCGGCCGTACAGGATTCGGCGTTGCCCCGACGGCCCGCCTTCCTGATCCGCTACGCTCAGGCGAATGCCGCCTTGAGGTCGTCCACCAGATCCAGCTTTTCCCATGAAAAACCGCCGTCGGCTTCGGGTTCGCGACCGAAATGTCCGTATGCCGCGGTCCGCGCATAAATCGGCCGGCTTAAACTGAGCCGCTCGCGAATGCCCCTCGGCGACAGATCGACCAGATTCTGAACAACCTCGGAAAGACGGTCCTCATCAACCGTACCAGTGCCGTAAGTGTCGAAATATACCGACAGCGGCTTGGCGACGCCGATCGCGTAGGCGACCTGAATGACGCAACGCTCCGCGAGGCCGGCCGCGACCACGTTTTTGGCGACATAGCGCGCGGCATAGGCGGCCGAACGATCAACCTTACTCGGGTCTTTACCGGAAAACGCCCCGCCGCCATGGGGCGCCGCGCCGCCATAGGTATCGACGATGATCTTACGCCCCGTAAGCCCGCAATCTCCATCCGGTCCGCCGATTACGAACCGGCCCGTCGGATTGACGTAGAATTCGTCTTCCGGGCACATCCAGCCGTCGGGCAAAACATTGACCACATGGGGTCGGACGATTTCGCGAACCTGTTCCTGGTCGAGCGCCTCGTCGTGCTGGGTCGAGACCACCACTGACGTCGCGCCGACTGGCATCCCGCCCTGATACCGAAGACTCACCTGGCTTTTGGAATCGGGGCCGAGCCCCGGTTCGGCGCCGGAGTGCCGCGCCTCGGCCAGCGAGCGAAGAATTTCATGCGAATAATAGATCGGCGCGGGCATCAGCGACGGTGTTTCCGTGCAGGCATAGCCGAACATGATGCCCTGGTCGCCGGCGCCTTCGTCCTTGTTGCCAGCCGAATCGACGCCCATGGCGATATCGGTCGACTGATGATGAAGATGAACCTCTACGTTGGCGTGTTTCCAATGAAAACCGGTCTGCTCGTACCCGATATCGCGAACCGCGTGGCGGGCGATCTCTTCTAAATCCTTCTTGGTCACCGAATCCGGGCCGCGAACCTCGCCGGCCAGCACGATCCGGTTCGTGGTGGTCATTGTTTCACACGCGACCCGGGAAAGTGGATCGGCGGTTAAATAGGCATCGACGACGGCGTCCGAAATTCGATCGCTGACCTTATCGGGATGACCTTCGGATACGGATTCGCTTGTGAAAACAAAATCGCCCTTTGGCACGATCGGAGTCCTCCGCTTGAGATATTCGTTGAACAGGTACGCGCGAACCGGGGCGGCACAACCGCTCCGCCACCGCGTGGTGGCGCGATCTTGTTGCAACCTTTCTGGAAGCAGTCAAGCGCTTTCGGAGCCGAAACCAGCTTCGTTGCGGTTAAACCCGTTGGGTCGACTTGGCGGGTGTAATTACTGACCGCGGCCGGTCTTGCCGATCGCCTTGACCAGTTCAAACACGCGTCGGCGGACCTTGGGGTCGCTGATCTTGTAATAGGCCCGAACAAGCTCCAAGGTCTCGCGCTTGGCGAGCGGATCCTGTTCGAATTCAGGCGGCCGTTCGGAAAGGCCAATCGCCGCGGCCTCCGGCGTCCCGATCACGGGCTCCGTCATCTCCTCGAAGAAGAACGACACCGGCACTTCCAAGACCTTGCTGATCTGGTAGAGCCGGCTGGCGCCGATGCGGTTTGCGCCGCGCTCGTATTTCTGGACCTGTTGAAAGGTCAGGCTGAGCGCTTCGCCGAGTTTTTCTTGGCTGAGGCCCAGAAGCGTGCGGCGCATACGAACGCGGCTGCCGACATGGGCGTCAACGGGATTGGAGCGTCCTCGCTTGCCGCGAGTCGGGCTCACCATGGTAGTCTGTTCTGCTTGAGACATTTGTATCTAGTTACTCTTTTTATGGCCCAGGTTGCAACTAAAAAATCAATGGCTTGGGGTAAAATTGTTCTTACAAAGCCACATTCGTGCAACCCAACTGATAGGGTAACGTTATAGAACAAGCACCGCTGAATACCAAACTAAATCGACTTGCGACAAATGATTGCGTTAATTCGTCGCGGGGCCCCGCCGAAACGCTACACCCAACACCAAGGCGCTGAAAACCAGCGTGGCAAGGGGCCCGTCGCCCCATCGCGCGAAGATAGTGGGCGGCAATGCCGGGGGAAGCGGCGCGTCCATTATGCCCCGGACACCCAGCCCGAGATGTGCGCGGACGCGGCCGTACCCATCGACAACAGCTGAAATTCCGGTATTGGCGGCCCGGACAAGCGGCAGTCCCTCCTCCACAG
>CAZPMO010000015.1:969-30664 GCA_964587515.1 uncultured Rhodospirillaceae bacterium | reverse complement strand
CCGCATCCTGGCGCTGGCAAAATGTTGATAGGGCCCGGAGCTGATGCCGAACCAGGCGTCGTTGGTGACGTTGAGAAGCCAGGACGGGCGATCCTTCGGATCCGTGACATTGCCGGGGAAGATGGCTTCGTAGCAAATCAGCGGCCCGACCGGCGGCAGGGAAGAAAGCCTGAGAGTGCGTGGCCCGGGACCGGCCGAAAAATCGGTGGTGCCGTGCGTGATCTTTGCGAAGGCCAGTATGGATCGCAACGGGACATATTCGCCGAAAGGCACGAGGTGAAACTTATCGTACCCGCCCCGTATCCGCCCGGCCTCGTCGACCGCCTGCAATGCGTTCCAGATTTGCGCCGGTCGTCCCGTCGAGGGGATCGCCCGCAGCGTTCCGGTGAGCACCAGGCCGCCGGGCGGCACAGCCGCCGCGATCGTCTCCCTGGCCTCTGTCTCGCGGCCGAGGAAGAACGGCGTGGCGGTTTCCGGCCAGACGATATGGGTCGGCGGCGGATCGGTCTTTTGCGATGACATTTCGAGATATCTGGTGAACTGGGCCACGCGCAAATCCGGACGCCATTTATGATTTTGCGAGATATTGGGTTGCACCAGCCGTAGCAATACGCCGGACACGTCGGACCCATCGATGGGACCTAGCCGCGCCGCGCCGCCGACCCACATCGCGCCGAGCAGGCCGGCCGCGACCGCGACCGCCATGGGACCCGTGCGACCACGGTTGGCGAGAAGCGCCGGCGAAGTGGACACCGCCAGCGTCACAAGGCTCAATCCGAAGACACCGGTCACCGAGGCGAACTGGATCATCGGCACCGAGAACACCCAGACGCTGCCGAGCGGGTTCCATGGAAATCCCGTCAGAATCTCACCCCGCGTCCATTCCATCACCACCCATGCGGCGGCAAGCGCCAGGATTCGGCCGGGTCCCGTGGGGCAGACGATACGCGCGATCAGGACCGCCGCGGCGATGAACAGTGCAAGGCCGGCCGACAGCCCGCCGACCGCGAACGGAATCAGCCAGCCGAATTTTTCCGGATCGGTCAGCAGCGCGAAAGCGATCCAGTACAGCCCGGCGACGAAGTATCCGAAACCGAACCACCACCCGCTGTCAAAGCTGGCGCGCCATGTCCGGGCGGCGTCCAGTTGCCACATCAGCAGCGTGAACGCCACCGGCAACACCGGCACCGCGTGAACGGGCGGCAGGGCGGCGGCGGCAAGCGCGCCCATGGTCAGCGACAAGGCATGGCGTCGCCAACCCTCAAGTCCCGCGACGCGGTCCGCGAATGTCCGCCAGATACCCGCCCCCGGAGAAAAGCGCCCGGTCATGCGGTCTCGGACGCGCCCGTAATCCCTCGCAGGCGGAGGCGTTTAATGCGGCGCGGGTCGGCGTCCAAAATTTCGAACTCGACCCCTGAAGGGTGCCGGATAACTTCGCCTCGCCCGGGCACCCGGCCGGCCAGCGAAAATACCAGCCCGCCCAATGTGTCTATATCGTCCTCGCGCTCTTCATCCTCGAGAATGGATCCGTAGCGTTGCTCGAACTCCTCGATTTCGAAGCGGGCATCGACGATCAGCGAACCGTCGGCGCGTTCGATCGCGGTGGGCGCGTCCTCGGTGTCATGCTCGTCTTCGATCTCGCCGACGATTTCCTCGACCAGATCCTCAATGGTGATCAATCCGTCGATGCCGCCGAATTCATCGACGACCAGCGCCATGTGGGTGCGTTTGGCGCGCATTTGCAGCAGAAGCTCAAGAATAGGCATCGCGGGGGCGACGAACAGCAGCGGCCTCACGATTTTGGACAGCGCAAAGGACTGCTCGCCATCCATGCATTCCATCACGTCCTTGATATGTACCAGCCCGACCACCTCGTCGAGCGTCTCGCGGAAGACCGGCATGCGTGAATGGCGCTTGTCGCTCATCAGCGCCAGAAGATCGGGAAGCGTTATCTCGATTTCGACCGCGACAATATCGGCGCGGGGGATCATCACGTCGCGCGCCACCAGATGTCGCAGATTCAGGACATTACGCAGGAAGGTCAGCTCTTCGCCGCTCGCGGCCTCGGCTGAATCCTCCTGCTCGATGAGCTCTTCGATGGTGTCGCGCAGCGCCTCGGCGCCGTTGCGTGGCCTCAGCAGGCGGCGGAGCCAGGCGCGCAGTCCGCCGGCGGGGGCTGTCTGATCTTGGGGCGCCCCGTTTGAACGGGGCTGTCTAGAGTCGGAAACGTCTGTCATTTTCAGTGGCTATGCCGGGGACGCCTGGTTCTCCGTATATGGGTTCGGCAGTCCGAGCGCTGCAAGTATCTCAATTTCCATCTCTTCCATCCGCTCGGCCTCGGATTCGACCTCATGGTCGTAGCCGAGAAGATGTAACACTCCGTGAACGATCAGGTGGGCCAGGTGATCGGCTAATTCCTTGCCCTCGGTGCGACATTCTCGAGAAACGGTCTCGAACGCCAGCACGACGTCGCCGAGCAGTACCGGCGGTCCGGAAACGCTGCCCGATTCGCCGGTGAAGTTGGCGAACGAGAGCACATTGGTGGGCCCCTCGGTCGCGCGGTAATCCTGGTTGAGCCGGGCTACCGTCACATCGTCGGACAACATTACGCTGACCTCCAGTTCGCCGCCCGCCGAGGCGGCCGCGGCCAGCGCCCCTTGCGCCGCGCGCCGGCAGATCGCCTCCGGCTCGATGCCCGATTCCATCCAGCCGGGGCACGCCGCGGTAACTGCAATATGGTGGCTCAATCCGGGTCACTCATTGGCGGCGTCCCGGCATCGCCGCGCTCGTCACGGTCGTAGGCGCGCACGATCCGGGTCACCAGCGTATGTCGCACCACATCCCGGTCGGTGAAATTCACCAGCGCGACGCCTTCCAGCCCGCTCACCGTGTCCACCGCCTTGCGCAGGCCGGAGACCGATCCCGGCGGCAGGTCGATCTGGCTGAGATCACCGGTAACCACCATTTGTGAATTTTCGCCGAGGCGCGTCAAAAACATCTTCATCTGTACTTGGGTGGTGTTCTGGGCCTCGTCAAGAATAACGAAGGCGTTGGACAAAGTGCGTCCGCGCATGAATGCCAGTGGCGCGACCTCGAACTCGCCCGTATCGAGCCGCTTGACCACCTGTTCCGAGGGCAGCATGTCGTAGAGCGCGTCATAGAGCGGGCGCAGATACGGATCGATTTTGTCACGCATGTCGCCGGGCAGGAACCCGAGCCGTTCGCCGGCCTCCACGGCCGGGCGCGACAGGATGATGCGGTCGACCTTGCCGGACGTGAACATCGAGACCGCCATGGCGACCGCGAGATAGGTCTTGCCGGTACCCGCGGGGCCGATACCGAAAACCAGGTCGTTGTCGCGCAACGCGGCGATATAGTCTTTCTGGCCGGGAGAACGCGGCGTGATGTGGCGCTTGGGCGTGCGGATCAACATCGCCCCATCGTCGAGCATCGCCGTGCCGCCACCCTGTTCGGCGGCGGCGTTGGCCGCGAAGCGGATCGCCGCGTCGACCTCGGCGAGATCGACCACCAGTCCCCGGCCAAGCCGTTCATAAAGCGCGTTGAGCGCGTTGCGGGCGATCGTCGCGGAGGAGGCCGCCCCGGCAATCGCCACCTGGTTGCCACGCGAGGAAACCGAAACTTCGAGCTGCTGTTCGATACGCGCGAGGTTGCGGTCGAACTCGCCGAACAAAAGCGGCAGCAGATCGTTATCTTCGAACTGGATCAGGATGGGCGGGGCGTCCGATTCGGCGCCCTTGGCTGGAATTCGTGAATTCAAGCGCCCGCGAGCTCCACCTTGTCGGACGCGAATCGGCCGGCCAGCGAATTGGCGTGCGATGCGACGATATGAATTTGCGCAATTGTGCCGAGCCGCGCCGCGACCTCTCCAGGGTCCCGGCACGGCGCGTGAACCGCCTGCATATAGGGGCTGCGCCCGGCAACCTGGTTGTCGCGCCCACCCGGTCGGTCGAACAGCACCGGCACGGTGCGGCCGATCGACTGGTCATTGAATTTTTGCTGCCCGTCGTTGAGGAGCGCCTGGAGGACGGCGAGGCGTTCGGTCTTCAAATCCTCCGCCGCCTGGCCGCGCAGCACCGCTGCCGGGGTGCCGGGCCGCCGACTATATTTAAAGGAATAAGCCTGGGCAAAACCCACTTCGCGCACCAGTCGCATCGTGTCCTCGAAATCATCGTCGCTTTCGCCGGGATGGCCGACGATGAAATCCGACGACAAAGCGAGATCCGGCCGGACCCGGCGCAACGCGTCCACGATACGCAAATAATCGGCGGCGAGATGACCCCGGTTCATGGCCGCCAGCACGTTGTCCGAGCCGGACTGAACCGGCAGATGCAGATAGGGCATAAGCTGCGGCACCTCGCCATGCGCGGTGATCAGCTCTTCGTCCATGTCGCGCGGGTGCGAGGTGGTGTATCGAATGCGCGCCAGCCCGTCGATTTCCGCGAGCTCCCGGATCAGTCTGCCGAGCCGCCATTCAAGGGCGCCGCCCGACGGCGCGGCGCCATGGTATGCGTTGACGTTCTGGCCCAGCAGCGTGATCTCGCGGACGCCGCCGGCGACGAGGCCGCGCGCCTCGGTGAGGATATCGGCGACGGGGCGCGAAAATTCCGACCCCCGCGTATACGGCACCACGCAGAACGAACAGAACCGGTCACACCCCTCCTGGATGGTGAGGAAGGCCGTGGCCGCGCCGTCCGCCGTCGGCGCGGGCAGAAAATCGAACTTCGGCGCGATCGGAAATTCGGTATCCAGGACGCCCGGTCCGGCGCGGTCGAGCGCGCCGATCATCTCGGGCAGGCGATGATAGGTCTGCGGGCCGAACGCGATATCGACGGAGGGCGCCCGGCGCAACAGTTCGGCGCCCTCGGCCTGGGCGACGCAGCCGCCGACCGCGATGATCATGTCCGCCGCCGCGCCGTCCGCCGCCACCCGGCGTTCCCGCAACTGGCGCAGCCGGCCGAGATCCGAATAGACCTTTTCCGCCGCCTTCTCGCGGATATGGCAGGTATTGAGAATCACAAGATCGGCGTCGTCGGGGCCGGGCACCGGCGCATAGCCGTGAGGCGCCAGGACATCCACCATTCTGGCGGCGTCGTAGGCGTTCATCTGACAGCCGTAACTCTTGATAAAAAGTTTCTTTGCCAAGTGTGTAAGTCTAAAGCCCGCGCTGCCCCGCGCAACTGTTCCGCCAAGGCGTGAATATTGGGCCGAATCCACCCGCCGAGACTATCATCGCCGGCAAAAGAGTCAATATTGCTCAAGTCAGCGCCCGGGCGCCGCGTCCTGCGTTGGCCTCCGAGACCCCATGGGCGACCACGCCGTAGCAATGAAGGGCCAGCGCCTTGCGATCAGCGAATTCGGCAATGCCGATCGGGGGGTGGAAGATTACCTCCACCGTCGGTTCGCCGAGCCCGATCAGGACCCACATGTGCGACACCATCTCCATATCGCCGTACCAGGCGAAGTGCGGTTTCAGCGTGCGCCCCATCGGCATCCCGTCAAGCCGCGTATAGGCGATCGAAACGGGCTGGACGACCAGCGGGGCGTCGTCGAATTTCCGCTGCGCGACGCTGAACAGAGCGCTCTTGAAAGGCAGCACCCGGTTGCCGTCATTGCTGGTTCCTTCCGGAAACAGGACCAGATTCTCACCGGCCCTGAGCCGTTCGATTATATCGTCGCGCTGCACCACGGCGTCGGGGGCGCGGCGCGCCACGAACACGGTGCGCTGAAGACGGGCCAGCAAACCGAAAAACGGCCAGTCCTTGACCTCGGCCTTGGCGATGAACGAGGCCGGGATCAGCGAGGCCAGAACGGTAATGTCGATGTATGAAGTATGGTTGCTTACGAACAGTGTCGGCTGATGATGCGATATCTTGCCCCGCGTCACCACGTTGATACCGAGTATGCGCGCGCACCAGTGATGATAGAACAGCGGTATCCGGATCGCGAACGGGCTTTTGAGCGCGAGCGCGAGCACCTGCGCCGGTATCAGCGCGACTGTGAACAGCACATAAATGATCAGCCGGCCGAACGACCGGACAGGAGAACCCATGGCATCAACTGAGCGGCGGCGCCCGCCACTCCCTTTCGTAATGCCGGAGATACTTGTCGGTAATCAGGTCGCTTTTGACGATAATCGACACATCGGTGGTGTTGAACTGCTCGTCGATCACCGCGCCGTCGCCGACAAATCCGCCAAGCCGTAAATATCCCTTAATCAGCGGCGGCAAGTCGGCCAATGCTCGGCGTTGATCGACATCGTCCTGCGGGACCAGTTTCATTTCGACATAACGTTCAGGTAGCGCCCGGGGCCGCAGCGCGGGGGGTGCGAGATGATAGTGATAAAGATAGGAAAGCTGGTTGCCGAGCGCCTCGGGATCGGTCCCCGGCAGGCTTGCGCAGCCGAACATCAGCTGGATATCGTATTGCGCGACATAAGCCGCGATCGAACGCCACAACAGCTGCATGGTGGGACGGTTGCGGTGCGCCGCCTCGACGCACGACCGGCCAAGCTCCAGGATTTCGCCGGGATAGGCTTCGAGCCGTGAAATGTCGTATTCGTCGGAGGAATAGAATCCGGCGCCGGCCATCGCGCGGGAGCGGCGCAGCAATCTATAGGTTCCGACCACGCCACCGGCCAGATCGGTGCATTCGGGGTCGATGACCAGCAAATGATCGCAAACGGAGTCGAAGTCGTCGAAGTCGCGTTTTCGCGCGGCGGTCACCCGATCGGCGCGCGCCGCCATTTCCTCGTAAAAAATCCGATAGCGTAACGCCTGGGCGGCGTCGATATCGGATTCCGATTCCGCCATCCGCGCCACCAGACCGCCCGCGACGATGGGCAAAAGAGATCTTTTCGTTGGCTGCTCGGTTCCGTCCATCAGTTGGCGCGCGTCGCCCCCTTTTGACACACCAGCATGACCGAACTCGGGCGCTACCCGCCCCGGTCGGATTTTTTCTTACCATTTCTCCGATCGGCGGGGACACCATAAAGTTCCAGTCTTTCGCCGACCAGGTCGAATCCCAAGTCCTTCGCAATCCGGCGTTTTAGCGATTCGAGTTCCTCGCTCTCAAATTCGATGACCTCGCCGGTCCGCAAATTGATCAGGTGATGATGGTGATCACGGTTCCCCGCCTCTTCGTAGCGGGCCCGGCCATCGCCGAAATCGTGCCGTTCGACGATCTTCGCTTCCTCGAACAACCGTACTGTCCGATAGACCGTCGCAATACTGATCCGGGGATCGAGATTCGATGCCCGGCGATAAACTTCTTCCACATCGGGATGATCGGTCGCTTCCGACAGGACGCGCGCGACCACACGCCGTTGTCCGGTCATCTTCATGCCCCTGTCCAGGCACATCTGCTCGATACGCGTCGCCATCCTGCCGCCCCACCTCGACCGCAAAATCCAGGTCGCGTACACAGTATAGTCAAAATCGATCGAATTGCCCATCGTCGAGACGCGTCCGCCGGATGCGGATGACTTTGTTCTTGATACGCGGGTCGGGCGCGATATTTATGTCGATGGGATGCCGCGCATCCCCGGCGGACGGTGATATGGAAGAGACACGGAATCACATTCTCGATATACGCGACGACGTTTGCCCGATTACTTTCGTCAAGGCGCGGCTTTTGGTCGAAAAAATGGCCTCGGGCGACGTCGCCGAAATCCTTCTTCGCGGCGTCGAGCCGATCGAAAATGTGCCCGCCTCGGTCACCGAACTGGGCCACGAAATCCTTTCCCTCGGACCGGCCGAGCCCGGTTCGGAGGATGTCCGGCTGGTTATCCGAAAAAAATAAACGACAGCCGGTTGTTTCTATTCGCCGTATGAGGCCGTCAGGGCGAGATCACAGCGCATGGTCAGGGCGGAGGAAAACCCGCCGTCCGACAATTCGTAATAATCGGGGCGCCGCCCGACGGCCACCATGCCACGGCTGGCATAAAGCGTAAGCGCCGCATCGTTGTCCTCGGCGACTTCAAGAAAGAATTTCCGGACGTTCATGGCGGCCGCCTCGACCATTGCGGCATCCAGAAGCATGGCGCCCAGCCCTTCGCGACGATGTTCAGGCGCGACCGCGAGCGACAACAATTCGCATTCGTCGGCCGCGATGCGCGCCAGCGCGAAACCGGCGAGGTTTCCCCCGAGTCCGCCGTAACGCGCCGACAGACCAAACGCGCCCGGCATTGCGAGGATACGGCGCAAAAGATTCTCGTTCCATGCATCGTCGAAACAGGCGGCGTGAATTCGCGCGACTTCCGGAAGCGACGGGATCAAAAGCTGAGAAATTACCGATTTCGTCATGGCCGCAATCTTCCCTCGCGGAGCGGCTTGATGGCGCGCGGCGGATGCACGTAAAGCGGCGCGACGCGCCATTCACGATTTTCGGCGGGCTCTGTCGCGTCACGCGCTACCAGCGTGGCCAGGACGGCGGCGTCGGGATGGCCGTCGCCAGGGGCAACCGTCACGTCGACACCGGCGGCGGGCAAGGCGTCGATCAGTCGCGCCGCGCCGTTGCCGGCCGCCATTACCCCGTGGCCGGACAGCATCGGCAGGATTTCCTCCGGCAACAGGGCCGCAGGGGTGCCGAGCGCATCGCCTTCGGGCGAAAAACATTGGACATAGAGATCGGCGCGACGTGTTTCCAGCGCCACCACGCAATCGCGCGTTACATTGTCATCCGCGACGGAATCGAACGCCGCCCGGGCGACCACCTCGAGCGTGGTCATTCCGTTCAAAGGTATGTTGAGCGCCAGCGCCAGGCCGCGCGCGGCGGCGAGGCCGGTGCGGAGTCCGGTGAACGAGCCCGGCCCCACCGTCACCGCGATCGCGGTCAGGGCGGTGAAGCCGATGTCCGATTCGGCAAGCACGTCCTCGATCATCGGCATCAGCGCCTCGGCATGGCCGCGCGTCATCGCGACGCGCCGATGGGCGGCGATGCCGCCATCCGCCCATACCGCCGCCGAGCACGCTTCGGACGCCGTGTCGAATGCCAGAATTCTCATATCTGCACCATGTTCTCCGCCATGCTATCTTCATCGCCAAGGCGCGCCAATGGGGCGCGTCCGGCGTATGAATTTTTTCGCTTGGGGTCGACCGGACATATGAACGCGTCTTTCGTGGATCTCGTCGAGATCACTCCCGCCAGCCATCACGTAACATTGGATCTGGTTTATGCGACGGATCGAAATTTTACCGGTAAGCCCGTCTATGCGAACCCTGTGTGCTATCTACATCGCGACGCGGCCGAGGCGCTGACGCGCGCCGTCGACCTGGCCGCGGCGCTAGGATTCGGCATTCGGATATTCGATGCGTTGCGACCCAGCGAGGCGCAATGGGCCCTGTGGAACCATACGCCCGACCCCGATTTTCTGGCTGACCCACGGCGTGGCTCCCCCCACTCGCGCGGCGTCGCTGTCGATCTGACTTTGGTCGGTGCGGACGGAAACGCGCTGGAGATGGGCACGGCGTTCGATGCCTTTACGCCGAAATCGCACCACGGCAGCACCGAGGTCGATCGCGTCTCGCAAAATAACAGGTTTTTGTTGTTGGGACTGATGACGGCGGCCGGTTGGGATTTTTACCGCAATGAATGGTGGCACTTTCAACTGTTTCAGTCGCGAAGCTATTCCCTGGTCGGAGATGCCGACCTGCCGTCTCCAATGATGTGACTCGAGGCTTTGAGGGCCGCTGAATTGGTCAAATGGATCAATCGCTTCTTGTCACTCCGTCCGCCCGCACGGTACAAACTTCCCATAGAGGGGCATGCCGAATATATGATCGCTTTCGAACCAGTCCGGGCCGCGCGCGGTATGTTTACGCGAAGCTTGTTGCTCGCCGCTCTCACCTGTGCGGCGCTGACGCCGGCCATTGGGGCGCTGGCCGCCGATTCCGCCGTGGTGTTCATGTATCACCGTTTCGGCGAAACCACCCATCCGGCGACCAATATCCGCATCGATCAGTTCGAGGCCCATATCAAGGCGTTCGTGAAGGACGACGTGAACGTCATGGCGTTGCCGCAAATCATCGCGACGCTGCGCGCGCGCAAGCCGCTGCCCGAGCGTACCGTGGCGATCACCATCGACGATGCGTTCCGATCGGTTTACGCCGAGGCTTGGCCGCGTCTGAAAGCCGCGGGCCTGCCGTTCACGCTGTTCGTGGCCACCGATCCGATCGATCAGGGTAACCCGGGTTATATGGGGTGGGACGAAATTCGTGAACTGGTAAAGGGCGGCGTGACGATCGGCAGCCAGACCGCGTCGCATCCGCATATGCCTTCGAGAAGCATCGCGCGAAACACGGCCGAGATCGCCAAATCGAACGCGCGATTTCAAAAGGAACTCGGCGAGGTCCCCGAACTGCTGGCCTATCCGTTCGGCGAGGTCAGTCTGGCCGTTCGCCGGATCATCGTCGATTCCGGGTTTGTCGCCGCGTTCGGCCAGCACTCCGGCGTGCTGCACGGTGATGCGGACTTCCATTTCCTGCCACGCTTTGCGATGAATGAAACCTATGGCGACATCGCGAGGTTCAACCTCGCCGCCAACGCGCTGCCGCTCAGGGTCAGGGACGTTACGCCGGCCGACCCCATGCTGAGACCGGCCGACAACCCGCCTTCATTCGGATTCACGGTGTTTGGCGAGGCGCTAAAAGCGGTGAGTTCACTCGCCTGCTATGCCTCGGGTATCGGCAAGGCGCAGATCGAGAGACTTGGCGCTCAGCGGGTCGAAGTGCGGCTTGGGAAACCCTTCCCGCCCGGGCGCGCGCGAATCAACTGCACCATGCCGGCGGGCGCCGGCAAATGGCGTTGGTTCGGTACGCAGTTTTACGTTTCCCGAAAATAGCGCGTCGAGCGACGCGCTGATTATGCGTCGGGTACGCCCGAGATGATCGTCAGGCTTTCGCCGAGCCTCGTCTTGTCGAAAAGCTGCAGCCCATTGGTCCGGATGATCTGGCGGATCGCCCGCACATAATCTTCGCGACGTTCCGAATAACGGACAAGAGTTTTGGCCAGTTCGTCGCCGTCGATCGGCACGCCGGCGAGCCGCATTTTTTCGCGCGCCTTGCGAAACGATGCATAGGCGGAGTGGGAGTTGAGATTGTCCGCGTAGGCCTTGATGCCGTCTATCAGGTGATCAAAGGCGCGCACCTTGTGCCGCTCTCCATCATCGCGCCGTTTGGGCACGATACCGCGCTTTCCCTTGTAGATCCGCTGTCCGAACAGGGCATTTCCTTCACGGGCGAATCTTGACGTTCCCCAGCCGCTTTCCTCGGCCGCCTGGGCGATCGCCAATGACGGCGGAATCACGTCGATGCGGCGAAGCAGTGCCTCGAAATCGAGCTTTTCGAGGTCATGCCGCTTGCGCAATTTCTCAAGCCACGCGACATCCTCGGAATCGAGTTCAATCCATGCTTCCGACAGCGTCGCGAGGATTTCGATCCGCATCCGTTCGGCCAGGATCAATTCGTTGACATGCAGGATCAGCGGCAACGAGGACTTGATAAACATCACCTTGCGATCCGCCGGCATGGCGATATGCGACAGATCCGGCGGCAGGGTCGCGATAAAGACGCGCGGCACTTCGCCATGGCGACGCACCCCGTCAAGCCGATAGCCGATCCGCTCGAAGACGTCGGAAAGTTTGTCCGACGAACTCACCTTCACGATCGGCACCCGGCCGTTGTCGCGTAACGGCTCGCCGCGAACGCCGTTGCCTTCAACCGAGATCACCGGGATCATCGGATAGGCGGTCGCCGGCTGGAACGCGAGACCGACCGCGTAGAGGCTCAGAATACACAAACCTGTAACGCCAATGACCACGCGCTCGTACGTAATGGCGCGTTTGATCGCTTGATACATACTAGGCCCTCACCTACGCGCCGGCGCGCCCGCGATGCGGGAACGCTGGCGAAAATGCCATCAATTCAGGAAACCTCGACCTCAACTCCGGCCGGTTCATCTACAACACCGCCTCTACCCGGACGACTTCCGGAACGTAATGCCGGAGCATATTTTCGATGCCCATCTTGAGAGTCACGGTCGCGCTGGGGCAGCCGGCGCAAGCGCCCTGCATGTGCAGATACACCACCCCGTCCTCGAAACCGTGATAAACGATATCGCCGCCATCCTGTGCGACCGCCGGCCGCACACGGGTCTCCAGCAGTTCCTTGATCTGGCCGACGATCTCGTCGTCGTCGTCCGCCTCCGCCGCGCCGTCGCCGTCCTCGATCACCGCGAGGCCCGACGTGAAATGTTCCATCACGACACCGAGAATCGCGGGTTTGAGGACATGCCATTCGAACGCGTCCGCCTTGGCGACGGTGACAAAGTCGCTCCCCAGAAACACGCCGATTACGCCCTCTATCGCGAACAGCCGGATGGCCAGCGGCGAGCGTCCGGCGGCGTCGGCGTCAGCGAAATTCGCCGTGCCGCGCTCCATCACCACGCAGCCCGGCAGGAACTTCAGGGTCGCCGGATTCGGCGTTTCTTCGGTCTGGATGAACATCGTTAACCTTAACAGGATTACGCGACCGTCATGGGCGCAGAGGATGGGTTAAGAACCACTTAATTTCAAGCAGGAACTGGACCGTTGCCTGCCGGCGTTTTCGCGGCAAATCACGTCAGCGCGTCGATCTGCTCCTCGGTGAGATTGCCGGGCACCACCGTTATCGGTATTGGGAACTTGCCGGAAAGCTTGCCAGCCAGCGACGAGACCAGCGGGCCCGGCCCCTTCTTGCCCGCGCTGGCGCCCAGGACCAAAATCGATATGCGCGGCTCTTCCTCGATCAACGCGACGATTTCATCGCTGGGCTCGCCCTCGCGTACGTAAAGCGCGGGCGGCGCGCCGGCAAGGTCGCTGACCTGGGAGGCGAGGTTCTGGAGCACCTTTTCCGCCTCTTCGCGACGCTCCTCGCGCATCTTTTCCTCGACCGACATCCAATGCTGAAAGTCGGCGGGCTCGATCACATAGAGGAGCGCGACACGCCCGCCGGTATGATTGGCGCGGCGCGCCGCGAAGCGAAGCGCGTGTCGCTTTTCTTCGCTCGAATCGACGACGCAAAGGAAAAAGCGATCCCGTGCCGGCGTGTCGGGCCCGGTTTCGGAACGTTCGGTTGGCGCGGTGGTTTCGGTCATCGTCTCGCTCACCGTTCGCGTTACGTCTTTCGGAACATCACGCCCGCCAGCCATCCTGCCATCAGGGCGATCACGATGGCAATGATTCCATAGAGCGCGGACTGTTGATGCGCAAAATTGAATATGTCGGCCTCGAGGCCAATCTTGTGCACGGTCAAGGGCGTTCGCTGGGTCATCACCGCTTTTCTGTCGCGAAACAGATAGACCTCGACCGTATAGCTGCCGGTCGGCACGTTGGCCGGGAAGAACACCGTTGTGCGGAACAGCCTCTCTCCGATCGTCGAGACGGCGCCCTCGCCATTACTGTAAAGGTGCTCGCGCCGTTTGTTGCGTAGCAGCGCCGCGCGATACGCGGGCTCGTCATCGCCGCCCGAATCGGCCGCCCGTCGAAAGGCCAGCCGTTCGGCGCCGATCTTACGCGATGCAAATGCGACGGGCCGCGCGATCTCGCTTAGCGGCCGCGTACTGGCGACCCGGTAATAGGCGGGGACATCCGCGAACGACATGGACTCGCTATTGACCCAAACGCCGCCGATGCGCTGCTTGCGACGCACGATCTCGCGCCGCGCCGGACCCCGGACAACCACCACCACATCGCCGGCTCGATCGAGCGCGCCAAACAGCAACAATTCGGTGCCGCTGAAACCGGTTGTGATCGCAATCTCCTTGGTCGAAAGGTCGGCGACCAACGGCGCGGCGGCGAAGGCGGGCGCACCGGTGGTCAGCATCGCCGCCACCAGCCCCCAATGGAATTTGACGCCGCGTCTCACCCGCCGGCTCCGATACGGCCGAGAGAGAACAGGTCATCGGGTGTCGCCACCAGGCTGTAAGCGACCCGCGCACAGACCGCCAGCACGATCAGTCCCAACAGAATGCGCAGCTGCTCGCCGCGCAGCTTGGCGCCAAGCATCGCGCCGAATTGGGCGCCGATCACGCCGCCGATCAACAGCAGCAGCGCCAGCACGATATCGACCGTCTGGTTGTTCAGCGCCTGCAGGAAGGTGACGTTCGCGGTCACGAATACGATCTGGAACAGCGACGTGCCGATCACCACCGAGGTTGGCATGCCGAGGAGATAGATCATCGCCGGCACCATGACGAAGCCGCCGCCGACACCCATGATCGCGGCCAGGATGCCGACGAAGACGCCGATCGAGAGCGGCAGCAGCGCGCTGATATAGAGCTTGGACTGGCGAAAGCGCATCTTGAACGGCAGACCGTGCATCCAGTTGTGCTGATGCAGCTTGCGCCGGGCGGCGGTCGGATTGCGGGCGCGTATCCAGGCGCGGCCGCTTTCGAACACCATCAGCGTACCCACGATGCCGAGGAACACCACGTAGGACCCAGATATCACGAGATCGATATGACCGATGCCGCGCAGCAGGGTGAAGAGCCAGACCCCGAAGGAAGAGCCGACGAAGCCGCCGACCATCAGCACCAGCCCCATCTTGAGATCGACGTTTTGCCTGCGCCAATGGGCCAGCGCGCCGGACACCGACGCCGCGACCACCTGATTGGCTTCGGTCGCGACCGCCACCACCGGCGGCACGCCGATGAAGATCAGCAATGGCGTCATCAGGAACCCGCCGCCGACGCCGAACATGCCGGAAAGCAAACCAACCCCCCCGCCGAGCCCAAGCAGGAGCAGCGCATTGAGGGACATTTCCGCGATCGGTAAATATATTTGCATCAGCGCGCGCGACGGGCCGCGACAACCGGACAATTCTGAATAGGGTAACCGGCCACCGTTTTGCGCCTATCCGCGCCGCGCCGCAACCACAAAGCCGAATCTTTTGGCGAATTGCGTTTCAGGTCGACAACAGCCCGACGATTTCGTGGACTTCCCTGAGGATCGGCGCGGCCAGTTCGCGCGCCCGCGTGGCGCCGTCGGCCAGCACCGAATCGATATAGCCGGGATCGGCGGCAAGGCGCCGCATCTCCGCGCTGATTGGCGCGATAGACGCGACCGCGACATCGCTCAGCGACGATTTGAAGTCGGCGAATCCCTTGCCGTTGAATTCTCCCAGCACCTCGGCAGCGGTGCGGTCCGACAGCGCGGCGTAGATGCCAACCAGATTGGCGGCTTCGGCCCGGCCCTCCAGCCCGTCGACGGTGGCGGGCAACGGCTCGGAATCGGTGCGCGCGCGCCGGATCTTGTGGGCGATCGCGTCCGCGTCGTCCACCAGATTGATGCGGGACGCGTCCGAGGGATCCGATTTGCTCATCTTCGATTTGCCGTCGCGCAGGCTCATCACCCGCGTCCCCTCGCCCAGGATCAGCGGCTCGACCAGCGGGAAGAACTCGACGCCGAAATCGTTGTTGAATTTCTGGGCAATGTCGCGGGTCAGCTCGAGATGCTGCTTCTGGTCTTCGCCGACAGGTACGTGGGTCGCCTTGTAGGCCAGAATGTCGGCGGCCATGAGGCTGGGATAGGCGTACAGCCCGACGCTCGCCTGTTCGCGGCGTTTGCCGGCCTTCTCCTTGAACTGGGTCATGCGGTTGAGCCAGCCCAGCCGGGCGACGCAGTTGAAGATCCAGGCGAGGCGGGCGTGCTCGGCCACCTGGCTCTGATTGAACAGGATATTTTCCTTGGGATCGACGCCGCAGGCTATGAACGCGGCGGTGACCTCGCGGATGTTGGAGATCAGCTCCTTGGGGTCCTGCCACGTGGTGATGGCGTGCAGATCAACGACGCAAAAAATGCATTCATATTCGTTCTGAAGCCGCGCGAAATTACGGATCGCGCCGAGATAGTTGCCGAGATGCAGGTTGCCTGTCGGCTGCACCCCGGAAAAAATGCGCTGCATGTCGGGTCTCCGTCTTGCCGACGACCGGCCGCCGGGTGGGCCGGGTTATCGCGTCATGGCCGGGTCCGGTCAAGTCCCCTGGCGACGCACCATGCGGCGCAGTTCGGCGGGTGTCGCGACGCCGGCCAGCATCGCCAGAGCCGCGAAGCCGGCCAGCCCGCCGCCGATCAGTATCGCCAGCGCCGCGCCGCGCCGCAGCGCCCCGCCGACAAGCATCGCATCGAGCCCGGCAAGCCCGGCCACCAGCAGCGCCGTCATGCCGAGCGTCGCGACAAGGATTCGCGGCAGCTTCGATTTCAGACGCGAATCGAGGACCAAATGGCCGCGCCGCGCGAGAACCCAGGCCAGCAGCACCGCGTTCACCCACGCCGAGATCGAGTTCGCCAGCGCCACGCCCACATGAAGCATGGGTCCCATCAGCGCGACCGAGGCGGCGATATTGATGGCGACGCAAAACGCCGCGATCTTCACCGGCGTCGCGGTGTCTTCGCGCGCGAAGAAGCCGGGCGCCAGAACCTTGACCAAAACATAAGCCGGCAGCCCCAGCGAATAAGCGATCAGGGCGTTCGCCGTGGCGTCGGTGGCGGTCGCATCGAACGCGCCGCGTTCGAACAGCACCGCGATGATCGGGTCCGGGATCACCACCAGCGCCGCCGCCGCGGGCACCGTCAGCAGCAGCGCGAACTCGAGCGCGCGGTTCAGGCTCGCCATCGCCGCGCCGTCTTCGCCGGCGCGCAGCTGGCGCGACAGCAGCGGCAACAGCGCGGTGCCGACCGCCACCCCGATCACGCCCAGCGGTAGCTGGGTAACCCGGTCGGCGTAATAGAGAAACGATACCGAGCCGGTCGGCAGCAGCGACGCGATCACCACCCCGATCATCAGATTGATCTGGACCACGCCGGCCCCCACCGCGCCCGGCAGGATCAGCACCAGCAATCGCTTTACGCCCGGGCCGAAGGCCGGAGGTCTCAGGCGGAACACCATGCCGGCGCGGCGGCAGGCCTCGATCAGCCACAGAAACTGGATAACGCCGGCCGCGGCCACGCCCCACGCCAGCGCATGACCGCCGGTTTCGACGAAAGGCGAAAGGCCCAACAGCGCCCCGATCAGCGCCAGGTTGAGCAGGATCGGCGTCGCGGCGGCGGCGGCGAAGCGGCCCAGCGAGTTCAATACGCCGCCGAGCTGCGAGACCAGCGAGATGAACAGGAGATAGGGAAAGGTGATGCGGGTGAGCTCGACCGCGAGGTTGAACTTATCCGGTTCATCGACGAAACCCGGCGCGAACGCCACCATCGCCCACGGCATGGCGATTTGCAGCGCCGTGCACAAAAACAACAGCGTCACCAGCAGGACCGATATCACCTCCTCGGCGAAGCGGCGCGCCGCGTCGTGCCCCTCCTCGGTCAGGCGCCGGGTGAACAGCGGCACGAAGGCGGCGTTGAACGCGCCCTCCGCGAACAGGCGGCGGAAGAAGTTGGGCAGCTTGAAGGCGACGAAGAACGCATCCGCGACAGGTCCCGCGCCGACCAATGCGGCGATCAGGATATCGCGGGCGAAACCCAGGATGCGGCTGGCCATGGTGTAGCCGCCGACGGTCGCGATCGACCGGAGAAGCGCCATGGGCTGGGTGTTTAATCGAAAATGATGGCGAACGAAAGGCGGGCCTCGCTTGCCCCGATGCGCGCCGCCGATTACGTTCGGCCGGAATTCCGAGGATCACTGATAATGACTGATAGAGACGGCCCCACCATCATCCCGCACGAACAGGTGATCGCAACCGCGCCGGTCGTTGTCCGGCGCACCGTGAAATGGGGCGAGATCGATTTCGCGCGCGTCGCCTTCACCGGCAAGTTTCTCGACTGGATGCTGGAAGCCTCGGAGACGTGGTTCACGCATCTGATGGGTGAGCACTGGGCCGCGTTCGACGTCCGTCATGATGTCACGCTGCCGGTGGTCGGCACCGACATGGATTTTCATATCGCGCTGCATCCGGGAGAGCAGTTGGATCTTACCGTGACCCTGGCGCGGATCGGGCGCTCGTCCCACACGGTCGCGATCAAGGGTGAGAACGCGCGCGGCGATCACTGCTTCAACGGCACGCTGACCTTCGCCGCGATCGATCCCAAGACCGAAAAATCGGTGTCCATGCCCGACATCCTGAAAGAACAGCTGGAAGCCTACAAGGCGGCGTGCGAGGGCTGAGAACTTATTCCCCGGCCAAGGCGTGCTGTTCCGCCGTTTCATCGAGCGGATCGGCCAACGCTTGCAGCAACGCTTCCCGCATCTGATCGATGCGGGTCTCGTGGGTGATCTTCAGCCCGAACAGATCCTTCACGTAGAACACGTCGACAGCGGCCTCGCCGTACGTTGCGATGCGCGCGCTCGCGATCTGGAGGTTGAGTGCGAACAGCGCGCGGGTAAGACGATAGAGCAGCCCGGGCCGGTCGCGGCCATTGACCTCGATTACCGTGTGGGTCTGGCTTGCGTCGTTGTCGATCAGGACGCGCGGCGCCACGGTGAAGACCCGCGTGCGGCTGCCGGCCAGGCGCTCGATCCTTTTTTCGAGTTCCTCCATTGGACGCAACTCGCCGGCCAGGGTCTGGCGGATACGGCGCGACAGCCGCGTCAACTTGTCGGGCTGGGCGAAGGGGCCGCCGTTGGAATCATGGATGGAAAACGAATCCAGCGCCATGCCGTCGGTCATGGTGCAGATTTTCGCGTCCACGATATCGGCGCCGCTGATCGCCATCGCGCCGGCGACGCGTGAAAACAGGCCGGGATGATCCTGGGTATAGACGGTGACCTCGGTCACCCCCCGGTAATCGTCGGCGCGGGTGTCGATGGTCAGCGGCGCCTCGGCTGCCCGCGCATCACGCACCAGCCGCGCGTGATAGGCCAGCGTCGCGGTGTCGAAGGACAGCCAGTAGGACGGGTAGCCGCGCGTGATATGAGCCTCTATGGCTTCGGCATCAAAATCGGCGAGGGCCTCGCGTAACTGTTCTTGCGCCGCTTCGACCCGGCGGTCCTGCGTGCCGGCGACGTGGCTGCCAGAGATCACGTCCTCGGCGGCGTAATATAGATCGCGCAGCAGCGCCGCCTTCCACGCGTTCCAGACATTGGGGCCGACGGCGCGAATATCGGCCACGGTCAGCACCAGCAGCAGGCGTAGTCGTTCCAGGGATTGCACCGTTTCGACGAAATCGGTGATGGTCTTGGGGTCGTTGATGTCGCGTCGGAAGGCGGTGTCGCTCATCACCAGATGGTGGCGCACCAGCCACGATACAGTCTCGGTCTCCTCGTCGGTAAGCCCGAACCGCGGCCCGAGACTGAGCGCGACTTCCGCGCCGAGCTCCGAATGATTGCCGCCGCGCCCCTTGGCGATGTCGTGCAACAGCACCGCGCAGTAAAGCGCGCGCCGCGACTGGATACGGTGAATGACGTCGCTGGCGATGGGCATTTCCTCGGCGAACTTGCCCTTGCCGATGCCGTCGATGATGCCGATCGCGAAGATGGTGTGCTCGTCGACGGTATAGACGTGATACATGTCGTGCTGCATCTGGGCCACGACGCGTCCGAAATCCGGCACGAATCGCCCGAACACGCCGGCCTCGTTAAGCCGCCGAAGCGTGATCTCGGGATCGTTTTCGGAGGTCAGCATCTCGATGAAAAGACGGTTCGCTTCCGCGTCGTCGCGGACCGAATCGATCAGCCGCAGGCTGTGGGTGATGGCGCGCAGCGCCTTGGGGTGGACGTCGAGCCTGCGCTCCTGGGCCAGGTGAAACAGCCTGAGAATATTGATCGGGTCGTCGGTGAAGCCGTTGTCTTCGGCCAGAGACACCCGGTCGCCTTCCAGTTCGAACCCTTCCGGCGCGCGGTGAAACATCGTCAGTCTGGGCAGCGCGAAGCGCGGCCGGCGGCGATGCTCGGCCTCCAGCGCCGCACAGAAAATGCGCGTGAGATCGCCGATCTGCTTGGCGATCAGATAATAGTGCTTCATGAAACGCTCGACCGCCGTGGTGCCTGCGCGGCCCCGGTATCCCAGCATTTCGCCGACCCGCTGCTGCACGTCGAAGGTCAGACGTTCCTCGCCGCGCCCGGCGAGATAGTGCAGATGGCAGCGGACCGTCAGCAGGAAGTTGTGGGCCCGGTCGAACCGCGCCGCCTCGGCCTCGCTGAGTACGCCGTGCTGAACCAGGTCGGCCACGTCGTCGACCCGGTACAGGAACTTCGCGATCCAGAACAGGGTGTGCAGATCGCGCAGCCCGCCCTTGCCTTCCTTGATGTTGGGCTCCAGCACATAGCGCGAATCGCCCATGCGGCGGTGACGCTCGGCGCGTTCCGCCAGCTTGGCTTCGACGAATTCGGGTCCGCTGGTCGCCGCGATCTCGGCCTCGAAGCGCCGCCGCAGCTCATTGAACAGTTTCTTTTCGCCCCACAGCAGGCGCGCCTCGAGGATCGCGGTGCGGATAGTGAGGTCTGATTTCGACAGCCGCATGCAGTCGTCGATCGAGCGCGTCGCGTGGCCCACCTTCAAACCGAGATCCCACAGCATATAGAGCACATACTCGATGACCTGTTCGAGCCTCGGCGTTTCCTTGTAGGGCAGCAGGAACAGGAGATCGATATCGGAATGGGGCGCGAGCTCCGCGCGTCCATAACCGCCGACCGCGGCCAGGCACAGCCGCTCCGATGTCGTCGGGTTGGCCGCCGGATAAACCGAATCGGCGGCGAAATCATAGATCATGCGGATCAGCTGATCGATCAGGAAGGAATGGGCCTGCACGTTCTCGAATCCCGACGCGCCGTCGTCGAACCGTTGTCTGATTTCCGCGCGTCCGTCCGCCAGCGCCGATTTCAGCATCTCAAGCACCTGGGGACGGATGGAGCCGGGACCACGGTCCGCCGCGCGGACGAGATCCGTAAGCCGCGCGTTCAACGCGCTGCGGTCGGCGATGCTCCTTTGTCTGGCAACGGCAGGCATGGCGACAATATAGAGCTTAAACGCGTTCGCGGCGAGCCGGCCCTACTCGTCGCGCAGCCGCTTCAGCCGGTACACCAGATCGAGCGCCTCGCGGGGGCTGAGTTCGTCGGGATTGACGGCGCCCAGCGCGTCCTCCAGCGGCGAAGGACCAGGCGGTGGCGGTGCGACGGTGGTGGCGAACAGCGGCAGATCATCGGCGAGCCGGGCGAGGACGCCCGACTGCTCGCCCTTTTCCAGGGTGGCCAGCACTTCTTCGGCGCGCGCGATCACCGCGCCCGGCAGCCCCGCGAGCCGCGCCACGTGAATACCGTACGACCGGTCGGCCGCGCCGGGGTCAACCTCGTGCAGGAAAACGACCTCGTCCTGCCATTCCTTGACCCGCATGGTGTGGCACTGGAGAGCGTCGAGCCGCGCGGTCAGGGACGTGAGCTCGTGGAAATGGGTCGCGAACAACGCGCGGCAGCGGTTGACCTCGTGCAGATGCTCCAGCGCCGCCCAGGCGATCGAGAGCCCGTCGAAGGTCGCGGTGCCGCGGCCGATCTCGTCGAGGATGACCAGCGAGCGTTCGCTGGCCTGATTGAGGATAGCGGCGGTCTCGACCATCTCGACCATGAACGTCGACCGCCCGCGCGACAGATCGTCGGCCGCGCCCACCCGGCTGAACAGACGATCGACCGCCCCGATATGCGCTGATTGCGCCGGCACGAAAGATCCCGTTTGCGCCAGCACCACGATCAGCGCGTTCTGACGCAGGAAGGTGCTCTTGCCCGCCATATTGGGGCCGGTGATCAGCCACAGCCTCTGGTCCGTCGCAAGGTCGCAATCGTTCGGCACGAAATCAGCCTCGTTGCGGGCGACAAGCGCGGCCTCGACGACCGGATGGCGCCCGCCGGACACCGAAAATGAGTGACCGTCATCGACCAGCGGGCGCACAAAGCCCCGTTCCGCGGCGATCTCGGCCAGCGCGGCGGCGACGTCGAGCGCCGCGAGCGCGGTGGCGGCCAGCGCGGTTTCCTCCACCCGCGCAACGACCTCCGCGACCAGATCGTCGAACATCGCGAGTTCCAGCGCCAGCGCCCGGTCGGCGGCGCGCCCGATACGGCTTTCCAGATCGCCAAGCTCGACCGTGGTGTAGCGCACCGCGCTGGCCAGTGTCTGGCGGTGGATGAACGGGCTCTCGGCGTCATCCGGCATCTTGCCGGAGTTGGCGGACGTCACCTCGATGAAATAGCCAAGCACGTTATTGTGGCGCACTTTCAGCGACGATATGCCGGTCGCCTCGGCATATTCGCGCTGCAGGCCGGCGATCAACTGGCGGCTTTCGTCGCGCAGCGAACGCTGTTCGTCGAGCTCGGGCGCGTATCCCTCGGCGATGAAGCCACCGTCGCGCGCCAGCAGGGAAAGCTCCGGCGCCAGCGCGCGGCCCAGCCGGTCGGTCAGCGCGCCGTGTTGGCCGAGATCGCGCGCCGAATCCGCGAGTCCCTTCGGTGCGTCGGTTCTGGTCTCCAGCATCTCGCGCAATTCATGGGCGCAATTCAGCGCATCGCGGATCGCGGCGAGATCGCGCGGTCCGCCCCGGCCCAGCGTCAACCGCGACAAGGCGCGTTCCATATCCGGTGCCGTGCGCAGCGCCGCGCGCAGATCGGCGCGCAGGATCTGTTCATCATTGAAATAGCCGACCATGTCGAGGCGCGACGCGATTTCGTCCGGTTCGGTCAGCGGCGCCGATATGCGGGCCGCCAGCAACCGCCCGCCGGCCCCCGTGACAGTGCGGTCGATCACCGACAGCAGCGATCCGTCACGCCCGCCGGTAAGCGTCTCCGTGATCTCCAAATTGCGCCGCGTCGCCATGTCGATCTCGAGCGTCGCGCCGACCGCGATTCGCCTCGGCGCGGCCAGTCTCGGCAGACGTCCCTTCTGGGTCAGCTCCACATAATCCAGCAACGCGCCGCAGGCCGCGATCTCGGCCCGTTCGAACCCGCCGAACGCGTCGAGCGCCTTGACGCGATAAAGCGTTTCCAACCGCCGCCGCGCCGAATCGCTGTCGAACCGGCTGCCCGGCAGGGGCGTAACGGCCGCGCTCCAGTCGGCGAACACCTCGCGGAGGTCCTCGCGCCGCAACAGCCGGTCCGGCACCAGCAATTCGCCGGGATCGATGCGCGCCAGCACGGCCGCCAGCGTCGCCGCCTCGATGGGCTGAACGTTGAACGCGCCGGTCGACATGTCGAGCCAGGCGAGACCCAGCGCGTCTTGAGCGTCGGCCAGGGCGGCGAGATAATTGTGGCGGCGGGAATCGAGCAGCGCGTCCTCGGTAATCGTGCCGGGCGTCACGACACGGACCACCTCGCGCGCCACCACCGACTTGGTGCCGCGCTTTTTCGCTTGCGCCGGGTTTTCGGTCTGCTCGCACACCGCGACGCAGAAACCCTTGCGTATCAGGCGCGACAGATAGGCGTCATGGGCGTGGACCGGCACACCGCACATGGGGATATCTTCGCCCGCGTGCTTGCCCCGGCGGGTCAGCGTGATGTCGAGCGCGGCGGCGGCGGCGACCGCGTCGTCGAAGAACAATTCGTAGAAATCGCCCATCCGATAGAACAGGAGCGAATCGGGGTGGTCGCGCTTGATGGCGAGGTACTGCGTCATCATCGGCGTCACGACCGCTTCGGTCGGGGTCGACGGAGCATCCGCGGGCGAAGGAACGGTCGACGTTTCAGCCATCGCTCAAGCTTATACGATCGGTCGGCGAATTCGAGCCGTTTCATGACGGACGCAATTTTTCGTGTCTGATGACCGCGACGAATTTTGAGCGTTTGACGGCGGCGAGAACGCCTCTATCCTGAATGCAGGGTAGCGTGACGGTTGAACGGGGGAATTCGATGGCACGGAATCAGTTGAGCGATCTCGATCGCGATGCGCTGGCGTTTCACGCGTCCGGCAAGCCGGGAAAGATCGAGATCGCGCCAACCAAGCCGCTGACCACGCAACGCGATCTGTCGCTGGCCTATTCGCCGGGCGTGGCCGCGCCGTGTCTCCGGATCGCCGAGGACCCGTCGACCGCATATGACTACACCGCGCGGGGCAATCTGGTCGCGGTGATCTCGAACGGCACCGCAATTCTCGGGCTTGGCAATCTCGGCGGGCTGGCGTCGAAGCCGGTGATGGAAGGCAAGGCGGCCTTGTTCAAGCGCTTCGCCGATGTGGACGCGATCGATCTGGAACTCAACACTTCCGACGTCGATGAATTCGTCAATTGCGTCCGCTTTCTGGAGCCCAGCTTCGGCGGCATCAACCTGGAAGACATCAAGGCGCCCGATTGCTTCATCATCGAACAGCGGCTGCGCGACATCATGGGCATCCCGGTATTCCACGACGACCAGCACGGCACCGCGATCATCGCCGCCGCCGGGCTGATCAGCGCCCTCGACATTACCGGACGCGACATCAAGAACACGCGCCTGGTCGTCAACGGCGCGGGCTCCGCCGGAATCGCCTGCATCGAGCTGATCAAGGCGCTCGGCATGCCGCACGATAACGTCGTCCTGTGCGACACCCGCGGCGTCATCCATACGGGGCGCGAAGAAGGCATGAACCAGTGGAAATCGGCGCACGCGATCGACACCAAGCTGCGGACGCTGGAGGACGCGATGAAGGGCGCCGACATGTTCTTCGGCGTTTCCGCCGAGGGCGCCGTGACCCGCAATATGGCCAAGTCGATGGCAAAGCAGCCGATCATTTTCGCCATGGCCAACCCCAATCCCGAAATCTCGCCCGAGGAAGTCAAGGCGGTGCGCGACGACGCCATCGTCGCGACCGGCCGGTCCGACTATCCCAATCAGATCAACAACGTGCTCGGCTTTCCCTATATCTTCCGGGGCGCGCTGGATGTGCGGGCGACCACCATCAACGACGAGATGAAGATCGCCGCCGCGCACGCGCTGGCCGAGCTTGCGCGCGAGGATGTGCCGGACGAGGTCGCCGCCGCCTATTCCGGCCGGCAACTTCGCTACGGCCAGGAATACATCATCCCCGTGCCGTTCGATCCCCGGCTGATCGCGGCGATCCCATCGCGGGTCGCCGAGGCCGCGGTCAAAAGTGGCGTCGCGCAGCGGCCGATCGAGGATATCACGACCTATCGCCACGAGCTGTCGGCCCGGCTCGATGCGACGGCGGCGAGCCTCCAGCTTATTCACACCCGGGTTCGCGCGAACCCGAAGCGCATCGTGTTCTCGGAGGGCGAGGAGGCGGCGGTGATCCGCGCGGCGCTGGCCTATCGCAATACCGGCTACGGCACGCCGGTGCTGATCGGCCGCGAGGAACCGATCAAGGAACAGATCGCGGCGCTCGGGCTCACCGGGGCGGAGGACCTCGAGGTCCATAACGCGCGGCTGTCGAAACACAACAAGGTCTATACCGATTACCTGTACGCGCGATTGCAGCGCAAGGGGCTCCTATATCGCGATTGCCAGCGCATGGTGAACAACGACCGCAACGTTTTCGCCGCCTGCATGCTGATCCACGGCGAGGCCGATGCGATGGTCACCGGGCTGACGCGCAGCTACCCGGTTTGCTTCGAAGACATCACGCGGGCGCTTGATCCCGTGCCGGACACCGAAGTGTTCAGCCTTTCCATCGTTGTCGCGCGCGGGCGTACGGTGTTGATCGCCGACACCACCGTGCACGAACGCCCCGATTCGGCGCAGCTTGCCAACATCGCGATTCAGAGCGCGGCCAAGGCGCATTCCATGGGCCATGAGCCGCGCGTCGCCTTTCTGTCCTATGCCAATTACGGCAATTCGCCGGGGGTACTGGCGACCCAGATGCGCGGCGCGGTCGCGCTGCTCGACGAACGCAAGACCGATTTCGAGTATGACGGCGAGATGGCGGTCGATGTCGCGCTGGATCCCGATTTACGCGCGGTCTACCCGTTCAATCGTCTCTCGGGCCCGGCCAATGTGTTGATCATGCCCGGGGTGCACTCCGCCTCGATCTCTTCGAAACTGCTTCAGAAGCTGGGCGGCGGCACCTTGATCGGGCCGCTGTTGGTCGGGCTGAACCGGCCGGCCCAGATCGTCAGCATGGATTCCAATGTCTCGGACCTGGTGAACCATGCGACCCTGGCGGCGCACGAGGCGATCGACGCCGAAAAATCGACCGGCGTCAAGACCAGGAAAAAGCCCGCGTCCCGCAAACGTTAGGTAACCGCCGCCATGGCGGCCTCGTGGGCCGCGACCGAATCCGGGCCGAAGCATGCGAAGACGACGCGCCCGATGGCGCTTGCGTCGGCCAGCGACTCGGCCACCGTCGCGACGGCGATTTGTGCGGCGCGATCGGCCGGGAAACGGTAGACACCGGTACTGATCGCGGGAAAGGCGATCGAGCGGAGATCGTTTTCGGCGGCGAGATCGAGGGCGCGCCGATAGCAGCTCGCGAGCAGATCGTCCTCGCCCAAATCGCCCCCGTTCCATACCGGCCCCACCGCGTGAATCACCCAACTGGCCGGCAATCGATAGCCCTTGGTGATTTTCGCGTTGCCGGTTTCGCAGCCGCCAAGCGTGCGGCATTCGGCGAGCAGGTTCGGTCCGGCGGCGCGATGGATGGCGCCGTCGACGCCGCCGCCGCCCAGCAATGTGCCGTTTGCGGCATTGACGATGGCGTCGACGTCGAGGCTGGTGATGTCGCCCTCGTAGATGACCATGCGTTGATCCATGGCAGGCTCCGCTTCATTGGTTCCACAAAAAAAATGGCAAAATCCCGATGCCGGGTCAACGGCGTCCGCTTCAAATGGCCGGGACCATGTGCTAACGAAATTCGAGGATAAAAGCGACGAGCTGAAAGTATGACGCGGAAGGACGCGACGCCGGAAACGGTGCTGGTTTATGTCGGCGGCGATCTGGTCGGTGACGGGCTGATCAAGCTGCCGTTCGCGCGCGCGTTGCGCCACGCTTACCCCGACGCGCGCATTACCTGGCTCGCCGGCACCCATAAAACCGCCTATGCCGGCGCCCTGGCGCCGCTGGTCGCCGGGTTGATCGACGAGGTGATCGAGGAGGCGGGTTTCGATCGCTGGGCCGACAAGCTGCTGCGCCGACCGCTGGCCGGACGGCATTTCGATCTGGTGATCGACACCCAGCGCGGCGTCCCGCGGACCATGCTGCTGCGGCGCATACGCCATGACCGCTTTCTGTCCGGCGCGGCGAATCATCTGCTCTCCGATATTCGCCCCAAGCGTCCTTACCAGCGGCCCCCGGCGCTGATCGGGCAGCTGCTCGAACTCGTCGGGCTCGCCAGTGGCCGCCCGCCGGAACTCGGCCCGCCGCCGCCGCTGGATCCACGCCTGCACGAAGCGGCGCGCCACCTGCTGCCGGACGGGCCGACCTATGTGGGGCTCGCGCCGGGCGCGGGCTGGCGGGCGAAATGCTGGCCCCTCGCGCAATTCGCGGCGGTCGCCAATGCGCTGTCGGCGCGCGGGCTTACGCCGGTCTTCGTGCTGGGTCCCCAGGAACAGGATTGGCGGGACGAGCTGGAGGCGTCGGCGCCGGGCTCAGCGTTTCCATTGCTCGACGATCCCGCGATCGCGCCCGAGTTTCATGGCTCGCCGTTGATGACCATTGCGCTCGCCGGCAGATTCGCCGCCGCCGTGGCGAACGATTCCGGTGCCGGCCATATGTTCGCGGCCGCCGATACGCCGCTGGTCTCGCTGTTCGGGCCGACATCGGCGGACAAGCTCGCGCCGGCGACGTCACGCCTGTCGGTGCTGACGGCCCAGTCCTTCGGCGGCGATGACATGGCGGCGATCCCGGTGGACGCGGTGGACGCGGCGCTGGCGGGTCTGCTTTAGCCGCGTCCGGCGGTCGCCGGAAATCGCCGGATCATCCAGAATAGAAGCGCCAGCGACGGCAGCGAGGCGGCGGCCACGATCGCGAAGAAACCGGCCCAGTTGCCGCCCAACCCATCGACCGCCCAGCCCGACAGCGCGCCGAGCTGGATGCGGGCGAAATTGCCGAGCGACGCCAACAGCGCATATTGGGTCGCGGTGAAGGCGACGTTGCACAGTCCCGACAGATAGGCGACGAACGCGCTGGTCGCCATGCCGCCGGTGAGCGCATCGAAGAACACCACGACCGCCAGCAGCGTCCCGTCCTTGCCGACCAGGGCGAGGCCGGCGAAGGCGAGGTTGGTCACCATCATCAGGACCGCGCCCAGGATCAGCGCCCGCATCACGCCGATACGCGCGCACGCCAGGCCACCGATGAACACACCCAAAAGGGTCGCGGCGAGGCCCACGGTCTTGGTGTAGTTGACGATCTCGATCTTGGAAAAGCCGAGATCGACATAGAACACGCTCGACATCCGCCCCAGCATGGCGTCGCCGAACTTGTAGAGAACGATGGCGAGCAGCACGAGGAGCGCGGCGGGGCCGAGCCGGCGGAAGAAGTCGGCAAGCGGCGCCACCACCGCGTCGCGAAGCCGGGCCAGCGCACCGACGATCGCGACGCGTTCCGGATGCGCCGGTTCGGTTGCAAGCAGCGTCGCCGCCATGGTCAGCGCGAGACAGAAGGCGGCGAACCCGTATCCCGCGGCCCAGCCATGGAACTGCGCGACATAGAGGACGCCGGCCCCGGAAAGAAAGGCGCCGAGATGCCAGCCATAGACCGCGAGCGCCGCGCCGGCGCCGTACTGGTGAGGATCGAGGATCTCGACCCGGTAGGCGTCGATGGCGACGTCCTGGGTCGCCGAGACAAAGGCGACGGCGATCGCCCACCCGGCCAGTGCGAGCGGTGCGGTCTTGGGATCGCCGAACCCCATCCCCACGATCACCCCGCAGAGCACGATCTGGCAGGCGAGGATCCAGCTTCGCCGTCGACCGAGACCGCGAAACATCGGGACCGTCGCGCGATCGACCAGCGGCGCCCAAAGGAAATTGATCGCATAAGGCGTCGCCGCCGCGCCGAACAGGCCAATGGCGGTGCGGCTGACGCCTTCCTCGCGGAGCCAGATGGAGAGCGTCGCGAAGATCAGCGCCGACGGCAATCCGCTGGCCATGCCGAAGAAGAAGACAGTGGCCATGCGCCGGTCGCGGTAGACGGTGAGCGACTCGCGCCAGCGACGGGAGCGGGCGGCGGAAACCACGGCCCGGCCTGCTCAGTCGACCTCGGCCCTGCGCGATTCGCGCTTACGGGCGTGGGGGTCAAGGTGGCGCTTGCGCAACCGAACATATTGCGGCGTCACCTCGACCAGCTCGTCATTGTCGATATAGGAGATCGCCTGTTCCAGCGTCAGGCGGCGCGGCGGTGACAGGCGCACCGCGTCGTCCTTGCCCGAAGCGCGGACATTGCTGAGCTGCTTCGCCTTCAGCGGATTGACTTCCAGATCGTTGCCACGGGCGTGCTCGCCGATGATCATGCCGCCATAGACCCGCGTCCCCGGGGTCACGAACAGCTCGCCGCGTTCCTCCAGGTTCCACAGCGCATAGGGCACCGCCGATCCCAGAGAGGTCGAAATCAGCACGCCGCTGCGCCGCCCGCCGATCTGACCCTTGTGATCCGCATAGCCGTGAAAGATGCGGCTCATGACGCCGGTTCCCCGCGTGTCGTTGAGGAAATCGCCGTGATAGCCGATCATGCCGCGCGATGGCGCGAGAAAGGTCACGCGTGTCTTGCCGCCGCCCGAAGGCCGCATGTCGGTGAGCTCGCCCTTGCGCCGCCCCATCTCCTCGACCACCACGCCGACGAATTCGTCGTCCACGTCGATCAAC
>CAZPMO010000015.1:0-950 GCA_964587515.1 uncultured Rhodospirillaceae bacterium | reverse complement strand
GGGTTCCTGACGGTGGCCGGACTCGGGATCGTCGCGAAACAGCACCCGGGGGCGCGAAACCGACATTTCGAATCCCTCGCGGCGCAGCGTCTCGATCAGCACGCCAAGCTGCAACTCGCCGCGTCCCTTTACCTCGAAGGCGTCGCCGCCGGGATCCGGCGTCACCGAGATCGCCACATTGCCTTCCGCCTCGCGCATCAGACGCGCGCCCAGCACCCGCGAGGTGACTTTGTCGCCGTCCTCGCCGCAATAAGGGGAATCATTGATCGAAAACGTCATGGAAAGGGTCGGCGGATCGATGGGCAGCGCCTCGAGCGGTTGTTCCACTTCCAACGCGCAAATCGTATTCGCCACGGTCGCGACCTTGAGCCCGGCCACCGCGACGATGTCTCCGGCTTCGGCGGACTCCACGGGGACACGTTCGAGACCGCGAAAGGCCAGCAGCTTGGTCATGCGGCCGGCGTCGACCTCGACGCCGTCGCGGTCGAGCGCCTTCACCGCCATGTTGATGCTCGGGCCACCCGCCATCACCCGCCCGGTCAGCACCCGGCCGAGATAGGAATCATATTCCAGCAGGCTCGCCAGCATCGCGAACGGCGCGTCGGGCTCGACCACCGGCGGTGGCACATGATCGACAATCAGATCAAACAGCGCGGTCATGCCGTCGCGCGGGCCGTCGGGCTCGGCGGTGGCCCAGCCTTCCTTGGCGGACGCGAAAAGGGTGGGAAAATCGAGTTGCTCCTCGCTCGCGTCCAATGCCGCGAACAGGTCGAATATCTCGCCCTGGGCCTCGAACGGCCGGGCATCCGGCCGGTCGGCCTTGTTGATCACAACGATCGGCTTGAGCCCCAGCGCCAGCGCCTTGGCCAGCACGAACTTGGTCTGCGGCATCGGCCCCTCGGCCGCGTCGACCAGCAGCAATACGCCGTCGACCATCGAAAGAATACGTT
>CAZPMO010000014.1:9114-48476 GCA_964587515.1 uncultured Rhodospirillaceae bacterium | reverse complement strand
GCATCGAGGCAAGGCACAGCCGGCAGAACTCACGCCAGTACCGCTCGCCCCAGAAGACGCAGATGAAGTGAAAGGCGGGGGGGGATTCGTCGTACATGAACAGTTCCGGCTCGCGAGCCACCGAAAAAAATTCGGAAAATTCTCCGCCATGATAACGTTGACCCTCATTGGATGTAATCCTCCATCAACTCGCGAAAACACCAAGCGAAACACTTTGAAATTGTGGCTTTTTGGTGCTACTCCGGTACCGGTCAGCAATGTCGTGGTCGACCTCTATGGAAATGAAATCACTGGGGCTTATGGTTGTAATCGTACTGAAAAATTGATCTCAGATTGCCGAATTGATTGATTTGTATGCCAGTGGGTTGCGGGCGCGTGGATTTGTCCCGCGCACATGTTCGAGTTCGATGCTAACTTTCGGCAGGCTGAAATTGCGGCGCTCAAATGGTCGCAATTGGGCGTGAGGGAATAGTCGGAATGTCCATAAAGTATATTTGGCCTGTAGACATGCTGACCCTCCTGCGCGTTACGTGGCACCGGTATCGGGCGTTGGGCGCTATCTGGGTGATTTGGCGGATCGGCAAGGAAATTACCTATCTGATCAAACCGCTCGGACGCATTCTTGTAATACTGATTGCGCCGCTTTTTCGATTACTCGTTGGCATGCTCTACCCGTTCTATCGGATTGCGAGGGCTTTTGTCTATTTCGCGGCCGACAGGGGAGTGGCCTGGGGATATTTTGAACAGGCGACTCTTCGGGATGTCCGGCTAGGCATCTCAAATTGGGATCGCTGGGGCCGGATGGGGATAGGGGAAGTCCGTCGCCGTTACCGACGAACCGTCCTTGGCCCGTTCTGGGCGACGTTGAGCATGGCGATCTTCATCGGCTCCCTTGGTTTCCTTTATGCCAAGCTCTGGAACCAGGATGTCGCAAATTACCTGCCTTACTTGACGACCGGGTTCCTGGCCTGGATGCCAATCTCGGCGATGGTCGCGGAAAGCGGCATGGTATTGATATCGGCCTCGGGCATACTGCAACAGATGCGCCAGCCCTATACCATGTTTGTCTGCGCCATGATTTGCCGCAACATCGTGGTATTCGGTCACCATATGGTCGTTTACATCTTGGTGGTGCTCGCGTTCGACGTGCCGGTGAATTGGTATACGCCGTTGGCGCTGATCGGGATCATGTTGTTGATCGTGAACGCGGTCTGGGTCGGTCTATTGCTGGGCGCTGTTTGCGCGCGCTACCGTGATATCCAGCCTTTGATCGGAAATATGCTGCAGATTTTGTTGTTCATCACACCGATTTTCTATCCTGCGGAAATGTTGGGTCGCCGGGGCATCATCATCGCCCAGGGAAACCCGTTTTATCATTTCGTCGAAGTCATCCGGACCCCGTTGCTCGGCAAAGCCCCGGCCATGGTCTCATACATATTTGTCGCCGCGATAACGGTCGTGGGCTGGCTGGTAATGCTTCTTGTGTACCGGCGAATTCGGCGGCGGATCTGTTACTGGGTTTGACGACCAGCTTGGAGCGATATTGATACGATGGCAACGATCAGGCTTGAAAACGTAAATATCGACTTTCCGATTTTCGACGCGCAACGAAGTTTTCGGAAGGATTTACTGTCGCGCGCGAGGCGGTCGCATTACACCGGCGGCGTGATCCGAAGCGATGAATCTTCAGGTTTCGCTTCAATTCGTGCGCTGGAGGAAATTTCAATCGAAGTCCATGACGGGGAAAGACTTGGCCTCATCGGACACAATGGCGCCGGAAAATCAACGCTGTTGCGCGTTATGGCCGGCTGTTATGAGCCAACCGGCGGTTGGATCAATGTCGACGGGCACGTTTCTCCGCTGTTCAATACGGCAATGGGCATGGATCCCGACGATACCGGGTACGAAAACATTTTCAGTATCGGCCTTTATCTCGGGATGAATCCCCAGGAAATCAGCACCAAGATCGACGAGGTCGAGGAATTCGCCGAGTTGGGATCATTTCTCAATCTTCCGGTTCGGACCTATTCCACCGGCATGATGGTGCGGTTGTCGTTCGGCATCGCGACCGCGATCGATCCGGAAATTCTGCTCCTCGACGAAGGGTTGGGCGCGGGGGATGCCCGGTTCGCTGAAAAGGCGAAGCGCCGTGTGGACGAGCTCATTGAACGGTCCAGTATCCTTGTATTGGCGACCCACTCGGACACCATGATGCTGGATATGTGCACCAAGGGCATATTACTGGAGCACGGGCGCATCGTGTTGGCCGGAAGCTGTGAAGAGGTCGTGCGCAAATACAATGAGCGCGTCGCCGAAAACATGTAGTGAGCTGGCCTGATAAATTATCGGAGTAAGATTCATGGCGGCCGATTACGGCTTGGCGTCATTGAGCCGGATAAGGCCAAAGGCTTGCGCCGTTGGTGCGATCCTCGTCACCGAAGACGACCGATATTTGTTGCAACATCGAGACGATATCCGCGCGATCTGGTTTCTCGGTTTTTGGGGCACTTTCGGTGGCGCGATCGACGAAGGCGAAAGCCAGGAACAGGCGCTTGTCCGCGAAATGGAAGAGGAGTTGGAATTCTCGCCGCGGCGGTTCACCTTCTTCACGCAGATCACTTTCGACTTCAGCACGGTCGGTTCCGATAACAAGTACCGCTCATATTTCGAAGTCCCCGTGACCGAGCATGAGCTCGCGGACATGACGCTTCACGAAGGTCAGAACATGCGCATGTTTTCCGCCGATGACGTATGGCGCAAGGCGGAAATCACACCCTACGACCATTTCGTTCTGCGTTTGCATGTCATGCGCGACCGGATCGTTCCGCCAACCCAGTGAAGAGGCGGGCAGCTTAGGTCGGGCGGGCTTACGATCCCTTGAACGATGTGGGGCCGCGACGCGGCGTGTTGCGATTTTTCACCCAACCCCGAACATGGCGAAGCAGCCCGAGCACGCCTTGCCCGAAATAATGACACCAGAACCTTTCATAGGTTCGCGCCGGACGTAGCGTCGCATCGAGTAGTGCGTCGATGCGCTGTTCTGTATGTTTCCACTCAGAATCCAAGTCTCTGTCATGCAAGCGAACGGAAAAGCGAAACAAATGACGCTTTAGCGGATCGATGATCGCACTGTATGTGGCGACCCGCAGGCTTGCCCGTTTGGCCCAGTTCAATGCCTTCGGCGAGCGCCGATCCTCCTTGGGAGTCAAGGAAAGGTAAAGCAATGCGTCGGAATCAGTGACCACATCGACACCGTTCAGGTCATCGCCAAAATTTTCGAAAACGTAGTCGCCGTCCATGGTCCACTTCTCAAGACATTCCGTTCGATGCTCGGTCAATGCGCCGTAATCGATCAGCAGCGGTCCCCAACTGAAGGTGTGCAGCACGATACCATCGCCTCCCCCAACCCGCCAAAAGCACGAGACGGGGAACGACGCGAAATTCGCCGACGCCCATTCGTAGCGAAGGGTCTCCGGATGCAGACGACGCAGCCCAACCGCGGCAAGAAGTCGGCTGGAGAGGACCAGCGGGCGGCCGGTGGAAAGAAGACCCTTCGCGCGCAATTCAGCCAAAACGGCCTCTTGCTCGAAACGTATTGCCGGCACTAGTATTACTTTGGTGCCTGCGGTAACCCGCCGCGCCATGTAGGCGATCGCGCCATCCGACAAGATCGCATCGGGGCACAAAAATATGCCGTAGGCGCGTTCGTCGAAAATACGCCGCGACGCTACGAGTTGTCCCTGCGACATTCGATGATAACGGTCAATATCAGGCGGAGCCTCACCAATATCGATAAATTCGATCGTCAACAGTTTGGCCAGGGCGTCATAGGCAGGGTGCTTAGCGATGGCGTTGGCGTCCGCCGACGTGGTGCAAATCAGGAAGCGGCTGACGGCCCGAACGCGCGTGTCCAACGCCGGAATATTGCTTGGCGCCAGCAAGGACGGGACACAAATATTCAAAAACAGGTCGCGAAAGGTCTCCCCCCAGAGCACCACCGCGAAATAGAATATTTGTTCTCGTTCCCCGCTGGGTTTCGCCGCGCTGGATTGTGGTGAAATACCGTCATTGGCGCAATCCACCGGCGTCAACGCTAAGCGCTTTCCGACGGGTTGGATTTTCGACTGCAACAAAGTGCGATGTTGTAGTGCGACATGGCGTGGAACCCGGTGTGAACCACTTCGTCGTTCATCGAGAACATGAATACATTGTGAAAATAACGCCGCATGGTGGCTGCGAGTCCATTCTGGGGCTTGCAATTTACGTGGCCTTCCCGGCTTTGCGCCGAGGCGTAGGCTTGCGATTCCAGGGACGGCATTCCAACGATACAAATGCCGGTTGCCTTCAGAGGCAGAATCATATTTCGGAGAAATAGATCCTCGGCCGCCCCGGAAACATGTTCGAGAACATCAAGGGAGTAGACGGCGTCAAATGTTCCGTCAACTGGACCTTTTAGCAAGTCATGCAGGCGAAATTCGATCTGAATGTCGCCCGCCTCGCGGCCTTGCGCATCCTCGATGAAAGCCGGATCGAAGTCGACGGCGGTCACGGCACCGACGGTCTGTGCAACGATCCGCGTCGCAAAACCATCGCCACAACCCGCTTCCAACACACTGTCGCTCCCGTCGAGCATCTTGGCGACGAATTTGTATCGCGCAAGGGTGAACGCCAGTCGTTTGGGATCATCTTCCCATGCCCAACTCGTCATCAGTCCAAGTCGTCCGATTCCACGTTTGGAAACATCGCGAATTGAATTCTGGTATTGAGGCTCGCCTCTTCCCGACTCTTCCTGTCTCTTTTTGTCGGGCTTTTCGTCTGGCATTCCTGATCCCGCTGGTGGCATCCCGTCCAATCGGAGCACGATCTATGATTTTATACCAACTATCAACCGGGACAAAACTCAGCATGAGACTTGTTTGGGTAGGCACCCGTCGCCATGGGTTGCGCCCTCCATGGCCTTCGCGGCATCATCTCGGCGGCGGCACCATGACACCATGACAGGAGAACACTCGAATTGCCGAGTAACGAGCGCCCCTTCTATCTTGGCGTCGTCTTCTGGGGTAATGAATTCCGGGATTATTTCACGGATTTCTGTCTGGCATCGCTGCTATCGGAGAACAATCTGCCCGCCCTCGCAGACATAGCCGGAAGCCGTTTTCTGATCTGCACGACGATGGATGATTGGGCGACAATTCAGCGCCACCCGGCATTCGAGCAACTTGCCAGGCTGATAGAGCCGGTTCATCTACCGATAGCGCCCCCGGAGCCGGGAGAAACCAAAATGCATGCGATGTCCCGCGGCCACAAGGCAGTGGCCGAGCGCATGTTCATGGACCGCGTTCGCGGCATTTTCGTCTATCCCGACACCGTGTTCGCCGACGGAGCATTGGCGGCGGTGAAACGCCATGCATTGAATGGACGTACGGTCGTACTGGCATTCTGCCCACGCTTCGCCAATGAAGGCTTTCTCGCGGAGTTGCGGGCCCGGGCCCATATCCGCCCGGGCGAGGCGCTGAGCCTTACGCCGCGCGGGTTAACGACCCTGGCGATTGAGAATATGCATTCCGAAACCCGGACCTATGATTTTTCGGTGCCCTATTTTTCGCTGCGCCCGGTGATGTGTTTCTGGCGGGTGGCGGACGATTCGGGCCTCGTGTTCCACACGACCAACTGGGCGCCGGTACTGGTCGATTACGCGGCGCTCTCAACCCACGATGCTGATTCCATCGAGAAATGGACGATCGACGGTGATTACATCTACCGCAATTTTCCCGATGCCGAAGATATTCATATCGTCGCCGAGACGGACGAGATTACGCTGATAAGCTTCACTCCCGAATCGAGCCTTACCTATCTGCCGCTCCGTCCCGAATGGATCCAGCGTCTACCGCTCGTCGGCCCGTGGTTTCGCTCGATGGCGCTATGCTCATTCCTCCATTCGCATGAAATCGATTCGCAGAAACGCATTTTGTTTCCCACCGCGGTATGTGTGCGATCCGGCGACGGCGATTTAGCGGCGTGGCGAAAGACACTGTCCCGCGCATCCAGAATCGCGAAGTTTGCGGCGGCAAAGCCCCTGTCGGCTTGGGAAAGGCGCGCGTTCATCGGCCTGCGAATTCTGAACGAGGGGATTTTGCGACACTTTGACTACTGGATCCAAAACCGTCGTCGAAGTTGATCACAGGTATTCGTTCACCTGCGGCCAGAGATCGACATATTCGGGATGGACGGCCACGAAGGCCGAAATGTCTGCCGCGTTGTCCTGATAGACCTTGCGACAAAATTCGGGATCCTCATGGCTTACCAGCAAAGGGTCGAAGGCTTGCCGCCAAATTTCGTAATTTTCGATCCAAGCCGGGACAAGGAAATTACGCGCGAATTTGAGAAGGTCGTCCCCGTCCAGAAGACTGGACCTGGTCTTGCGCGGCAGCGCCAGCCATTTGGAGACCCGCGTCGTTAATGCCAGCGGTCGATCCTCCAGACCGGCGTCTATCCATTCCGGAGGCGGGGAGAACTGTATGAGCTCGGTAAGTGGAAACGAATAGGACGGAACAACCATATCCGCGAAGGATAACCCGACAAACAGAGAACCTCCTTCCACCCGTACATCGACGAGATTCTGGACCATGATCTGTTGCAGTTCGCTATTGATGGGGTTCTCGAACATCGGATCAAAAAAGGCGTCACCGACGCCGATCAATTCCAGCGCGCGTAACGCCCCGCCGCCTCCGCGTTTTCTGCTCTCCAGCGCGAAATCCAAGGTCAGCCACTGATCGAAATATCGTCGGTAAATATCGCCAATGGCGAATAGCTTTACGTTTTGAGCCATGCCAGCGAGCAATTCGTCTTTCTTTTCCCGGGACACCGGGCGGACCGGGGTGTCCGGATCGGAAAACGATACTCGGGAATCCGTCGCGCCGATCAGCGGAATGCCCGATGTGAGCGTGAACACCGAATCCGGGACGATAGCTTCGAATTTATGCGCTCCCCCGAAAGAAGCGACGATCTGGTTATTGAACAGGGATCGAAGGAGTCTTGCGGGCTCCCGGACCGACTGCACGAAGAAATCGGGTTTAACAATCCGGGACATTCGCTCGGCATATTCCGGCCCGCCGTAGAGACCGGAGACATAGGCGTGCTGCATGAGACCGACCTTGATGTTCGGTCGGGCAGCCATAATCTGGCGCTGGTAGCGCGCAAGGAGCGATCGTTCTCCAGAGTCTTCCAAGGCATGATCAAGTTCGTGCCTGGGCAAGACAAAGACATCCGGATGAAGGCTTAACAGGGTCTGGATCGCCGTCGATGCGCTTCGCCCCGAAGTCACAAAAAGAAAATCGAAGGTCCCGGCGTCCGGCTCCGGCGCATTGGCCTGATATGATCGATATTTGAACAGGGTTTTGGTTGCCGCCTTCTGGGCCCGGAACGCTCGTCTCGAACCGGATTTCAATATGTCGATCTGAACAAACAGTTTGGCGGCCATTTCGTAGTCGCGCTTTTCGAGTAGCCTGTCGCAATAGGCGTTGAGCCGGGTCGCTCTATCGCGACGCTCCTCGCCGATCGAAAGCGCGTATGAGGGAAATTGCATGGTCTCGCGACGATCGCGGGTATCAGAAAACAAACCCGGTGCGAATTTGGCGAGGACTTTGTTGGCGGATTTAAGAAGCATCATCTTGAACAAACGTTGAGTGTTTGGCGAATCCTCGGCGCCAACGATAGTTCAAGCCCGCAGCGTTTCCCATAGAGCCGGCGTTCTATTGGATGATCGTCCAGTAATAGGCGCCGGTATACCCGGCCTCCTCGAACAACTTCACCCAGCCATCCGGATAATCGTGAAATTCGGCGGTCAGGACCCAGCTTTCGAAAATTTCCTTTTGCTCTGGCGTTCGGTAGGAATCGACTTGGACAAAGGCGCGTCCGCCGGAAACCCGTTGAATTTCACGCATTGCGTTAATGGCACTTTCGCGACGAAAATTGTGAATCGTATTAAGGGATAAAACGCACTGGAAACTATTATCCGGGAAGGGGAGGCGGTCGCCGCTGCCCATATGCAACCGGCCGATTACTTCGGGTTCACAATGCATCAGAGCATATTCGGAAATATCGAGCCCGAACGCCTCCAACCCCGGGCAAACCTGTAGCAGATCCTTGACCAGAAATCCCTTGGCGCATCCGATATCGAGAACGCGATCCCCTCGCTTCAGGGAGAAATATTCGACAATGTCGCGGGCGACGGGAACCCATCGTCCGTCATAACCATACCCCCCGTAACCGTAGTCGCGCGGTCCATCGAAATACATTTCGCCGTATTGCTTGGAAATACGCACTACTTCCGGATTTTTTGCATCAGCGCGTTTCTCGAGGTTGCGTTTCGTTTTCGGAAGCGCCCGCAGGAGATCAACCTCATCCATCAGACGCGCCCCACGGTGGCACGATGGACTTGCGCCAGACCATCGGGCAGCGCGGTATATGAAAATTCGGGGAAAGCGGCACGGGTAGCGGCAGCGTCGAATGGCCGGTAACCGTTATGCGGCATCTCACCCGTCCGGGGCGAACCTTTGATTTCGACGGGCGCCTCAAAATGTTTGACCACCATGTGGGCGATATCGCGAAACGACGCAACCTCTCCGGTTACGACGTTCAGCACTCCGGTGCTCTTGTGGGTTACCGCGAGTTCGATAATCTCGGCGACATCATCGACAAGCACGTGATCGCGTCGTTCTTCACCTTCGCCGAAAAGCACTATTTCTTCACCCGTCGCGCCCAGGCGCCGAAACCGGTTGGGCCCGTAACCGTTATGGGGGTCGTCGGCGCCATAGATCAGCGTTGGTCTCAGAACCGTAAATGGCGTCTCTTTCACCGTTTCACGCAGCATCAATTCGCGCGCGAGATGCATCATGCCATGCATGGATCCTGGTTCGGCGCATGAGTCCTCGGTCAGCGGGGCCGGACTGTCGGCGTAGACCGCATCCGAACTGATATAAACAACGTGATCGACCGGGCTGGCATCGATGGCGGCGCAAACGGCCTGCATCATTCGCAAATTGTCCATCAGCATCGGAACATCCTTGCAGGGCGCCCGCGCCGATACGACCACCAGCGCATCGGTCGGTCGCAGTTTTCCCGCCAGCGCCGGCCCCGCGCCATCGGAAAGAAGATCGATATCGGCGCGCGCCAAGCTTAGAATCTCCGTACCATTCGCCATGAAACGCCGGACGGCGGCGCCACCCACGAAACCTCCGGCGCCAAGGACGACAACGCGGCGCGGCGCGGTTGGCTGTGAATTCAAATGGAGCAGCATGGGTTTATTTCCTCGTTGACGCACGCAGCATCGGCGCTCCGAGCGTAAAGTAATCGAGTCCCGCCGCTGCCACCACATCGCCGTCCAGGACACGATAGGGGTCGAGCACATTGTGCCCGTTCATTTCCCGCGCCAGCGTGGGGACGTCCAGCGAACCGAACTCCGCCCAGGGGGTCATGATGGCCAGAACGTCGGCGCCCGCGACCGCCGCGGTCACCGAGTCCGCGCCAATCCCGTGCGGCGCGGCGGACGACGGCACAACCGGATCATATACGGATACGCGATAATCGGTCGTGGCCTCAAGCAGGGCGAAAGCCGGAGAATTCTTGGTGCTGTGGGTATTTTCCTTATAGGCGAGGCCGAGCACCGCGATCGCCGGGTCGGGAGTGTTCGGCAACACCTCGTCTCGCAAGATACGCATCGCCCAGCCCTTGCAGTGCCGGCTGCTCGACAACCAGGCATCCACCACACCGGAATCCGTCCCATGCGCTTCCGCGAGCCGCAGCACCGTGGTCAGATCGCGTTCGAGATTTCCCCCCGAAATACCCAACCCCGGGGTGAGATAGGCGTGCGGACCGATCCGTTCGTCGAGCTGAAGAGCCGGTGCGATCTCCATCCAGTCGGCGCCAATCCGCGCACATAACTCGGCCAACATATTGGCGACGCTGATCGATGCCACCAGGCAGAAATTGATCGAAATCTTGGCCAGTTCGGCGCTTTCGTAACGCATCGGCAAAATCGGGCATTCGAAGGCCGCGAGCACTTCGCCATAGGCTTCGGGTAAAGGGCGCGAGGGATCGGCGCAACCGATTATTGTACGTTCAGGATACATCGCCCGCTCCATGGCGCGACCGAAGATCAGGGTTTCGACCTGATAAAACAATCGTTCCGCCGGAACGGGGAGATCGCGGGTAAAACCTGGGGGCACCTGGCAAAGAATTACAAGCACCGCACTTGGCCCAAGATTTCCTGCCACGGTATCGATAAGAGCGCGAATTCCGGAAAGGTCGCTTGCGCCCTGGTCGTCGGTCGGGACGTCGGCTGCGATGTAAACGACATCGCATTGGGAGAGATCACCGGCCTCGGCGGTAAATTTTACATGCCCACTGTTCCGCGATAGATATTCTGTCAGATCGGGCTCCGACACCGGCAATTCCGCGTCTTGTATACGGGCGACAACTTCCGGATCACTGTCGTAACAGACAATTTCGAATCCCCGCTCCGCGGCGGCGGCGGCGGAGTTCAAACCCAGATGGGTCATTCCTGAAAACCCGACAATCGGCTTTTTCATGACCGCGCCGCCGTGACCGCATCTTCCCCCAGTCGCCGCAGCATGCCGTTGAGCCACAAATCATTGGAAAGATCGCAAGATTCTCCCGCGTCGCATAATTTCTTGAAATGACGATATTCCAGTTCCCATGTGGGATCGTCCTGAACCAGCGTCTCTGATTCCTCGGGCGGACGGCCGCTCGGCAAAAGCCTGGTCCGATGCGTAAACGTCGATGGACCCCACTTGCATAGCGATTCGATGTGGGCCGATCCATTTTCCGCGAAAATATCGCAGGTGAAATGGTTGCGCCAAGACAGAAGCGTCATTTCCAGTTCCAGCCGGAGACCGGCGCCGGTAGACCCGATGACCACATGGTCAGGCGCGCGATTCTCGTAACAGTCGGCGGAAATAACATGCAAATCACCCATCGGCTCGTCAAACCAGAATGAGGCTGTGTCCAGCAGATGTGAACCAAGATCAGGCACCACGCCGGCGCCATGATCGCGCCATGCGGAGTCACGTACCAATCGAGCCGTGCCGTTGCCGTAAAACATGCGACAACGGTAGATTTCGCCCAACTTCCCGGACGCGATAAGTTCACGCATCCTCACGAAGTGCGGCTCGAAACGATGGTTATAGGCGGTATAGCAGACCGTCCCCGTATCACGCGCGATCGCCTCGACCCGAGAGATGTCCTGATCGTCGAGCGACCAAAGGGGCTTTTCCACGAGGAGATGTTTGCCGTTGCCCAGTAGATAGGTCATCAAATCTATTTTGGGCTCGTCCGGAACACAAAGCAGCGCCGCGTCATAATCGGCCAGTGGAATGTCTTCAATAGCGCTATGCGTCGCGTCGCTGTTCACCGGATCGACGGTTGCGACGCAATCATCGCCGGCGAATTGCCGGCGTTTATAACCTTGGACGCCAAGTCCGATGACGACCACGCGCATGAGATCGTGCCTCAGCCGAATTTCGCCTTTTTCTCTGTCTCGTCGATCTTCGCCAAAACATGCGCCGGCACGACGGGGATATTGCCATCGTGTTCACACTCGCATGCGGCCGCCATGGACCCAAGAATAGTGGCTTCCACGTGTGATTTAGACGTGAGCATGGCCAGCGTCGCATAGGATAGCAAGGCGTCGCCGGCCCCAACCGCATCGACAAGATTATCAACGAAGCTATCAACCACAAAAAAGGAATCAAGTGAATCATGATCGCCGCCGCGGCACGAAATGGTGCCGCGATCGCCAAGCTTCAAGATAAGCAGTGCGCACTCAGCCTCATCATAGAGTTGTGCGGCGAGCGGCCGGATCCCGGAATCCTGGTCGGCGAGCGCGAACCTGGCCTCTCGTTCATTCGGTGTAATCAGATCGAACCCTTTGAACTCGGTGATATTACCCCAGCGGCTGGCAACCTGGCTGTCGGCAACGCGATAGGCGGTGTCGGGGATGGAAGCCGTCAGGCTGGATATGGTGCGTCGATTGAAAATTCCGTGACGAAAATCGCTGAAAACGACCGCGTCGGTCGGCACGTCGCGGATCGCCGTCGAAATTTCCTGCAGGACGTGGTCCGAAATTGAACTGTTGTCGACGGTATCGATCTTTAGAAGACGGTAGCCCCCCGCCACGATCGCGTTCTTCTGGGTGGTCGGCCGGGTCGGGTCGATCACGGCGCGGCAATCGACGCCGCTCTCCTTCAGCCCTTCCAATACGAACTCCTGCAACGGGTCGTCGCCCAACACCGTGGAAAATGTGACCTCCGCGCCGGCCGCGCGTATGTGTTTGGCGACCACCGCCGCGCCGCCGATATAATCCGTGCGATCTTCATACCGGACGCTCATGGTCGGCGTCTTGGCCTGACTGCCGGTCATTGTCGTCGTGGTGTAGCTGTCGACAATCGTATCGCCAACGACATGGACGCGAAATTCGGCCAGCTTCCCAACCGTATCGCGCAGCGTGTTGAAATTAATTCCCTCCTTGTCCATCACCGTCAGCAATTTTTCGATGGTCAGGGCGGGCGTCGCGGTCTCGATCAACTGCGAAGATGAATAAACGACGTCGCCCGGCGTGAAGATAATTTCGCCGCCGTAGGACTGAACGACCTCCGCCTCATCGGCCGTCTTTACCGGCATGCCGTCCGATACATATTCATAGCCCTTGGCGAAATAATCCGGTTGGAGGGCGTAGATATTGTCGATAGGCGTGGGATTCGGATCGATGATGACGTAGTCGACCAACTCGAAAGCCGCGAGATTTACCGCGCGCAATTCCTGCGGCACATGCGGGCGATATTTGCCCTTGGAGATATGCCGGTCGGCGGTAATGCTGATGACCAGAACATCCGCCTTGCCCTTGGCGAAAAGCAGATGCCGCACATGTCCCGGGTGAACGACGTCGAAAACGCCGTGACACATGATGACTTTCTCGGCGCGCGGAAACGGTCCCAGAATCACACTGAGTTCCTCGGCGGTCTTGATCTTGTACCCATACCGTTCCGTAAGTTCTGAATTCATGGCCGTGATTCGTCGCCAAGATATTTAAACCAGGTTCGCGTCGCGTCAGCGATCGACGACGGATCCCAAAGCGGGGCTCCTCGCCAGTGATCTAAATCGTCGAGCATCCGCCCAACCCCTTCCTCGAAGGATACCCTCGGCGCCCATTCCAGCTGAGTCGTAATTTTGGTGATATCGGCCCAGGTGCAGTCCGGCTCGCCGGGTCGTTTGGGGATATAGGTAACATCGTTTTCCAGCAGTTCGACCAGACGGTTGACTGGTTGCGGGTTGCCGGCCCCCAAATTGTAGATTTCGCCGGATCTGTCAGTTTCGGCAGCGGCCAGGAATGCCGCGGCCACGTCCGTAGCGTAAATAAAATCCCGTTTTTGGGTTCCATCGCCCACGACGGTAAACGGCTTGCCCGACAATTTCTGCTTAAAGAACACCCCGAACACCGCGCCATAGGCGCCCGTCGTCCGCACCCGAGTGCCATAGGCGTTAAAGATACGGATTGCGTTCACCGGCAAACCGTAAACCTTATGCCAATGCAAACACGATTGTTCGCCCAAATATTTGGAAAGTGCATAGGGATACTGGGGGGCGATCGGGTGGTCTTCCCGAGTCGGTGTATCGGCAAGCCCGTAGCATGACGATGATGCGGCGTAGACCAGCTTTTCAACGCCGGCATGACGGGCGCATTCCAGCACCCGTACCGTACCCTGCACATTCGTCGACATGTATTCCGTCGGCTGCTCGATCGACGGTACGATATCGCCAATACCTGCCAGGTGAAAAACAAAGCGCGCGCCGGAAAAAATTCCGGAACCCGGAGAAAGGCCGAGAATATCGACCCACTCGCAGGAAAGATCGGCGTTGTCGGAATGGTGGGCCAAGTTCGTCTCGTGGCCACCCACCAGATTGTCCACAACCCGAACCGCGAACCCGCGTTCGAGGAGCAGATCAGTCAAATGGCTCCCGATAAACCCTGCGCCACCGGTTACAATGGCGATGGGTTTTGTCATGCCGCCTGTCGCGTTTGGAGTTGCTTGACGTTGTAATACCAGTCGTTTTCAAAGCTGTCCGGAAGCTTGCCCGTTTTGAAGGCTTGGCAAAGATCTCTCGAGGCATCCTCGATCGACCTCTTCGCCCGGAAGCCCAGCGCCTTTTCGATCTTATCGGAATTGATGTGATAGGATCGGTTGTCGTCGGTTTCCGTCACCTTAATGCCGATCGGGGCCTTGTCGGGAAATTCTTCTTCCACCACTTTCTTGACCATTTGGGCAATTTCCATGACCGAATGGTTTTCGTAGCCGGCGTTGAAGGTCTCCCCTTGAATCTTGTCCGCGGGCACTCGCAGCAACAATTCGTAAAGGTCGCACATGTCAGCAATATGGAGGTTGGGCCGTTTTTGGGCGCCGCCGAAAACCGTGATCACGCCATTGTTGACCGCATGATTGGTGAGGATATTCACCGTCAGATCAAGACGCGTGCGCGGGCTGTAGCCGCACACGGTGGCGGGTCGAATGATGACACCGGTGAAATCGTCCGACAAATGGTCGAGCAAATGCGGTTCGCACATGCCCTTGAATTTGTTGTACAGGGTCAACGGGAGCAGCGGGTGATCTTCCGTCACGTCGGGCGCGTCCGAAACCCCGTAAACGGAACTGGACGAACAGTAGACGAAGCGTTGGACTCCCGCCGCCTTGGCGGCAACCACCATGGGTTCGAAGCAATCGTAGTTGATCGACTTCGACAAATCCTCGTCCAGTTCAAAACTCGGATCATTCGAGATGCAGGCGAGATGCAGCACCGCATCGATGCCCTTGAACGATTCCGTAAGCGCCGCGGTATCGCGGATATCGCCCTTGATGATTTTCAGGTTCGGATTGTCGAGCGGTAACGTGTCGCTACCGAAATACATAATGTCGTAGACCGTAACATTATGGCCGCCATTCAAAAGTTGCGGCACAAGGACGTTGCCCACGTAACCGGCACCACCTGTAATCAACACGTTGTTGAACATTGCTATTTTCGACCTCCCACGGGCTGAAGCGATGAATTGGTTCTTTATTCCGCCGCCACGGACGGCGGTGCTTCGATCGAATACCCTACCGCGACCGCATCGCGATAAAACATCTCGACCGTCTCAAGCGAATATTCATCCAAATCCTTCCCCACCAAACTCAGCTTTTTCAACACGCCGTGGGTTACGGTGATGATGTGGCAACCTATGTCGCTCGCCTGAAAGATGTTGAGCAATTCCCTAGGCGACGCCCACAGTAATTCCGCCTTGGGCCGTCCCTTCAGGACCTCGACACATTCGCTCATCAGCGGAACGGGATCCACGCCGGTGTCCGCGATCCGTCCGGCGAACACCGAGACCACCGCCGGTGTTTCTGTGTTCAGAGCTTCTGCCACCGACCAAACCTGATTCACGGTCATGATCGCAGTGACATTCAGTTTTACGCCGGCGTCGCTGAGCCGAGAAATTAAGGGGCCGGCGAAGTCACCTTTCGTATTGGAAACGGGAACCTTAACGTAAACATTCGGCCCCCATGACGAAATGGCGAGAGCCTGCCTTTCCATTTCGTCGAAATCGTCGGCAAAGACTTCGAACGAAATCGGCCGGTCCGAAACTTCGGTCAGCAGGTTGCGCGCGAACCCTTCGTAATCGGTAATTCCCGCAGCCCGCATTAACGTAGGATTGGTCGTAAATCCCTTGATAAGCGGATTTTTCGCCAGTTCAAGAATGCTGCCCAAATCCGCGCCATCGGCATAAATCTGGACCGAAAGCGCGCCTAACCGATCGCTCATACCCCCCCCTTTTTTCAGCCCATATTTCGATGAAATTAGACGATTGCAGCCGCCGCCGCAGACAGCGAATTCACAATAACATTTGGCTCTATGGGCAGTTCTTCCGCGTACCCTTGATCTATGAAAACGGTATAACACGTCGCATTTTTGCCAGCAACAATGTCGCTCCATCTGTCGCCGATCATATAGCTGGCGCGCAGATCAATCCCCAATTCCGTGGCCGCGTCCAGCAACATCCCGGGCTTTGGTTTGCGGCACATACACCCCTCATTTTGATGGTGATAACAAACCTTTATTAGGTCAAGCGGTATTGCATTCATGAGACGGCTATGCATCGCCTCGACTACTGAACGCGCTACCAAACCATTTCCGACATCGGGCTGATTGGTGACGAGTACAAGCAGAAAACCCGCCTCCTTCAACTTGGCGGCAACACCCGCCGCTTGCGGCAGGATATGAAAATCCTCAAGCCGTCGTGCGGCGTACGGTTTGCCGTCGCGCACCTCAGACCGAACCAGAACGCCGTCACGATCGAAGAAGATTGCTTTGCGTCCCATAAGAATTCCCCGACCCGCGATCAGGCGACGAAATTGAATTCAGCGCCCCACCGCGTCCGCAAAGATATCATCCCAAAGCCCTAAAATACGCTCCGTTCCGAATCGCTCAGTGATTCGGAGCCCATTGTCGGCAAGCGCCGCCCGCTGATCGGGATCCGCCATTAGCCGCACCATTGCGTTCCCAAGCGCCGTGAGATCGTCGTTCTTTACCAGGATACCATCCACCCCATCGCGAATAATCTCTTCCGGACCGGTGGGACAGTCGGTCGAAATCACCGCGACCCCATTAGCCATGGCCTCGCACAAGCTCATGGGAAATCCCTCGTAGGCTGAGCTGAGCACGAACAAGTCTGCTTGCCGCAGCAGCCCGTCTATCGGCGTAATAATTCCGGGAAGCTCGATCCGGTCGGCGAGACCGTGCCCCTCGATTTGCACGCCGAGCCGGTCGCGGAGCGGGCCATCGCCAAAAATATAAAGCGTCCAGTCGGGATAGCGCTTTGCCAATCCCGCGAACGCGTCAATCAACAACGAAAAACGTTTTTGATGCTGCAACCGTCCAACCCCCACGACGGCGGGACGTTTCAACACAAACGCTGGGTGACCGCCCGGTGTGGGCGGCGGAATAGGATTGGGTACCACGGCCACACGGCGCGCGTATGGGAATTGCCGACTCATGCGCGCCGTCAGAACGGTTACGGTGTCGGCCCAAGAATAGGTTAGGCGGCGCAAAATTCGCCATGCCCTTCCGATCGCATGATGTTCCGGATCCACATGTTCGGCGACGATGACCGGGACACCCAACGTTCGGCTCGCAATCAGAGTCAGAACGTTCGTCGTGTCGCCGAATGAAACGATTATGTCGGGCCGCGAATCGCTTATCGCCCGACGCAACCGCCATAGCCGCCCACAATTATTGACAATCGACGCGACGACATGCCGCGATATGCGCCTCAGGTCGAGCGGGCGGTAGTCGATTTCCGGATGCGGCGTGAAAAACGGCGATTTCCGACCATCGTCAAACGTCAGCAGTGTGATAGGCCAGCCCCGCGCCGCCCATTCCGCCGTGAGAATAGCGGCGACCCTCTCCGCACCGCCGGCTTCCAGAGAGGAAATAACGAAGGTAAGTCTCGACACGGTTATCACGCAGCGTCCACGGTACGCCGCATGACATAAAGCGTCGAAGCGCTTCCTAGGAACGACGCCGCGACACGGCGAGCGCCCATCCCCATCCACCCGGCGCCGACGCCGTATCCGGTGTAAAACAGACCCAACGCCACCGCGCGGTCCACGCGCCATCCACCGCGCCGAAATAAAGCGCGCCACCGGATTCGCGAAAAATAATAAAGTTCGGAGAATGCGTTTCCCACTTCGCCATGACGGCTTGGCCAGATCAGCGTTCTTGCCACCGCAATCAAATTTTGTCGGGAGGACGGTCCCGAAGTCGGCTCCCGCCCAGCGTCGCGGTTGTGATCGGCATATTGGCGGATACGGCGGCAAACGAAAATGATCATCGCGGGATAATGCGCGACAAGCGTCGCCAACCGCCAGATGGATGACGGTAAAACATGAATTGCCGTCCCGTCTGGTGCGAGCACGCGTCGAAGTTCCCGCTGGAACGCTTCGCCATCGACCACGTGTTCAAGGGTATGGGACGAATACAGGGTATTGAAATGGCCGTCCGGGAAAGGCAACGACTTGCCATCGTAGATGCAGACCGGATAATGCTCGCCGCCCCGCGCCGCCCGCGACACATCCACCGAAATAACATCGCTCACGGTTTGAGACAGAATTTGCGCTTGATAGCCGCTGCCCCCGCCGATTTCCAGCAATGGGCCGCGTATTCCAGGCGCCTGGGCAAGAACGCGACGCAGTTCCTCGCTCCTGATCGCTTCGATATGGTTCGATGAATAGAGCATCAACCGTCTGCGTCGGCGGTTATGCGGTCCACCATGTCGCGAAATTCCCGGTCAAGGATTTCGAGGCTGTCTTCCTCCCATATCCATTTCTGAAACGGCGTGGAGAAGGGGAGCGTCGCGTACGGCTTCATGCCGCGCACCCGGAATGCCGCTTCGCTACTCTCTCGCTCGTTGGCGCGAATCATCTTGAAAGTCAGGTAACGGGTGTGCTCGTTGAGCCAGCAAAGCCCGGCCGGGCCATTATTGACGCCCATGTTCAAGTAACAGATTTCGTAAAACGCCATTCGTAATGAGATATTCCAAGCCGCCTCGGCGAAAATGGTCAGACCCTGAAAATCGTCCCCCTCCGGCGCCAGGGACGCCCCGGTATCGCGGATGATGACGGGAAAGTAGCCGTCGTCTTGAATACGCCGGGCGAAAGTCGCCCAAGCCTCGACGTTGCTGTTCCGGTCCGGCTCCTCGGCGTATTCCCTCAGCGTAATCGAGACAACTTTCCGCGTCTTCGCCCGGTCGGCAAGCCATTCCGAAACGTAATGGCGCGCATCGTCGCTGCTTCGCAATATCGCGACGGAATGATCCGCCGCGCGGCCCGCTTCGATGGTTTCGCCGGGGTTGTGCGGCACTGGAAAACCTACCCTGTAGCCGACTGGATAAACGTGATCAGAAGCGTCTAACAACGACTTGGCCTGGGATCGGTCGTGACAGATCGTGGAACCGGCACCGGATTCCAGAAATCCGATCGACGGAACAACGATGTTCTCCAATCGCCATTTGACCGAAAAACGTTCCTGATCGTTAGCGCCCGGATACGATCGCGCCATTGAACCGGAGTCGGGAACGACTACGATATGAACGCCGGCCAGACCGAGCCGACGACGCTCAAGTTCCGCTCCGGTCAGGAACCACAGAAAGTCGAATGTAGGCGGTTGAACCTGCAGGTCGTAAAAGGCCAGCAGCAGAGGCGTTTCAGACGCCGATTGGAAAATCCGCCGCAATTGCCCTCCCGCACGAGGTATGACCATTGCGATGTACCGCAGTAAACCGCCTGGCCAGGTCGTGGGCACCGATACTTCCCGGGCGATGCGCGCCAGTATCCAAGCGGGCCCGTGACTGAATAGCCGCTGCCAGACGCGCCGTAGCAGCGTGCCGATGCCTACGGGCGGATCGGTACTCGCATTTCGCATCTGTCTCTCGGCTGCCTTCCCTCACCACTTGGTCGCTGCTATCTGCAATTTCGGGTGGGACACCAGGCAATGCCAGATCACAGCCTGAAATGCCTCGGAGTGTGGGGTTACGTGATTTTGTTCGACGGTCGGGACGATGATCACTTCGTCTCCGACCTTTGCGGCGTGACCGCCGTCGCGACCAACGATACCCAGCACGATCAATCCTCGTTTCTTCGCCTCATCGAGGGCGTGTACGAGATTGAGGGACACGTTTTTTTCGGCATTGCCGCCGCCCACCGAAAAGACGAGCACCGCGTCGCGATCACTTGCATTGCTTGTCGCGAGCCATGCCGCGAACACTGTCTCCCAGCCTTCGTCGTTGGTTCGCGCCGTCAACTCGGAAACGTTGTCTGTCGGTGCATAGCTCTCTATGCCGCACAACTTTCGAAAATCGTTGACCGCGTGCCCCGCATTACCCGCGCTGCCGCCTACTCCAAGAATGAACAGGCGACCTCCGCGCTCTCGGAGCGCTGACAGCGCGTCGGCGACGCGTTCAATGGCGTCAAGATCCAACGCCTCGACAACCTGTTTAACTTCGTCGAAATAAATTGCTACGTGACCCAAGATTTCGCGCCCACCACTTGATTCTATGCCATTATTTTTAACAACGAAAAATTACAGTCAGAACGGATTGAAGGCAACGATCCATCGGTGTTTGGCAGTGAAACAACCCTCGCCAAATCCATCGAATCTCTACGAGATAGCTTTCAGCAATTGCTCGGTATCGTCGATCATCCGCGCGCGGGAATAATAGCGGCTGATACGGGCCGCTCCGGCTTGGCCCAGCGCCTCTCGCGCCGCCGGAGATCGGCCGAGAATGTCGCGAATTCCGTCCGCCAGGGCTTCCGCGTCACGGCGACCTACGATCAAGCCGCTATCGTCGATTAATTCCGCGACGTCGCCTACATCGCTTGCCACAACCGGAATGCCGCAGGCCAATGCCTCACCGACGACGTTGGGGAAGGATTCAGCGATCGACGACAGGACGAGCAAGTCCAAAGCGCTGTACACGGCCGGCATCTCGCCGGGGTTTATATCGCCAACCCATAAGAGACGATTTGAAAGTCCCAGTGTATCAGCCAGCTCCTGCAATCGTTGCCGCGCGGCCGGTTCGCCCCCACCGACGCATATGAACCGCGCATCGGATGACGCCTCGGCAACTCGCGCCACTGCCCTGATGAAGGTCTCATGATCCTTCATCGGGTCGATCCGGGCAACGAGGCCGACCAGCGGCGCCTGATCAGCGACACCCCAGGATTTGCGCAAGCGCCGGCCGGCTTCCGGATAGGACCGAAAACGGTCGGTATCGAACCCATTCGGCACCACCGCAAGATTGCGGTCACCGAGTCCCGTGCGGCGCATCTCCCGCGCGGCCGCGTGCGAATTGCAAATAACCAGATCTACCCAACGGTGGCACATCCGCTGTAGTGCATAGGGCGCTCGCGACCAGAAATCGAATGCGGAGAGCTCCATTTCGGCGGCGCGCACGCCCCAAACGACCCACATGCTTGGCACGGCGATGCTGGCGCAGACCGCGAAAAGGTTGCTTGTCGGGAGGTAGGCATGCAGCACATCCGGACGTTCACGACGCAGCAGGCGAACAAACCGGAAAAAGAAACGGGCAATATCCCAGCGTCCGCGTTTGTCGAGGGAACGAACCGAGACGCCGGCGGCTTCCAAAGGTTCGGCTAGAGGCGCGCCGGGATAGTAGGTTACTACGGATACATCGTGCCCACGTTCGGCGAGCCCGGTGGCGAGCACGACGAGTTGTCGCTGGGCGCCGCCGTAATTCAGCGACCGAATAAGGAAAAATACCTTCATTGCCTTCCGTAGCCGCATGTTCCGTGAACCAGGTCGGGCGAACGAATCAAGATGCGCTCCGGTCTCGTCGCGGTCACGAACAGATTACTATACAATGCGGCCATTGCTAAAACGGCTCGGTGCTATGAAGCCACACCCAGTTTCCAATAGACATATCGAAGTTCCAGCGGCGCACCACCGTGACCACGATTGACGAGCCGCCGCGCGTTCTACATGTGATCACCGGGCTCGGTATCGGAGGCGCCGAGGCAAATCTCGTCAGTCTGGCAACTCGCGAGCAAAATCGCTTTCGGCCGCTTGCCGTCGCGGCAATGGTTGGCGAGGGCCCGAACCGCAAGCTGCTTGAGGCTGCAGGCGTGCCCGTAACCGATCTTGGAATGGCGCGCGGAAGTGCGAACCCGATGGGTTTGGTAAGACTGGCGCGCCTCATCCGCCGGACCAGGCCGGCGATCGTGCAAAGCTGGATGTATCACGCCGACCTGGTCAGTCTGCTCGCCCTGTGGATTTCCGGAAGGCGAAAAACGACGCGTTTGGTCTGGGGTTTGCGCTGTTCAAACATGGACACAAGCCGGTATCCATGGCGGCTCGCGGCAACGATCCGGGCCTGCCGGATCCTTTCGCGCTTTCCCGCCGCGGTGATCGCAAATTCCGAGGCCGGTATCGCCGCGCACCGGGCAATCGGTTACCGACCAAAGCGGTTCATACATATCGATAACGGTATCGACAACAACCGCTTTCATCCTGATCCGCAGGCGCGCCGGGACGTGCGCGACAGCCTAGACATTGAAGAAAATACGATCCTCGTCGCGATCGTCGGCCGCGTCGACCCAATGAAAGGTCACGAGGTGTTCCTCCAGGTGCTGGACCGGCTGGACGGCGTTTGTGCGCTCGCCATTGGCAAGGGAACCGAATCGCTGCCCGGTCATCCCCGACTCTACCGGCTTGGAATGCGTGACGACGTGCCGCGCCTGCTGGCGGCTTGCGACATGCTAGTAACGGCCTCGCTGTTCGGAGAAGGGTTTCCGAACACAGTCGGCGAAGCGATGTCCTGTGGCGTGCCGGTAGCGGCGACGGATGTCGGCGATACGCGGCGCATCGTCGGTGAGACGGGCATCGTGGTCAGTCCTGGAAATGTCGATGCCCTGACCACGGCTATGGAGACCCTGGTCGACGACGCCGGGAGACGTAAACGGTTTGGTTTAAAGGCGCGGCAGCGCATAGAGCAGCATTTCTCGCTGGATCGGATGATAGAGGCGTATTCCAAGGCTTACCGTTCATTGGGCCCATGATCAAAACCGCGCTTAAGGAATTCGAGTGCGGTCAGGCCGAATGAACGGCGGCGATCCCTTCCTCTATCGGGGTAAAGCGCAACTCGGGAAAAACCGTAAGCAATCGCGACACGTCAAACCGGCGGTGTGTCACCGGCACCAAGCGTGGGATATGTATGATTTGCGGCCGGGCCGGAAAATGCCGTGCGACCAGATCCGAGACCGCCTGAAATGATAATGATCGCCCCGTGGCGACATTTAGTAGACCCTCAACGCGATGTACGAGACAAAGCCGGATGATCTCGGCGACATCGTCCACCATTATGTGATCCCGTATTTCTTCTCCTTCGCCGAACAACGTGATGGTGTCCTTCGCGGTCGCCTCGACCAAAAATCGGTTGGGGCCGTATGCGTTATGTGTGTCAGCCGCCGCGCAAATCTGGGTTGGACGCAGGATGCAGAGCAGCCCCGTGTTCACATGCGCCAACATCCGTTCGCGTACAAGATGCATCGCGCGATACAGGTCGGTCGGCGAAGCGCAGCAGTCTTCGGTGACCGGTTCGTCAACAAACGGATAAACGCCGTCACTGCTGATATAGACGACGTGCGCGACAGGACACCGGTCCAGGGCGGCGCACAGATTCGCGCCCATCTGTACATTCCGCATCATGGTGGCGACGTCGCGTCCCCGATCGGGCGTCAAAGCGGCCAGCATCACCACTGAGTCATCGGGACGCAGAAGGTCGGACAGGCGTGTCACAGCGCCCGGCGCCAGCAAATCCATACTATCCGAACCCAACGCCAACGTCGGGATGCCGTCAGCTTTCAGCCGCTCCACGGTCGGTTGCCCGATAACACCGCGCGCCCCGAGGATAACGACCCGGGAAGGCTCGGCCGGCAAAATGGAATGGCGCCTTATCAAGGAATCTTCGGACAACGCTACTTCACCATCATGGTCAAACGCGATCATTCCCAAGTGTAATCGATGTTATATGAAACAGACGGGGGACATTCTTTATCATTGGCGCGCCGAGTAATTGTTTGAGCGGCGCCGAATTCCGGCTTTCGGCAACCCGGCGAAGCTACAGCGCGTAGCAAACGGTCTCGATTACGCCGCCGTCGTGCTGCCGCATATAGAGATTGTAATCGGGACGTAGTTCGCGGATCAGGAAAGGGACCTCCCACAGGTCACTGGACCGATGATAGGCGGATATGGCGAGTCTCGGCCGGCAACGCGTGATCGCTTTCTCCGCGCCGCGTAAAGCCTCGAGCTCCGCGCCCTCGATGTTCATCTTAATAAACGTAACCCGGTCGCCGTTTAGGGTGCGGTCGAGGCTGGTGACCGGTATCACGATGCCACCGTTCATTTCGCCGGTAATGATCGAACCACGGGTGCCGGCATTGTCAAAATGCAAGGTATCTTCGCGGCTATAGAGGCCTTTGTTTATGGGCTCGACCCTTGGGTCGTCCGCGAAGTTAGCCTCAAGCAGCCGGTGCGTATTGGTGTCGGGTTCAAAGCCCATAACGCGACTGAATTTGCCGCCTACCCGTTCGATGAACAGACGGATGCTGTCGCCATCGTACGCCCCGCCGTCGACATAGACCTCATCCTCGCCATACTCGATCAACCCTTTTGAGCCATAAAGATCCCACTCAATAACGGGCTCAAGCGCTCCGACATTGAGAGTGAGGCGGTAGCCGATGACCTGGTTAAGAACTTCGCGTGAAAAATCGTCGCTCAGTAATTCGAACAGCTCACGATACTGTTCGCTGTTGTTTACCAGGTCCTCGAGCCAGCCTTCGTAAAACATATGTGGCGGGAACGCCTCGCCGTCGAGCACCTGTAGGAGGGCGAACGGGGCAATATTGCGGAACCCCATGCCGGCAAGCTTCTTCGCGGCGCCCAGCACGCGATGCGAGGCGATGACAACCGGAATGTCGGTGTCCTCGCCGGATAGGGAATCCACCCGACTTACCGCGACGTCTTCGATTGCCGTCCCTTGTTTTTCGGGGTTATCGTCGCATATCGCGACAATTCGAATTCCCCGCTGACGGCACAGACCGGCCAGCCGGACGCCTTCGTCCGCGGCGCCAATAATGATCAGTCTATCGAGGCCACCAATGTCGAAATTGGGATATCGTGAACGCAGCGCGGCGCGAAGTTCATCGGCCGATCCCGCTTTTATAATTGTATCGATATTGCCAAGATCGCCCATCTTTAACCCTGCAATCATCCCCCATTATTACCCAGCTACTACAGACAGACGGGCGGGGTTATCAAATTTAAACGGCCATGGCGCGACGCGAGTTGCCAGTCGCTCGTGGATCAGAGTAATAAAGGCAAGCTTCAGGCAAGGCAAGTAAGAGCGCTGATGAACGAACAAGGCCCCGTCGTCGAGAAGCTGGATTGCCGCGAACTCGACATTGGCGAACTCAGGATATTCCGCAGCGCGAGAAGGACGGACCAGCGTGGTTTTGTTCAGCCGACATACAATAGCGCCTATTTTCAGAGCATCGGCATAACAACGCAATTCGTGCACGAAAACCACTGTTTCTCGCCACACCCCTTTGCGGTTCGCGGGTTCCACTACCAGTCGCCCCCCTATGGACAGCCCAAACTCATCCGGGTAACGCATGGACGGATTCTTGATGTGAATGTCGATTTGCGCCAGGGCTCCCCGACCTTCGCCCAACATGTAAAAGTCGAGTTGTCGCCCGAGGACTGGTTTCAAATCTACGTACCGACGGGTTTTGCCCATTGTTACGCCACGATCGAACCGAACACCGAGGTAATCTTTAAACTTGGATCGTTGTTTGCGCCATCGCACGCGCATGGCTTCGCCTGGAACGATCCCGATCTCGGGATCGAGTGGCCGTTCGACGACAACAATGCAATCGTGCTCGAACGCGATCTCGACCGACCGCGGTTTTCGGAATTAACCGAACTGTTTTCGTATCCCGCCGAATAGCGTCTCAAACATAGAAAGTCGATTTGTTGTGGTGTAGCCATAGCGCATAGACGTCGTACGGCGTGACCTTGCCGTGGGAAAGAATCTCCGGCGCGGAAAATAAACGCATGCCCGCCCCTTCGTGCTGGACCACCGAAGCCAACTCCCTATCGGTGATCGGGACGACATGAAATTCACGGTAACACTGCCGCAACCCCATGGGAGCGAGATCAAACTCGAAGCGGGTGAAATATGTCGTCTCCCGGGGCCGGAATTCCAACTCCTCCTGAAGCTCCCGGATTAGAGCCTCGCCAGGGGTCTCGCCCGGATCGATGCTGCCCCCGAACAGGCCCCAGTAATCCGGATAGGGAATTTCGGGAATATCGTCGCGACGCTGCATGAGGTAACGGCCGTCGTCATGCTGGATTATGGCAACCGCCGCATCGGTCAGCTGTAAACGCCGATTAGGTTTAATGCGAGCAGCGGGGTCTTCTCTCATGTGACGTCACATCATGCGGAAACGTTGTCCGGGCTTGGCAAGTACGCCGTCGGGCTGTTCTTCCAGCGCGCGCGTCACGACGCCCATCATGTCGCGCGCTCGAAAGCCTCGGCAAATGGATCGGCCGCAGAGAGTGACCTTGAGCCCGCCTTCGGACGCCAGACGATCCTGGAATTGCCAGTAGTTGCGCGGCAGGAACAGGTGGCGCCGCAAATTTACGGTGACCTCCCCGCCATGCCGGTCGCGGCAGGTATAACGCTCTGTCTTCTCCGGAGGCATGAGGTAATGGTCGATGGCGACGATCTCCTCGACATGATGGATCAAGGTGCAGCAGTCCATGGTAATGCCGAACAAAAGAACGAACCCGTCATGCGCCGCGTGGCGCCCGAACGGGCTGCCTGCCGCGCACGGCGTATCGTCGAGATGGTGGCTGCCGAGAATATCGTCGACCAACTCACCCAGCCCGGCCACCGAATGGGTCGGGTGCAGGCTGCGGCGAGAGGCGTATTCGTTGCGGAACTTCTCGGTCAAGATACCGGTATTGGACGGCGTCTCCAATTCGTCGAAAAACGGCTTGTCCGGCTTCACGTAGCGCCACGACATGGTTGGCAGCAGCACCGTGCCAGGCGCCATATAGTCGATGAACGCCTCGATCACGATATTGGCGTCGAAACCGTCGCGGGCAAAGTTCTTGAACGCAGAGTGGACGAACAGCACCCCGTCGCGCGCGACCTCCATTGTTTCCAGCAGGTGGTAAATCGCGGCGCGTCCGCCGTCGTCAGGCATCGTTTTTACGCACGACATAATTGCCCAGCACCAGCGCATCGAGCCCGCACCCGAAAAACGTCATCAGCGCATCTCGCGGCGTTTCGACGATCGGCTGACCCTTTAAATTGAAACTGGTATTGAGGATGGCCGGCGTTCCCGTCAGATCGCGGTAATTTCGGATCAGGTCGTAATAGAGCTCGTTGTCGGAACTGCGCACCGTCTGGACCCGGGCGGTATCGTCGACATGGACCACGGAGGCGATTTCTCCGGCCTTCTCCGGCACCACGTCGAGAGTGAAATTCATATAAGGAAAGTCATTGCCCTCGGTGCGGAAATAAACATCGGCTTCTTCCGACAGAACGGACGGCGCGAAAGGCCGAAATTCCTCGCGATATTTGATGCGGGCGTTGACCTTGTCCTTCATTTCCGCGGTCGCGCAACTGGCGACGATCGACCGGCTGCCGAGCGCCCGCGCGCCGGCCTCCGATCTGCCCTGATGCCAACCGACGATTTTTTCATCCGCGATCAGCCGCGCCGCGGTCAAGGACGGATCGTCGGTATGCTCGAACGAGACGCCGTTGCTCTCCAGCTCGGCTTTAATGGAATCGTTGGAATAGGATGAACCGAGATAGGCATGCCAGTGCGGCCAGGGGTTGTCTCCCAACGACACCGCGCCGAGATATGCGCTGCCGATCGCCAGCCCCCGGTCCGACGAGACCGGCGAAACATAGATGTTGTTGAACATCCCGGAATAGAGAAGGCGTCGGTTGGCTTTGCAGTTGAGCGCTACCCCTCCGGCATAGCAAAGATTGCGCGCTTCGGGCACGCGCGCCTTTAAGGAATCGATCAGCGCCATGAAGCAGTCTTCCATGGTCTGCTGGGTTGATCGCGCGACGTCGCGGTAGAAATCGGTCATTTCGCCCGCCGGATTGCGGTTAGGTTGACCCAGAATTTCCGAGATCTTGCCGGCGTATAGCGGTTCGAAGGGCGACCGCACTGGCGGGTCGTCGCGGACGAAGGACCAGTCGAATTCCCAACTCCCGTTGGCCGGTTTGATGATTTTGCTGAGATCGATTGATGGCTCGCCGTAAGGCGCAAGCCCCATTACCTTGTATTCGTCACCATCGCCAAACCCCAGGAAATAGGTCATCAAGGTATAGAAATATCCGAGTGAATTGTTCGTCGGAATTTCCTCCAGGACCTTGATCCCACCGGAAGTCGTGGCGTGGCCCATCATGCCGCATGCGCCATCGCCGGTCGCGTCAAGCGACAGGACAATGGCGTCGTCCAGTCCTGAACCGTAAAACGCCGCCGCCAGATGGGCTTGCTGGTGATGGACCAGTTCGATTTTGGGACAGCTACCGAAACAATGGTTTAAATATTTAACCAGCCGGTCATGGTGATCCGAATAGGTAACGCCGGGCGATACGATCAGGTCGATATCCTCGAACGCGACACCGGCCTCCTCCAGGCAGGCTTTGATCGAATAATAGGGCAAGTGGCCATAAGCGGATTTGATCCGCAGATATCTCTCTTCCTCACAGGCGGCGATCACGCGCCCATCGCGCACCAGTGCCGCGGAGGGTTCATGCTGCCCCAGTGTAACCCCGCCATGTATGCCAAGAACTATCATTTAAGATTGTCTCCCAAGGCAGACCTCCGGTCGGCACCGCTTTCCACGTCAACCGTCCCCTCGAATGCTGCTCAGCTTGCGGGAATATCCTCTAAGTGAAGATTTTCCCGGTCCGGCGGTACGTGCCCGCGCAGATTTTCGTGCCAACTTTCCAGCCGGTCGATGCGATTGTAATAGATGAACTGATGGGACCGGCGTTCCAGCACCGGTACGCCCGCGCGTTCGGTTATTTCTTCTTCATAAACATATCCCGCCCACGCGTTGCAATCCTTGCAGAAAGGAACCTTGTCGAATTGTCCGGTCTCATGAAAACGGCGTATTTCGTTCAATTTATCGCCGTGCCAGACGGCTTTAACCCCGCCGTCCTCGAATACATTGCCGACGATCTGTTCGGCGAAGCTGTCGAAACAGCAAATCGACACATCGCCGTTATAATGGACCGGCATAGTGTGGTAGAGGGCGCCGCACGGCACCCGTTTCTCGGGCATGGTGATACCCGAGAGCGAGCCTTCCTCGAATACCGTGCCCACGCGGACCACGTCGGCTATCTGGACCCACTGATCGACAAACTCTTCGAGCTCGTGTTCGTTGTCCTCCTGGATAGTAAAGGTCGCCCCGATGCGCGGAAAAACGCCGCCCATTTCATCGCGCACCCGCAGCATCATCTTCAGGTTTTCCTGGATCTTTTCCAGCTTGTCGACGCCGCGTACCTTCTTCAAGGTCTCGGGCGTCGTCGAATCGAGGCTGAAGAACAGCGAATCAAGCTGAACCTCTACAAAGAAACGCGCCATGTCCTCGCGCAGGGTCAATCCATTGGTATTCATGGAGACCGAGATGCCGCGTTCCTTCATATTCGTCAGGTGTTGGCGGAGGTCCTTGGCCAGAAGCGGTTCGCCCCACATGCTCGGCTGAATGAGCGGCTTGACCGTCATGATCTCGTCGAGAATTTTGCGTGCGCTATCGACTTCCATTTTGCCGACGGCGGATTCCTTGCGCGCCTCGTCGTCCGATCCATGCAACAGGCACATGGGACAACGAAGATTGCATTCGGTACGCAGATCCAGAAGATAGCGTTCCGGCAGATCGGGAATCTCCCACGCCGCCTTGGACAGATCCTTTATCTGATTCATCCCGTTTCCATTTCCCGTCGTCTCGCTTTCATTGGGATCCCAACTGTTTTCTGAAGTTCCGTGCATGCCCCATAACGATGCGCGATACTCCTCTCAAAGAGAAACCCTGCGGTGTCGCACAGTCAACTGATTTGTGATTGGACAAGCATTGAATCAACTTGATCAGGGTATGGCGGCTTTACGACCCGCGGTCTTTCGCAGGATCGCGGCCGTGCGCTGAGCAGTCTGTTTCCAGGAATAATTCTCCGCGCGTAATCGCCCCTTGGCGGAAAGTTCGCTCCGCGTCATGGGTTCGTTCAGTAGTCGATTTATCGCCGCCGCCATGTCCCCCTCGCTCATGGGATTGAAATAGATCGCGGCGTCGTCGAGGACCTCGGGCATGGCCGCGCGGCGCGCGCTGGCAATCGGGGCGCCACACGCCATGGCCTCGACCAAGGGATTGCCGAAGGTCTCCACCAGGGACGGAAATACGAAAAGGCGGCAATTGCAATACAGTTCCGCCAGCCGATCCGCCGCAACCTCTCCCAAAAACTCGACATGGTTCTGTAAAGATTCGGATTCGACCATATTCCGCAGCTCATCGAATAGCTGTGTATCGATCGGCCGGCCGGCGATGATCAACTTGGTGTTCGGATGGCCTGCGTGAACAATCGCGAAGGCGCGTATTAGCCTGGGAAAATTCTTCTGGACATATATATCCGAAACGGAAAGTACGAATTCATCCCTTTCCGGTTTTTCCACGGAGTTGGAATAAGGTGGTCCGACGCCGTGAGGGATCACCGTGACACGATCTCGGAACGGACGCAGCGGCCCGGAAGCGATCGCTCGGCGCGCATAATCGGAGACCGATATCGCCGCGCGAGCTGTCACCAGCGACGCCGCGGTGGCGACATAGACCGCCACCCAGTAAAGGATCATCCGCGGCCGCCGCTCCATTGCCGCGACGCTCATGGCATTACGTAGCATGATTACCGGGTTGGGCGCGAATATCGGGCCGTAATTGGCCGGAGAAAATGTAACTTCGGCGCCAATTCGCCCGGCCAGCACGGGAACCAGCCACTGTTCGGCGAGCGCCAGACTCCAAATGCCGGATCGGGCCGGCAGAACATGGACCTTGATTTCGTCGCCGCTGTCGGCCCATTGCCCATGCTGCTCCTCACCGATGCAGAGATGGATTTCAAGGTCGTCCTCGCGTGCGAGCAATGGAATCAAATTACGGAGATAGTTCGCCCCGCCGCCGCTTTTCGCGTGGATTCCGTTGACCAGGATTCGAACCGTGCCGGCGGCGGAACCCCTCTGAGTCGCGTCGCGGAACGATGATGAAATGGCGGCTGTCAGGAACAGCGCCGCGACCCACCAGTTCTGCCAGAGACCATAGGCGAGCATGGCGGCCGTCAGCGTGGCCAGCAAGGTCCCCGCGCGTACCGCGCAAGCAAGCGATGACGCCCCGCGGCGCAGCCCCGCGAACGCGGCATAGCCCATGATTATCGAGAGTAGAGCGACCCCGGGTGTGCCGAGTTCCAGCCAGGCTTGCAGGAAGGCGTTGTGAGGATGCAGGGGCAGACGTTCGGCGTTGAGGGATGTCGATTTATGGGTGCCGGGGATGCGCCGGGAGGCATCGAGTCCCCAACCAAAATCAAGCACGGGTCGCTCGCGCGCACGCTCGATGACGAACGCCCAGATCTGAAATCTATGCCGGATCGAGTTCTCCAGGCGACCGGTCAGGTCGAATTGCCTGATCACCTTGGTGACGGTGGGTGAATCGCCCGGCGCGCCACCGGACATCCTTAGCAATTCGGTGGCCAGCGGCGGACTCATCACGGCCGCGACGACAAGAAGGGCGATCAACAGGCGCGTACCCGGTAGCCGCGTGAGTAATCCCCATGCCATGCCCAGCGTACCCAGCAATAGCACCGCGATCGCCAAGCTGGAAGACAACGGTAAGAACCCGATCAGCGTCGCCGCACCGAGCATCGCGGCCGCGACGCGCCGGCGACGTTGGATCAAGACGCCCCACGCCACCGCCGACACCATCGCCATAACGACCTGGCCCGGGCTTAACGCGGTCATCGGGTTCGGACTGCCGCGACCGAACAGGGTGAACCCGCTGAGCGCGTATATCGCGGGCGCGATCAACAGGACCACTAGGCCGGCGACGATGCCGGCGATCAGCGCGTCATGCGCGCCCCGGCGCTCCATGGGCGACAGCGATCCGAACAGCCAAACCGCGCCAAAGCCCGAAAGGACAACCGCCATCAACCGGAACCAAAGTCCGATGCTGGTCCACTGTTCGGCCGTCGCCAGGCTCTTGTACAGGGCCCACGCGGCGAACACCGCGAAGATCACGGTAACCGCGGCGGGGCATAATTCGCGCCACGCCCCGCGGCGCGCGACATGGACCAGGCTCAAAGACCCGCAGATGACGATGAGCACGACGGTCGCCTTGGGCGCAACGATTGCGACGAAGGGAAACAGCCCGGCCGTCACCGCGGCGATGGTCGCGGTGCCGGGAACGTCGCGTGGCATTCGCACTGCTATGCTCAATGCGTGGTCCGCGGTCCATGGCTGGAGGCGTCGGCCAAACGCACGTCGCCATAGCCGTAGCCGAGACCGGCTTGTTCGCCGCGGCCGGCCACCACGATTTCCAGAGTCTGGAGCATGACCTCCGCCTGGCGCCGTCGGGTATGGCGCGGCGCCGCGGCGAGACCGTTCTTCGAAAGGGTTTGACGCAGCCCGGCGTCGTTTCTAAGGCGAACCACCGCCGCCGCCAATGCCTCGGGGTCCTCGGCCGGAACATGCAGTCCGGTGCCGTCCTCCGCCAGGATCCGGCTGGCCTCGCCTTCCGGCGCGGCCAATAAAATGGGGATGCCCATTCCCATCGCCTCGAAGATCTTCGAGGGAATGACCTCGCTGAACACCGGCTGGTTTTTGAGATGCACCAGCGCCACGTCGCAGACGCTCCAGACCTTGGGCATTTGGTTCTTCGGTTGCGGCGGCTCCAGCCGCAAATTGTCGAGGCGGCGTTCTTGGGCGGCGCTCACCAGGCTTGCCCGTTCCGCGCCATCGCCGATAAGCATGAATCGAATATCGGGTTCGTCCCGCAGAAGATCGGCGGCGTCGAGCACATTGTGCAGCCCGTGCGCCATTCCGTGCGTACCCAGATAGCTGACGACGAACGCCCCTTCGGTTTGCCATTCCCGGGCCAGGTCGGGGTCGGGCGGGCGCGGGCTGTACCGGTTCAGGTCAACGCCGTTCATTGCTATGGAAATTTTGTCCCCATTGATTCCACGCCCCATGAGGTTCGTCTTGAAGGCGGGGGTCAGCGCCACCACGGCGTTGGATTTCCGGTAGAGAAAAAGCTCCAGTTTTTCGAGGAAACGAAGCGCCCAGTTTTGTTTCATCGCGCCCACCGCGACAATCGACGCCGGCCAGATATCGCCCAGCTCGAAGACGAACGGGACGCGCCGGATCATCCCGACCAGCCATCCGGCGACGGCGCAGAAAAACTGGGGCGACGTCGCGACGACGACATCGGGTCGGCGCTGCACGACCGCGCCAAGAACCCCGGTCACCATGAAGCTCAAAAAATCCAGTGTGCGCAGTATTGTCCCGCGGTTGGGCGTAATGAACGTCTTGACGCGTACCACGCGGATGCCGTCGACGTTTTCGGTCTGGTACCAGCGATTGCGATACCCGTCATGAAGCCGGCCTTGCGGGAAGTTGGGCGCCGAGGTGATCACGGTGACCTCGTGGCCCCATTTCACCCAATAGCAGGCGCGCTCATGCACGCGATTGGCCGCGGCGTTGCTTTCCGGCGGAAAATTCTCGGTCAGGAACAGGATTTTCATGCTTCGAATTCTTCCGCATGAAATGCATTGGACCGGCTGAGCGCCTGTTGATAGAGCCCGAGCGTTTGCTCGATGATGACATTGTCGGCGAATTTCGCGACGACTTTGGCGCGTATGCGCGTTCCCATCTTGGCGCGCATTTCCGGTGACGTGGCGAGCCGTTCTATCGCATCGGCAAGATTTGTCCAGTCGTGCGGTGGTACGGTGAACCCGGTCACGCCGTCATCGACCAGGTCGGTGCAACCCGGGATGTCGGTGGTGACGATGGGCCGACCGCACGACGCGGCCTCAAGCAGTGATTTTGGCATGCCCTCCCGGTACGACGGCAGCAATGCGATATGCGCCTTCGACCAGAGCTCGGGAATGTCGTCGAGAGGACCCAGCCACTCAATGCATCCCTCGTTATGCCATTGCCGCAGGGTCTCCTCCGTGATGCTCGTGGGGTTGTCCGGATCGGGGGCGCCGACCAGCCAAACCCGGACCCGCGTGCCGCGATGTTTCAGTATGCGAGCGGCCAGGACGAGTTCGCGTACGCCCTTGTCCATCAGCATCCGGCTAACCATGGCCAGGATGACCGGATCACCCGGGCTGATTTCAGGGTCGGGCATGAAGGGGAACCGCTCAATGTCGACCCCGGCCCCTTTGATGATGGACAGGCGATCGGCGGCGACGACGCGCCCGTTTTTCATGGCTCTTGCGTCTTCGTCGTTCTGGACGATGAGCCAGTGACGGGTGGGGCGCAGGCAGACCTTCAACGAGAGTTGGACGACCGTGCGCATCAAACGAATCATCGGTCGGCCGGACGTGAAGATATAGCCCATGCCCGCGAGCGCGTTGATCACCACCCCGGGGCGCACGATGATCGCCGCAAGCGAGCCGTAAATGACCGGCTTAAGCCCGACCTGGTGGATCAGGTCCGGGCGCTCGCGCGCGAAGATCCATACCAGTTCACAGAAAGAACGAATTTCATTCCAGGGCGCCCGCTCGCGCCGGCGCAAGCGAAGTGGGACGACGCGGAACCCTTCCCGCTCTATGGCCGAGCCATGATCCCGTACGCGCGTGGCGACCACGACCTCCCATCCGCGTTCACGACACGCCCGGGCAAGCTGAAGGCGATGCGACAGCAGATACCAGTCCTCGGTGACAAAGAACATGATCTTGGGTGTTCCGCGTCCATGCGGGGAGCGCAATTTTGCATATCCTTCGAGGGTCGGCGATCGGGCGCATAGTGTTCTATCCGCTCTTGGTTTCCAACCGCCATTTTCCGACCGCGTCAGGGGGCGGTCGCGATCGTTTCGGGGTCGATCCACATGCGGAACCAAATCTCCAGAAACAGCAGCGCCCAGATGCGGTAATGGTTGGCCCGGCGACCGCTCTGGTGGTCTTCCAGCAAAATGCGCACCGCTTCCGGGTGGAATAAACCGCGGTCGCGCGCGCGATCGGACAGCAACACATCATGGGCCATCTCGCGCAGTTCGACCCGCAGCCAGCGTTCGATGGGCACGCCGAATCCCATTTTCGGCCGGTTGACGAGCTCGCGCGGCAGCCGCGCCGCCATGGCGTCTTTCAGCAGCCCCTTGGTGCGCCCCCGGGTCATCTTCATGTCCGCCGGGATCGCGGCCGCGAACTCCATGAATTCATGATCCAGGAACGGCGACCGCGCTTCCAGCCCGTGCGCCATGCTGGCCACGTCGATTTTGACGAGCAAATCGTCCGGCAGGTAGGAATGGATGTCGGCATAGGCGACGCGTCCCGCGATCGGCGCGGCGCCCGTCAGCCATCGATCGAGACCACGCAGCGGATCGTCGGCGAGGCGGTCCGCGAGCGCCTCGCCGTATAATTCCTTCTTCTGGGCGGCCGAGAAAAAGGTGATCCATTTGCCGTATCTCTCAACGTCGTCGGCGTCCGCTTCCGACAGGAAACGGCGCAGATACCGCAACGCGCGGATGGTGCTGGTTTCGAACGGCATGGTCCGCCCGATCCCGCCAAGCGCGCGCCGCACGGGTAGAGGCAGGCGGTCGATCCAGCTTCCCAGCATGGCGCCGGCGTAACGCGGATAGCCCAGGAAGCTCTCATCACCGCCGTCTCCGTTCAGGGCCACCGTGACGTGGGCGCGCGCGAATTCGCTGAGATAGTAAGTCGGCACGGCCGAGGAATCTGCGAAAGGCTCGCCGTAATGCCAGACCAGTTTCGGCAACACGGCGACCGCGTCGGGCCGGACCACCATCTCGTGATGTTCGGTTCCGTACCGATCCGCGACCAGCTTCGCATAGCGCCTTTCGTCGAAGGTGGGTTCGTCGAAGCCGATGGTGAAGGTCTTGATCGGCGCCGTCGAGAATTGCGCCATGGCGGCGACCACGGACGCGGAATCGATGCCGCCCGAAAGAAAAGCGCCGAGCGGGACGTCGGAGGTCAGTCGTCGGGCGACCGCCGCGTCGAAGCGCTCCCGGATTTCGCCTTCGAGCGGTTGTTTCGGGCGGGCGGTCGCCGCGTCGGGGCTTGGCAGCGTCCAATATGTTTCGCATCGCGTCGATCCGTCGGCGTCTATGACCATGAGGCTCGCCGGCGGCAGTTTCTCGATGCCGTCGAACGCCGTCAGCGGCGCGGGCACATACTGAAAGGTCAGATAACTGTGGATTGCGTCCAGGTTCGGGCGTCGCTCGACGCCCGGACAGGTGAGAATTCCCTTGATTTCGGATGCGAACACAAGCGTGTCGCCGGCGCGGCGGAAATAGAGCGGCTTCTTGCCGACACGGTCACGCGCCAGGAGCAGCCGCCGCGCCGAGGCATCCCAAAGGGCGAAGGCGAACATGCCGTTGAGTCGTTTCGGCAGGTCCAGCCCCCAGCGTTTATACCCCTCGATAAGAATTTCGGTGTCGCTCTGGCTGCGGAAGCGATGGCCGAGCGCGGCGAGTTCTCCCCGAAGTTCCCTGAAATTATAGATTTCGCCGTTATAGGTGACCCACACCGCGTCTTCGGCGTCCGACATGGGCTGCGCCGCCGCGTCTGTGAGGTCGATCACCGCGAGCCGGGCATGACCCAGCCCCACCGCGCCGTCGGTCCAGACCCCCTGACCGTCCGGCCCCCGGTGGGCGACCGACGCCGCCATCGCCGCGAGGTGGCGTTTCATCGTCGCGCCGTCGAAGGTCCCCCCGGTCGTCCATATGCCCACGATACCGCACATCGGCGTCTCATCCCTCGGCGCGCGTGCGGCCCCGGAGAGCCATGCGGATCGCGATCAGTTCCAGAACTCCGAATCCATGCTGAAGGAATAGCGGACGCCCACGAAATTCATACCATCATTGTCGTTGTCTATTCCGGCGTTCGAGAGATGCGACGCGAAGACCGGGACGCCGTGTCGGCCAAACCGGTACCCGACGTCGAGACCCTCGCGAAACAGAAATTGTGAGCCCAATTTGGGCTTTCCGGTAGGCACGAAAGCGCGGTTGCCGGGGAGTGAACATCCTTCGCCGACGGCGCATTGCCGGGTGGCCTGCTCCTTGTTGCCGGTGTGGTAGGTGCCGCCCAGGAAAAAGCTCAGGAACAAGCCGTTCCGGAACTGGTAGGCCCAGTTCATCCCGAGATAGGCGGTATGGGTCTCGTTTTCGTTGTTTATGGAGCCGCCGATGGAAGGTCGCGGCGACAGCAGGAATTTCACGAACCTGTTGCCGGCGTCGTAGAGCGTTAACTTGCGGAAAAGAATTTCGATGTTGAAGTCCCAGGTGTTGGATTCCCCGTTTTGTTCTCCTGGATCGTGGAGCCAGCCACCGACGACCATCTCCGAGATGAACGGGTGATCGTGGTTGCCGCGGTCCGGGACCTTCGGTTTTTCAGCGCTCGCAACCGCCGGTGCGCGAAGCGGCTGAGGCATGACGTATCCGGGTACTGCGGTACGGTACGTGGGCGACTTGTGCGGAATGCGCCCCGCGTTAACCGGCGACAGGTTGGCCCCGTCCAGAAAGATGCCCATGTCGTATGTCCTGGGGCCTGCCTCGGCCGTCGCGGTCCAGGCCAGCAGAATAGCGTAACAGAGAGCCGCAATTCCAAACGGTTTCAGCGATACTCTTTGTCTACGAAGTTGCTGCCTTTTGAATTTTTGTCCCCAAAACAGAGCAAAATACTCAAAGCTTATCGACATGGAGAACGGCTCGTGATCCCGGAATCTGAATTGCCCCCCTGGCAGTGAAGGCGCACCGGGCAGCCAGATTGCCGAACGCAGCTTTTCCCGGATAACCCTCGAATCGGCTCCGACAGTACTCAATTTCGAACATGATTGGCTAGTTTGATCTCCGCACCCCGTCTAGCGACGTTCCTTTGTAACTGCCGCCCACGGGCTTACGACGAATGATTTTGATGAGTGACGTTGATGTGACCGCGAACCGGGCCCGACGCGCTACCCAAATTTCATCGGTCCGCGATCATACCCGCGATTTCGCGGACCAACCCGACGCCAACCAGAGAACGGCGCCTGGCAAACCGCTAAAAATTACGATAATTCCGAACAATACGGAAACCGCGAATGCCTCCGGCTTCGCCACGCCGACGAACGCGAACGCATATACCAGCGCCGCCTCGCGCACCCCCCAACCGGCGATCGAAATAGGCAACACCAAGATGAGAATTGCAGGCGGCACCAGAATCAAATGATCGATTAGTCCAACGGGAATAGTCAAAGACCGGGAAATCGCATACACCGCGAGAGGGATTGTAATCTGCATGGCGGTGGCGGACAAAAGCAACATCGCGGCTTGGCGAGGATCCATAAATACGCGGCGAAAATCCTGGCTCAGGCCGGCAAGCGCGGCCAGCCATCGCCAGCGAAGCATGCGGGCGGGGAGCGGAATCTTGTCGAGCAAGGCCGCGACTAAAAAGGCTAGCGTTCCCGCAACGCTTAGAACCGATAACATCATTCTCAGCATTGGGTCGGTAGTTTCGCTGGAGGACAGTATCTGGCCGAACGCGACAAGAATTATCAAACCGGCGAGCCCCGTCGCGCGATCGACGATGACCGAGTTGACCGCCATCTGCAGGGACAATCCCTCGCGTTTTACCCGTAATATGCGAACCGCGTCTCCACCTATGGACGACGGCAGGGTCTGATTGAAGAACACACCGACGAGAACATGAGACCAAAGCCTCCAAAATCCGAGCGTTCCGCCCCATGCGGTGATGATCATTTTCCAACGCCACGCGCCGATCAACGATCCCAATAATAGGAGTCCAATACCAAGCGCCAAACTAAGCAGACTTACTCGGGATAACGGTTCGGTGATCTGGCTAATTTCAATGCCGCTCAGCAACCACCAAATCAGCGTTGCCGAGATGACGGCTTTCAACACGAATTTTGCCATTCGGCGAACGTATAGGAATTCATCCGGTCAAGCCAAATTCTTTGGCAGCGAAGCGAGCGACGTTTTGGTTTTCGCGGATTGATCGTGGTGGCGGCTTGATTTGGCCGAGCTTGTCGGTGATAGAACGTTGTATGGGAACTATCGATTGGTAAAACGAACCGGCATTAAACGACACGTGAGCGCCAGGCGGCCGTCTCGAACACCGCGGTGGTTGATCGCGCCTTTTACCGTCCTCGCCGCGACGGCTCTGCTGACGGTCATGGGGCAGTTCGGGGATTGGGCCTGGTGGCTCGATCTGTGGACTAATTTTCGCTACCATTATTTTGTTTCGGCTTTTCTCATGGCCTTGGTGTTTTTGGCGGCCCGGCGATGGACGATGGTCGTGATCTCTTTGGTGACGGCGCTCGCCAATGCGCCGGCGATCGATTTGACGTGGTCAAATTCGAACGCTTCGGAGATTGCCCATCCGGCGCGTCCGCACCTCAAGATCGTCAGCTTCAATATTCTGAAAACCAATCGGCATT
>CAZPMO010000014.1:0-9086 GCA_964587515.1 uncultured Rhodospirillaceae bacterium | reverse complement strand
CCGCCGACATCGTACTCCTCCAGGAAGTAAACGCCGCCTGGGAAAAGGAATTGGAAGTCCTGACCAAGGAGTTTCCGTATCGGTTCGTCCACGCCAGCGAATCCTTTTATGGGCTTGCGATTTTTTCGAAAATCCCATGGGAGAAAGTGGAATTCCTGCCCCTCGAGGAAACCGACGGCACACCCATTATCAAAAGCCGTTTTAGATTGGCGGGCCGTGCCTTCACAATTCTTGGAACCAAGACATTCCCGCCGACCAACGGGTCCTGGGCGGCGCGGCGCGATCATCAACTCTCGAAACTCGGCGAACTTGCCCAAAAAATAGACGGACCGCTGATCTTGGCTGGCGATTTCAACGCCACCACTTGGTCGCGCGCCTTCGCAAACTTCGAGCGGAACAGCGGGCAGCGCTGGAACGGCGGCGGGCAAACGCCATCTTGGCCATCCCTGCTCGGTTGGGCCGGAATAAAAATCGATCACATCATGGTCAGCGCCGGGCTGTCCATGCTTCGCCAATCGAGCGGCCCGAATATCGGTTCCGATCATCTGCCGCTGATCGCCGTGGTCCGGTTATGAGCGTTTCCTCCCCGGCTTGGATCACGTTTGCTTTTGTATACGTTGGAACTAGTTTATAGGTCACGGTGCAGGTGAGGTTTCTGAGCGGCGGCTCAGATAATCGGTTGGGAGACGATTCGAGACATGGAGCAGCCTATTGATGTAGCGCTGATATATCCGCCGTGGGCTGTACTGGATGACAGGGCGATTCTGCAGAACAGTTTGCCGCCGCTCGGAATCCTTTCGATTGCGTCGTTTCTCGAATCAAAAGGGTTCACCGTAAAGGTCTATGACATTCACGGTGAAAAACTCGAAGACCACGACTTGCGCGACAGGTTAAGGGCGGACAAGCCGCGTTTCATTGGTATATCCGTGCTGACCAATATGGCGATTCCAGCGCACAAAATAGCCCGTATCTGCAAGGAAGAACTGCCCGAATCCCCGATCGTGGTCGGCGGCGCCCACGTTGAAGCCTTGCCCGAGCGTACCTTACGAAACTCGGCCATCGATGCCGTGGTGCGCGGTGACGGGGAAGAAGCCATGCTTGAATTCGTCGAGGGAAGGCCCTTCGAAGACATCAAGGGCTTGAGCTTTCGCGAAGGCGCGACCGTTCGCCACAATGGTCCGCGGCCGGTGGAAAAGGATTTGGACAAATATCCCATGCCGGCGTACCACCAGGTCGATTTCGATTATTATTTCCCCGCGGCCGGCTCCTACCGCAATTTACCCGCAATCAACATGCTGATGACGCGCGGTTGCCCGGGCCGCTGCAATTTTTGTAATTCCGCGCGGACGACGCTGCGCTCGCGCAATCCGGAGACAGTTGTCCGGGAAATAAAACACCTGCATAAAACATACGGTATTCGCCAGATTCAGTTTTATGACGATACCTTCACGGCGCTGAAGGTGGTGTGTCTTGATTTCTGCAAACGGCTGAAAGCAGAAAATCTCGATATCACATGGGTCGCTTATATTCGAGGCGACTGTTTCAGCGACAGCATTGCGGCCGCCTTGAAAAGCGCCGGCTGCCACCAGGTGTTGATGGGCGTCGAGACCGGCAACCGGGAAATCGCACTACGCATGGGCAAGCCCATCGACCGAAAGAAATATTTCGAGGCGGTGCGCATCGCGCGCCGGCACGGTCTTGAGGTGCGCGCAACGTTCATCATCGGTCATCTCGGCGAGACTTGGCGGACAATGACCGATACCGTCAATTTTGCCATCGAACTCGACGTCGACCTGTTCCAACTCAATATATGCACACCTTACCCGGGTACCGATCTGTATCGCGAACTGGTGTCGAACGACATGTTGAACAGCGAGGACTGGAACCGGTACGGCCAAGGCGAGGTTCTGTTCACGCAGCCGCAAATATCGGCGGAAGACATTTATCGTTTCGAACGCTATGCATTCCGTAAGTTCTATCTTCGCCCTAAACCGATCTTTCGGATGCTCAAGCGAATTACCTCCTTGTATCATTTGCGGGATTATTTCAGGGCCGTGATTTTCTTGCTTTTGGGACATCAGAAAAAAGGGAAAGGCGATTGGAGTTGCTGGAAGGATATCAAGGAGGAAGATTTCATGGATATCGAAATCGAAGAACCCGCGAATCCGCGCCTTACCTTCGAACTTCGTCAGTTGGCGAATTTTTCCTGACAAACGGCTGAATCGACCGACCATGGAATATTCGCTTCATAGGGGACTTTTGGAACGATGAGCAACAAGAAGGTTCTGTTTTTGAAGCCGCCCATGGAAGGAGTCGGCAAGAACGTCGTGCGCGATTTCCTCTACGGATGTTGGTGTAATGGTCGCCGGATCGGCGGCATGCAGATGCCGCCGCTTACCGAGTTGATGGCCGCTTCGCACGCTAGACAGGACGGGCTCGATGTCGTGTTCATCGATGCCGAGATAGAACCCGCACAATATCAAACCGTATTGGGCGATCGTTTCGCCAACTATTTGGCCGTCGTGATCATGAGTTCGACCCAATCCTTTCGCGCCGACGTGGCCGAATTCGAAAAGATTGGCAAACTCAACCCCGAGACAAAAAAAATACTATTCGGGTCGCACCCCACGTTTATGCCGGAATACTGCCTTCAGGAACCGGCGGTCGATTATGTGGTGATACAGGAACCCGAGGAGAGTCTCAGGGAGCTTTTGACAGCGCTACTGCATAACGGAAACTGCGCCGATATTCTCAGTGTGGGCTACCGCGATGAAGGCGGCGATATCCATGTCAATGATCGCCGTGAATTCACCAAGATGGACGATTTGGCCATTCCCGACCGCTCCTTGTTGCCCAAGGGCGCTGATTACTTCAATCCGGTGGTCAAGCGCGTGCCCTACACCTCGATGCTGACGTCTCGCGGTTGTCCGGCGCGATGTAATTACTGCACGGCGCCGGTGTTCTACGGCAACAAGACCCGGGTGCGGTCGGTCGAAAGCGTTCTCGAGGAAATGCGTCAGATAGGAAGCCTCGGGTACCGAGAGATATTCTTCAGGGACGAAACCTTCAGCGCCTATAAAGGCCGTAACCATCGCATATTCGACGGCATGCTGAAGGAGGACATGGATTTCACGTGGATCGCCAATGGCCGCGTCGACATGATCGACGAAGAAAGCATGATCGCGATGAAGGAAGCCGGCTGCCATCTGATCAAATTCGGTGTTGAAACCGGCAGCGCGGCAATGCTCGAACGCTATAACAAGGGCACAACGTTGGAACAGGCGGAATTCACGTTTCGAAAATGTCACGAGCATAATCTGGACACGCACGCCCATATCATCTTCGGCGGACCAGGCGAAACGCTCGAAACAATTCGCGAGACCATGGATTTCCTGAAGAAACTGCGGCCGAGCACCGTGACATTCGGGATCTTGACTCCTTATCCAGGAACCGGAATTTTCGACATGGTTGCTGAAAAACATCCCGAAATAAACGACGGGTCCGGCTCGACAATGGACAATTTGCATGTCGAGGGATTTTATTCGAATGCCCTGTGCGAACTTACCGGCGATCAACTGTCCAAGGAGATTGTCCGGTCCTATCGACAATTCTACCTTCGCCCATCCTATCTGTTGAGCAAGTTGTCAAAGGTTCAAAGCCTTGAGGAACTTACAATTTCGGCAATCGGCGGTGCAAACGTGCTACAGTTTGCCTTAACGGGGAAAAAATAGAGGGTGGATATGTGGGCCTGGTAAGTGTGATTACCCCTGCATTGAATGAGGGGCCGACACTCGTCGAACTTTACGAACGCACAAAAACAGCTCTTGATGATACGGGCAGGGATTTCGAATTTATCTTCGTGGATGACGGTAGCAGCGATGAAACATCCGCCGTTACCACGACGCTGAACAAGACGCGTCAAAACGTGACCGTAATTCGGCACGCGACTAATCACGGCAAATCGATCGCCCTGATGCAGGGGTTCGACGTGGCGCGCGGCGACGTAGCGGTCATTCTCGACGCCGATTTGCAGGATAAGCCGGAAATGATTCCCCGGCTGCTGGACAAGATCGACGAGGGCTTCGATCTGGTCAACGGCAAGAGGATCCGTCGGCAGGACAAGATCAGCCGGAAATTCGTCTCGCGCATCTATAACTGGTTTATATCCAAGGCCTTCGGCTGCCATCTGGAAGATGTCAATTGCGGCCTGAAGGCGATGCGGCGAGATGTTTACAAGAGCATGGAACTGTATGGTGATCTGCACCGGCTCATTCCGGTTCTGGCCGAAATGCGGGCGTTCAAGACCACGGAACTGCCGGTCGAACATGATGAAAGGCGTGTCGGCAAATCCAAATACCGCCTGTTGCGCCACCGGGGGATACTGGATGTTATCGCGCTGTTCGCCATCAACGCGACCGAGACCCGTCCGTTTCATTTCTTCTGTGAAATCGCGTTTGCATTTTGGGTTATGGCATTCGTCGCCCTGGGACTCTGGATCGCAATCGTGCTGGGGATTGTGGGCCCGTTGGGCAGAGGTTGGGAAATCTTCGGGACGGTGCTGGGCGGTGTCGGTACGTGGGCGGCGTTCGTGGGCACCGTTCTGCCGTTGTTCGGGTTCTTTCTGGAGGTCGAATCCCGGAGGCTTCAGGATCCCAATTGGCGTCACGTCCTTGTCAAGGAGACGCTGCGATCGGGGGATGCGTAAAAATACGCGATGCATTCGCGGCTGGTGGGCTCGTCCCGTACCAAATCCGATTTTGAAACGCCGCGTCTTTCGGCGCTGAGTCGCGGGGATAGCTGCCATGTGCGGAATATTCGGAATTGTACGCCACGACGGGCGTGAAATTCCAACCGACACCATCGATCGCATGGCGGGAATACTGCGTCACCGGGGTCCCGATCACACCGGCATTCACCGGGAGTCCCATTGCGCGCTGGGTAACAACCGGCTGGCGATCATCGATCTCGACTCCGGAAATCAGCCGATCCATAACGAAGATGGCCGCCTGTTGATCGTCTTCAACGGCGAGATTTACAATTACCGCGCCTTACGCGGCGTTCTCGAGAATGCCGGACACCGGTTTGCCACGCGTTCCGACACGGAAGTCATCCTCCATGCCTTCGAGGAATACGGGCCCGGTTGCATCGACCATCTGAACGGCATGTTCGCGTTCGCCATATGGAATGTCGAAACGCGCGAGCTGTTTGTGGCGCGCGACCGGTTGGGCATCAAGCCGATTTATATGATCCAGACAGATGGAATGTTCGCTTTCGCCTCCGAGCCGAAGGCGCTGATCGATTTGCTGCCGCACGCGCCGCGACCCGATTGGACCGCGATATCGCGTTATTTCAGTTTTGGCTACTTCCCGCTGGAAGATTGTGCATTCGAGGGGATCGAAAAGTTTCCCGCCGGTCATTTCGGGTGGATCAGAAATGGCCAGCTGGACCGAACGCGGTTTTGGGCGCCCAGCTATGGCGGTGGTGAGGACATACCGTTTGAAGAGGCCTGTCGGCGCACCGAGGCGTTGGCCGAGGAAGTGGTGAGGAAGGAACTTGAAAGCGACGTTCCGGTTGGCGTGTTTCTCAGCGGCGGGTTGGATTCATCGTTGGTGGCGCTCTATACGCAAAAACTGAGTGGCGATAAAATCTCGTCATTCAGCCTCGGATTTGAAGAATCCTCCCACGATGAAACCGCCGAGGCCCAGCTTATCGCTGATCATCTGGGGCTGCGTCATCACCCTTACCGAATGAACCGGGACATGCTCCGGGACAGTCTATTTCAGGTTGCGGATTGCATGGACGAGCCGTTCGGCGATTCAACGGTGTTGCCGCTTCACATTCTATCAAGGCTGACCCGAAATGAAGTCAAGGTAACGCTGACCGGTTGGGGCGGAGACGAACTGTTCGCCGGATACCCTACCTATCGCGCGCATCGTCTGGCCGAAACTTACCGCCGCCTGCCCAGCTTCCTAACCAGATCGCTGATCCCGGCGCTCGTCGATCGCTTGCCGGTTTCGGATAAATATATGAGCTTTGAATTCAAGGCCAAGCGATTCATCCGGGGCATGGAGCTCAGTCCGGAGGAACAACATTTTATGTGGATGGGCTATTATGGCGATGATGGAAAACGTCGCCTTTTCAGCGCCGGAATATTGAAAGAAATCCACTCGGGAACCCTTGATCCGCTGATCGGCGCTTTCGAGACGTTGCCCGAAAGCGACCTCGTCGATCGCGTCATGCATCTCGACGCCATGACTTTTATGGAAGGGAATGGACTTTTTCAGGCGGACCGCATGTCGATGGCCGCGTCGCTCGAAGCGCGCGTGCCCCTGCTCAATAACGACATGGTAGACTTTGTCTCGGCGCTCCCTATATCGATAAAGATGCGGGGGGGAACGCTAAAGGCGGTCCTCAAACATGTGTTAGGCCCTCAACTTCCGCCGAGTATTTTGAAGCTTCGGAAGAAGGGGTTTGGTCCTCCGTCCGCGATCTGGCTGAGGGAGGTTTTCGGCGACGTGTTGGATCAGGTTTTCGAAAAGAATCGCGTTGATGAATTGGGGATTTTTAATCATGGGGAGATCCAGACGCTCATTGAAGAACACAGACTTCGTCGCGCTGACCACGGCCGGATATTGTGGCTAATTCTGAGCTTTCAGCTTTGGTTTAATCGATTTATTCTTAACGAAAGCAGCATCGGTCCGCGCCCCGAATCGCTTGGGTGATAGACAGTCGAAAGAAAGACCGTTCGATGAATTCCATGAACCGAGATCAGCCAAGCCGGAAAAAAATCGCCCTGGTGCAGCCCTCCGGCGACCAATGCGTACAATCGCTGTTTACCTATCATCAGGACAATGCAATCGGATATAAGCCGCCGCAGGCCATCCTGATTCTGGCGACCTATCTGATCAATAACGGTTACGACGACGTCGAGTGTCTGGACGCCCAGCTCGAGGAATATTCGCCCGAGGAAACGGCCATCAGGCTGGCTGAAATGAAGCCCGATATCATCGGGATTACCGTGTGGACCGATTTCTGGTTCCCGGCCTGGAAGACGGTAAAGCTGGTTCGCGAAAAATTGCCAGACAGCACGATTATTTTGGGCGGCCCCCATTGCGGCGTTTTCCCCCAGGAAACGCTTGAATTCTCCGACGCGGATTTCCTAGTCGTGGGAGACGGCGAGGATGTTCTGCTCAACCTTGTCGGCGAATTGTCGAACAATCAACCCGTAACCGAGCAACCTGGCCTCTGGCGGAAGATCGACGGCGAAATCCTGGCGCCAGCCACGCCTCTCGCGGTGATCGACGACATCACCAAAATTCCGGTTCCCGATCGTACGCTGCTGCCGTTCAAGCGATACAGTTCGGTTCTCACGCCGTCGGAATACGAGACGACCATGATCACTTCGCGGGGGTGTCCATATAAATGCGTCTTCTGCAAAATGGACGTTCAGAAAGTGTATGCCCGCACCGCCGAGCAGGTGATCGAGGAATTTCGTCAGATCGAGGAACTCGGGATTTCCGACGTCCAGGTTTACGACGATACCTTTACCTGGGGGAACGCCCGGGCAATGGATATTTGTCAGGGCATTATAGACCAGGGAATCAAGGTCAACTGGGCGATACGCGATCGCGCCAACCGGGTCACGCCGGAATTATATGATTTACTGAAACGGGCGGGCTGCACCAGGGTCCATTTCGGCGTGGAAACCGGTTCGCCGCGGATACTAAAGGAATCCGGCAAATTCCTGACCATGGAACAGGTCGAAAACGGCGTCAAAATTGCCCGTGAGTCAGGGATGACGGTGCTGTCCTATTACATGTTCGGCTTTCTCGACGAGACGCCCGAAGACGCGCGCCTGACGATCGATTTCGCGAAGAAACTGAAGACCGATTATCCGGTGTTCATCATCCTCATCCCTTATCCGGGAACCGCGATCTACAAGGAAGGTCTGAAACGCGGGATTATTTCGTCCGATCATTGGCGCGAGTTCACCATGAACCCGGCGCCGGATTATAAAATTCCAAATCTCATCGAAAACATCATGGACCGGTCTACCTTGCGCGAGTTGCGCAACACGGGAACGCGTGAGCTTTATTTCCGTCCGCGGCGCATCCTGAAAGAGCTTTGCAACATTTCCTCGACGAAGGATTTCAGCCAGAAGATAAAACTCGGACTGATCCTCGCCTCCGAGGTCTACAAGCGACAATCCTCGGTTTCCGACACCGGCGCGCAGATGTATCGATAAATTTTTCGCGCGCATTCAATAAGAATTTCATCGCGAAATTTTTTCGATTTCCGTGATCGAAGTCGCAACGGTCTCCTTCTCCCGACACTGAAACTTGGCGTGGCGCCGTAGTACCAATTTATTTTCAACCCTCCGCCGTCACTCCCACGCCTCAATATGAAGTTTCGCCGCCCAAGTCACCGAGTTATTTGGTTTCGAAACTCTGTCTCGTTGGTTCCCCGTGAAGAACTCGGAAGCGATTGAAGTAGGATCGTTTTCGACAGATATGAAGTAATCTGTTTTGCAAGAAGGAGCCGGTTGGAGGCGCTGAACCTTGCAATTGTGATTCACTTTGGGGGAGTCCTACGGGCCCTGGTCTCTGATACTCTGTCGGCATCGAGTAGGAGCGCGATGCGATCGAAGAAGGCGGAAAAGAGCGGAACCAACGACCTGTTTAGCTCAAGGCTTGATCAGTTCATTGACACATGAAGCATGAGTTCGTATGGCTGGCCGTCGAGATTGATTGGGACTGGATCGTCGACGAGATCGTTGATCAGTTCAGCGATGGCGGTTGGCCGGGCACCGAGAGCCGGTTCACGATCGGGGTTCTACTCTTGAAGCACATCTACGGGTAGTCGGACGAAGGGGTGTTCGATCGTTGGGTGGAGAACCCGTAAATGGCGCGGAAACAGCTACTTGCCGGTGACTCGTGTGCTCGGGATCGTGCCATCCCAAAAAATCTCATAGATCTTGCATTCAACAAGGGTATCCTCACCAAAGACGATCGTAGGTACACTATGAGAAAGCTCCTAGAGCGTTTCACGGTTTGAGAGAATCGGGTGGGGATTCACACGAATCGTCT
>CAZPMO010000013.1:0-48683 GCA_964587515.1 uncultured Rhodospirillaceae bacterium | reverse complement strand
GCCCAAAAAGCCAAGGCGATCGCCGAGCAATTCGGCGGCCCGATCCAGGCTCTGCCGTGGGACGACCGCCACGAGGCGCTCGACGGCGTGACGATGGCCGTCAACGTCACCAGCCAGGGCATGGACGGCCAGCCCGCGCTGGATCTACGGCTCGACAATTTGCCGAAATCCGCGCTGGCGGCGGACATCATCTACACGCCGCTCGAGACGCCCTTTCTCGCGGCGGCCCGCGAACGGGGCAATCCTACCGTCAACGGGCTCGGCATGCTGTTACATCAAGGCCCGCCGGCCTGGAAAAAGTGGTTCGATCTGGAACCAACCGTCACCGCGGAATTGCGCGAGCGGATGGAGACCAGCATTACCGGCAACTGAACAGGTCTCCGCCGGCGTTATGCGACCTGCGATGCCTTGGCTTTCTGAATCGTTTGCCAAATTCTGTGCGGGGTCGCGGGCATATCCATATGCGCGACACCCAATGGCTTGAGCGCGTCGACGACCGCGTTGATCGTCGCCGGCAGGGCGCCGGTCGGCCCCGACTCGCCGCCGCCTTTGGCGCCGATCAGGTTGGAGGCCGTGGGAACAGGCGCGCTGACAATCTCCATATGGCAAATTCCGTCTGCTCGCGGCACGCAATAGTCCATCAGCGAGCCGGATAACAGCTGTCCGTCCGCGTCATAGACGATGTCCTCCATCAAAGCCTGTCCAACGCCTTGCACAATACCGCCATGCATCTGCGCCTTGAGAAGGAGCGGGTTCACGACTGTTCCCACATCGTCGACGCAGACGAAATTCACGATATCCGTGGCGCCCGTATCGGGATCGATCTCCAGTTCGCACACCTGAACCCCGGTCGGCCAGTTCCAATATCGCGGCGCGAAGGTTCCGACTTCGCTCAAACCGGGCTCGATTTCGGGTGGCAGGGCGATGGGCTGAAACGCGGCCGCGGCGACCTCCAGAATATTTATCGATCGGTCGGTTCCCCCGACGGTGAAGTCTCCGTCCCTGAACTCGACGTCGGTTTCCGCGGCTTCCAGCAAATGCGCGGCGATTGTCGTGGCTTTTTTCAATGTTTTGTCGCAGGCGAGTGCGACCGCGGACCCGCCGATGGACATCGAGCGCGAGTTAAACGTGCCGCGTCCATAGGTAACGATATCGGTATCGCCCTGAACATATCGAATGCTCGATGGATTCAATCCCAGCTGGTCGCAAACGATCTGTTTGAAGACCGTTTCATGTCCCTGGCCGTGGCTGATGGTTCCCATGATCAGCGTGACGGTTCCCGATGGATCGAAGCGGATACTGCAGGACTCCGGGTACGGCGACGACGTCTTCTTGACGGTATTGGAAAACCCGATGCCCCGGAGTATTCCCCGCTCGGCGGCCCCGGCGCGGCGTTCTTCGAACCCGGTGTAGTCGACGGCCTCGAGCGCCTTTTCCATATTGCCGGGGAAATCGCCGCAATCGTATGTGAAACCAAGGGCGTTGGTCCACGGCATCTGGTCGGGTGTAACGAAATTTCGCTGTCTAATTTCCGCAGCGTCCATGCCCAGTTCCCGGGCGGCGAGATCGATGAGCCGTTCGCCGAGATAAGCCGCTTCCGGCGCGCCCGCCCCGCGATAGGGGTTGGTGCAGCACGTGTTGGTAAAAACCCCGGTGATCTCCACATGGACCGCCGGCGTCCGGTAAACCCCGGCCAGGGTGCCGAGATTGTTGGTCGGCGGCCGGGGTCCCCGGATCGCGAGATAGGCCCCCATATTGGCGAGCGTCGCTACTTTAAGCCCGAGGAAAAGACCATTCTTGTCGAGCGCAAGCGCGACGTCGCTTAGATTGTCGCGGCCATGGGTGTCCGAGATGAACCCCTCCGAGCGATCGCAGCGCCACTTCACCGGACGCCCCAACAGTCGGGAGGCCCACAGAACCAGGACGAGCTCATTATAGGTGCCGCCACGCATGCCGAAGCTGCCGCCCACATCGCCCGGGATGACACGGACACTAGTCTCCGGGATGTCGAATACCTGGCGGGCGATCTGAAACCGCAGGGGATGGGGATTCTGCAATCCCGTATAAAGCGTATACCGGTCTCGGCGTTTGTCATAATCGCCCACGCATCCGCGCGGTTCAATCGCGACGGCAGTGATCCGGTTGACCACCATTCTTTGCCGGACGATGTGATCGGCTTTCTCAAACGCCGAGGCCACCGCGGCGGCGTCGCCCCGCTCTTCGAAGAAACAGATATTGTCCGGGCAATCCGGCCATACCGCGGGAGCGCCGGCCGCCATCGCGGCCTCCATATGGGGCGCCGGTTGCAAGGGCTCGTAATCGATCTCGATCAGTTCGGCGGCGTCGTGCGCCTGTGCTTGGGTCTCGGCGACAACGAACGCGACGCAATCGCCGACTAGCCTGGCATGATCGCGGACCAGCGCCGGATGGGTCGGGTGATACATCGGCGATCCGTCTTTTTTCTTTTTCGTCGCGTCTTCGCAAGGCAGGCTGCCGTAATTTTCTTTGGCCCAATCCTCGCCTGTCAGGACCCGCAATACACCCGGCGCGTTTTCCGCCGCCGAAGTATCTACAGACAGGATCTTCGCCATGGCATGGGGCGACCGCAAAACATATCCCCAAGCCTGGTCGCGCAAATTTATGTCGTCGAGAAATTCCCCGTCGCCGGTCAGAAATCTCGGGTCTTCCTCCCGTGGCACGGACTGCCCTACCGCAAATTCCCCCATTTGTGACCGCTCTCCGAAGTTACGCTCTGCTCGCCGCGACTGAAGCATAAAGCGGACAACGCGTCTCCGACACAAATGTTATCCCGGCCCACGGCATCGGCGGCGGCTGACACGGATTCGCGACCGTGCTAGTAACCGGATCATGACAAGACCGACTGATATAGACACTGTCGTTGCGACGAATACCGGCTGCGCCATTCAATATGACGATTTGCGCGACTGGCTTGCCGCGGTCGAGGCCAGGGGTGATCTGAAGATTGTTACCGGGGCCGACTGGCGCACGGATATCGGTCAGGTCGTCGAGGTGATGTGTCATGACGAAGGGACGCCCTCGGTTCTGTTCGATGAAGTCGAGGGCTCTCCAAAGGGGTTCCGCTTGCTGGTCAACTGGTTCACCGGCACCCGGAAAAATCTCACCCTCGGTTTCCCGGAGACATTCAACAAACTCGATCTTTCGCGCGCCTATAACCGGCACACAAAGGATCTCGATCCCATCCCCCACGAAATCGTCGATACAGGGCCTGTGTTGGAGAACGTCCTGGAAGGGGACGACATCGATGTGAAGTTGTTTCCCGCGCCCCTGTGGAACCCCGATGACGGCGGCCGCTATATCGGAACGGGATGTTTCAATATCACGCGCGATCCCGATTCTGGCTGGATCAATTGCGGCACCTACCGCGTCATGGTTCACGATGAAAAGCGGGTCGGTCTCTATATATCTCCCGGCAAGCACGGCCGTCTCCATCGCGACAAATACATGGCCAAGGGTGAACCAATGCCGGTCTGCATCGTGATCGGCAGTGACCCGCTGTCATTTCTGACATCGTCCACCGAAGCCCCGGCGGGGATGTGCGAACTGGACATGATGGGCGCCTATCGCGGCCACCCGATCGAGTGCGTGACGGGCAAGCACACCGGTCTGCCGTTTCCGGCCAACGCGGAAATCGTCATCGAGGGTTTTATTCATCCCGGAAACACCGCGCCCGAGGGGCCGTTTGGCGAATGGCTCGGATATCAGGGCGGCCTCATGGAAGCGGAACCGTGGGTGGACATATCGGCGATTTATCACCGCGACGATCCCATAATTCTGGGCGCCGCCCACATCCGTATGCCCTATGAATATGCGCGATACCGGGCGATCAGCCGTTCGGCCGTCCTGAAGGAAAACATCACCCGCGCCGGTGTCCCCGATGTGACCGAGGTCTGGGCGCATGAGGTCGGCGGTTCGCGCTTGTTCCTGGCCGTCGCGATCAAGCAGCGCTATCCCGGCCACGCCACCCAGGCCGGCCACATCGCCGCCATGTGCCATGCCGGGGCGTATCTTGGGCGGTTTGTGATTGTCGTCGATGACGACGTCGACGTATCGGACCTCGATGAAGTCATCTGGGCGGCGTGCACGCGCTGTGATCCCGCCACCAATATAGGCATCATTCGGGACGCCTGGTCGTCGGCGCTCGATCCCGTGATTTCGCCCGACGACCGCAAGGCCGGGAAGATATATAACAGCCGCGCCATTATCGATGCCTGTCGGCCGTTTCACTGGAAAGACGAATTTCAAAAGGTCAATGCGCCGTCGCCCGAGGCGCGCCGCGAAGCCTGGGACCGCTGGGGATACCTCAGGGACTGATGTTCGGCGAGACCCGCGCCCGCCGGTTCGACAATCCATCACAGAACACACACACCAACCGTTTCGACGACGATGGGACTGCGGTACAATTTCCTCGAACTGATTGTCATCCGTGAAACGTGAGAAATTAAAATGTCAGATACGCAAACCCCCAATTCAAGTTCGTATTTCGCCGCGACCGCCGCATTCAGGACCGGCGAAGATAGCCCTCGAGATTTTCTCGAACGCTGTATCGGCGTGATCGAGGACCGGGAACCAAGCATCGGTGCCTTCGTGGCGACCAATCTTGATGCGGCCCGCAAGGCGGCGGACGAGGCGAGCGAGCGCTGGAAATCCGGATCGCAGCTCTCGGCGATCGACGGTATGCCGGTCGGGATCAAGGACATCATGGAAACCGCCGATATGGGGACCGAACAAGGGTCCCCCTTGTTCACCGGCTGGCAAGGCGGGCGCGATTGCGCCGCCGTTGTCGCTTTGCGTCAGGCCGGCGCGGTGATCGTGGGCAAGACCGTGACCACGGAATTCGCCGCGACCCATCCCGGCGGCACCCGCAACCCGTGGGATCTGGAGCGCACGCCGGGCGGATCCAGCAGCGGCTCGGCGGCCTCGGTGGCCGCCGGCATGTTGCCGGCCGCCCTTGGCACCCAGGTGATCGGCTCGATCCTTCGCCCGGCGGGTTATTGCGGTTGTTTCGGCTATAAGCCAAGCATCGGCGGCATAAACCGGGGTGGCAGTTTCGACGGATTCAGCCAGAGTTGTTCCGGCGTTCTCGCCGCCACATTGGCCGAGGCCTGGAGCGTCGGGCGGGAAATCAGCGTGCGCGCGGGCGGCGATCCCGGCTATCCGGGCATATCAGGCCCGCTTGACGCGCCGGCCGCGAAAAAGCCGCGCCGGATCGCGTTGCTTGAGACGGCGGGCTGGGAAAAGGCCTCCGACGCGGCGAAACAGGCTTTGACGGCGGCGCGTGAGAATCTGGCGTCGGGCGGCATCGAGGTCGCCGATAAAACGTCCGACGCCACCGTGGCCGAGGTTGATGGAGCGATCGCCAACGCCATGCAGCTTTCCATGACCATCAATGCGTGGGAAGGCCATTGGCCGCTGAACACCTATGCGCGGGACATGGACCGGGCGGGCCTCAGCGAAACCGCGCTGAACCGGCTGGCGATGGCCGAAAAGATGACCCAGGATGAATATCACGGCCTTCTCGCAGAGCGTGAACGCATCCGGGCGCTTTACGCCGGTCTCGCGGAAGGCTTTGATTTGTGCGTCTCGCTCACCGCGCCCGGGGCGGCGCCCAAGGGACTCGGGTGGACCGGCGATCCCAGCTTCGTGGTGCCGGGATCGCTGCTTGGCGTGCCCGCGATATCATTGCCCGTGCTGACCGCGGAAGATGGCATGCCCCTCGGCTTGCAGCTTCTCGGGTTCATTAATCAGGACGCGGAACTGTTCGCCGCCGCGGCCGCCATTCTTGCGCTGTTCGAAGACCGATAATTGCTTGGTCGGGTAGCGCCCTAGTCGTCCCGTACTGCCGGGAACACGGTTTCCTTCAGGTGGCGCATGGTCGTCAACACCGATTCCTGCGGTGTATTGCCGATCTTGATATTGAGGTTCATGCGGCCGTTGCCGAGTTCCTTTTTCAGGTTCTTGATCTGATCGATCACCATGTCGGGCGTACCGCAAAGCAGCAGGCCCTTCTCGATGCGTTCCTCGATCGGAACCTGCTTTACCCTGCCGGGAAGGCCCGGGAATTTCGCCTTCGATTCTTCGTGCTCGAAATAACGGGTCTTCTGGATAACCAGGCGCTGCGCCGTCCGGATGCCGCCGCCGAGCACTTCGAAGAAGAATTTTTGACCGCTCTTCATGGTCTCGATCGCTTCTTCTTTGGTGTCGGCGATACAGCACCCCATGCCGACCATGAAGTTGTCCGCCTCCGGTTCCCAGCCATTGTCCCGCGCGACGCCGCGGTAAACATCCATCATCGCGCGCGCCTCGCCGAAATCGGTGAGGCGCAGCACCCCCATGGTGGCGCCAAGTTCCGCCGCCAGCGTTGCCGATTCCCGGCTGGTGCCGGACATCAACAATGGCGGGTGCGGCTGCTGCACCGGGCGGGGCCAGATTGAAACCGCGCGGAACCGATAGAACTCTCCCTCCCAGCCGAACGGTTCCGGCTCGGTCCACGCCTTGACGATCAACCGGCAGGCCTCGCGCATACGGGCGTATGATTAGTCCGGCGCCACGTTATAGGCGACATATTCGTGCGGGATGCCGCGCATGAAACCGGCGATCAACCGTCCGCCCGACTGTACGTCGAGCATGGCGTATTCCTCGGCGATGCGGATCGGGTTGGTCAGCGGGATGATGTTTCCCGACTGCAATATGCCGGCCCGTTGGGTGCGCTCTATCACCGCGGCGGCGATCAGGTTCGGGTTCGGCATCAACCCATAGGGGCTCATATGATGTTCGTTGCAGCCGATCCAGTCGAAGCCGACATCTTCGGCCTGGACCTTGCTGTCGATATATTCGCGGTACAGCTCGACGCCGCGCTGGGGGTCGAACTGCTTGTTGGCCACGGGCCAATCCTGACCCGGGACGTCGACCGCCGTATAGGGCATGTGGTGGGTATAGGAGAATTTCATCCCGCGCCCTGGGTATTAAATTGGTAAGATTGGTGTCCGGACGATCGCCACGACGTGCGCGGTAATCGTCCGGAGCGGTTCCCGGCTAGCGAATTTTCATCATCTTGGCGTATTTCTTGATCAGGCGACGCCCGTTCTTCTTCATGTATTCGCGGGTGAGCCAACCGATCTTCACGCCTTTCGCCAAATCCGAGATCGGCGCGCCGGCGCTGGTGGTGAAACCAGTGCCGTCGACTTCCGACAGTGCCTTCTGCCCGTCCGGGGTGGTGATCCAGTAGCCCCAGAGCTTGGCGAGGTTGGGGTGCTCGACGTCCTTCATCATGTAGAAGGCCCAGTTGGACAGACCCATCGGGTTCATCTTGGCCATCTTGATGGGCGCGCCCTTTCGGACCAGGGTAAAGGCGTCGGTGCCGATGCCGACCGCGAATTCACCGTTGGCGACGCGGGTGCGGACATCGGAGAACTTGGCGAGCCGCTTGACCTGCTGCTTGTTCATCAGCCCGTCCAGAAGCTTCGCGGTCCTTTCCTCGCCCAGCGCAACGGTGACGTAAATCCAGCTTGCCGGCGAGCGCGGCATGGCGATGCGACCGCGCCATTTGGGATCAAGCAGGTCTTCCCATGATTTCGGCGCTTCGGAATCCTTCACCAGATTGGTGTTGTAGGAGACGAAGCAAAGGCTGACATCGTGCGATTTCACGCCGAATTCGCTCGCTTTCAGCGCCGGTGCGATGCCCAGCGTCGACCAGTCGAACTTGGTCATCGCCTTGGCTCGTTCCAGGCGGAACGCCGTCGCATAGGACGTCCAGAACACGTCGATTCCGGTGGGCGCCCCTTTTTTGACCGCGAGCTGAATTTCCGCCGCCTTCGCGGTGTGGAAGCCGCCGGCCATGTTGAGCTTCACGTCGATGCCGTAAAACGCGTTGATGCGCTTGTTGAAGTCGCGGATGGCGGTCGGCTTCAGCGTACGGCCGTACACATTGAGCTCGCCCTCCTTCTTGGCGCCGGCGATCAGCGCTTTGACGCTTGCCGGCAGGCTGGCGGCGGATGCCTGCCCCAGCAGAATGGCGCCGGTGACAAACGTGGCAACGGTGATACGCGCGAGTGCGGATCGTGACATGGTTTCCTCCCTTGATCGGCTTTTGGCCTGTTGTGGTTCCGTATTCGCTAAATGGTACGATGGCCCGGCGAGTCGCGCCAGTCCCCCCATTATCACTCTATCGTCCGTCATTCGGCGGGACTGGGAATCGTATCACCGCGCCGCGAGCGCTGGCGACGACGTGATCTTCGTTGACCCGTCCCAACACCAAGCTCGCTCATCCCGGTCATCTTGTGCGCGGCGATCGCCAGCAGCGCCAGAAGAACGATCATGTAGATGGAGATCGCCCCGGCCGCGTTCTGTTCGCCGTTGCTCTGCAGATCGAAAATCAGGGTCGATATGGTCGGCGATTTGCCGGTGTTCATGATCAGGGGCACGGTAAGGTCGCGCGCCGCCAGCATGCCGACCATCAGCGCGGAATAAAAAATCGCGGGCGCCATGATCGGAATGAAGATCCAGCGGAACGAGACGATCTGCGAGACGCCAGAGGCGCGGGCGACCTCGTCGAGCTCGAAATGGATCTGCAGCGAGGCGGCGTTCATGGTCCGCGTGCAATAGGCCAGCATTCGGGTTCCCATGGCGATGGCGATAAGCCATATCGTTCCATAAAGCGGCACCCAGCTGTATATGCTGATGCCCATGAACTGGAATGCCACGGCGGCCACCATGGTGGGCACCGCGGGCGCGAGGAACACCAGCGCGTCGGCCCAATGCGCGACCTTGCCGCGGCTGCGGGTCACCACCCAGGAAAGGCTGACGGCGAGCATGATCGCGATGATTATCGCCCCCGCCATGATGATCATGGTGTTGCGCAGCGGCCCGCCGATGTAGCCCAGCGCATCGTCGAAGCCTATCAGTGAAATGGACCCGAGCGCCGCCATCGAGAACGGCTGCAGATAGGGGACCAGCGCTACCCAGATCAGCGTGATCACCGGTATGCCGACCGCGGCCAGCACCCACAGTCCGACGAAGGCCGCCGCGACCCAGCGCCATCGGCCGAGCGGTTGCGGCGAGAACTGACGCGCCTTGCCGCCGACCACCGCGTATCGGTTCGCCTGACGCAGCAGGCGGATGTAAAACACGATCGCGATCCCGCACACCGCGAACAACAGCATGCCGATGGCGCCGGCCAGGCCGAAATTGGGAATTCCCATCACCGGGTGCATGGCGTCGAAAATCCAGATCACCAACACTTCGATGTCGCCCGGCATGCCGACCAGCCCGACGATGTCGAAAATCTCGATCGAGATGACGAAGAAAAACAGCGCCGCCGCCAGCACCCCCGGCGCCAGAAGCGGCAATACCACGCGTCGGATCGTTTGTACGCGCGTTACGCCGCTGACCCACGCGGCTTCCTCCAGGGAGGCGTCCATGTTGCGGAACGCCGGCAGCATCATGAACACACAGGCCGGCGTGAGCACGATGCCCTGAAGGAAACAGATCCACGACAATTGATAGACATTGAAGATCGGCTCCGCCCCGATGACGGTGGCGCCGAACATCTTGTTGACGATCCCCGATGACGGGTTGAACAGCCAGATATAGGCCATCGCGGTGATAAAGCCGGGAATGGCGAGCTTGGCGGTCAACAGCGTGAACAGCGCGCCCTTCCAGGGAAAGTCGGTGCGGGTGATCAGCCAGGCGAAGGGAAAGGAGAAAAACATCATGACCGCGACGCTGCCGATGCCGAGCGCAAACGTGCGAAGGGTCACCGGGCCGAGTTCTTCGTCTTCGAGCAGCTCGATATAGTTCGTCAGCGTGAATGTCCCGATATCACCCTCGATCGAGAAACTGCCGACGATATTGCCCAGCAGCGATATCACGATGAAGGCAAGTCCGACGAAGGCGACGCCGTAGACCCAGGCGATGCCGCCAATGCTACGGCGCATCCGGAGTTCCTCCCTGCGTCAGCCCTTCTTCTCCGCCATAGGCCTCTCCGCCGCCGCGCGACGGCGCGACCGCGGCACAGCGTTCGGGCGGCAGATGCAGCACGACTTCGTCGCCGTCGGCGAGCTCGACACTGTGATGCAGCTTGGCGCGGACCGGGACATCGCCGATGCGCACCGTATAGACCATAGCCTCGCCGACGAACTGGCGGGACGCGATGGTCCCGCGAACCGCGTTCTCCGGCGCATCGTCGTCCTTCGCGACAAGGCGCAGGTCCTCGGGACGGATACCCAGCAGGCAGGGCGATCCCGGCGCCAGCCGCGTGGTATCGGGCGCGGCGGCCCGGAGCCGGCCGATTGCGCTGTCGAGCATCGCGAAACCGTTGCTTGTCTCGATCAGGTTGGCCGGCACCAGGCTCATCTCGCCGATGAACCGCGCGACAAACTCGTCGGTGGGACGCTGATATATCTCGCGCGGGCCACCGAGCTGAACGATCCGACCGTGATCCATCACCGCGATTCGGTCGCCGGTCTCCATCGCCTCGGCCTGATTGTGGGTGACGTAAACGGTGGTCAGCTCAAGGCGATGCATCAATTCCTTCAACTGCGCCCGCAAACGGACCTGAAGCTTGAAGTCGAGGTTGCTCAGCGGCTCGTCCATGAGCAGAACCTTGGGGCGCAATGCCAGCGCCCGGGCGAGCGCCACCCGCTGCTGTTGACCGCCGGAGAGCGTCGTGACCGGACGGTCGGCCATCTCGGCGAGTCCGAGAAGGTCAAGCACCTCCATGGTGCGTGATTCGAGGTCTTCGCCGCGCAACCGCCGCACGCCCTTGCGCAGGGGAAACGCGACGTTCTCGAAAACGTCCATATGCGGCCATACGGCATAGGACTGGAAGACCATGCCGATGGGACGGTGTTCCGGCGGTACGAAATTGCGCCCCTCGTCGGAGAACACGCTTTCACCGTCGATCACGATGGCGCCGCTGTCCGGCCTTTCCAGCCCGGCGATGGAGCGCAGCATGGTGGTCTTGCCGCAGCCGCTTGGGCCGAGCAGGACGAAAAACTCACCCTTCTCGATGTTCAGGTCGACGCCATCGAGGGCGCGGACCGGCGAATCGCGGAATTGGAATGTCTTGGAAAGACGGCTTATCTCAAGCATGCGCCCCCTGTTTCTCCCAGCCGTTTATCTTGTTGGACGCCGAGATCACGGGCGCCGTCTGGTGGTTTTCGGAGGCAAACCCTCTCACATCGTAAATTCGCGGGCAACTCCGCTGGATATCGGGTGTCGAAGAGCGACTTGACGCCGCGCGCGAAAAAGACCATTTTAGAGAATACCCACCCCCCGTGGGGTGGGGTAGTTTGAACGCTCAAATGGATGAGGTCGAAGATGATCAAACTTAAAGTTACCGGCATGACGTGTGAGCATTGCGAGCGGGCGGTTACCAACGCGCTGTCGGACGTTTCCGGTGTCGAAAAAGTGGTCGATGTCAGCCGCGAACGCAACGAAGCCGTTGTCGAGGGCGCGGCGGAGACCGAGGCGCTGCTCGCCGCGGTGCGCGAGGAGGGCTATGAGGTGGAGGTCGCCCAGTGAACGAGGTCGGTCACCAGGGTCTCCGCCTCGCGACCGGCACCCGGGAAGACGCCCGCCAGCGATTGCTGTCTATTCGGGGTCATGTCGAAGGGTTGCTCCGCATGCTCGAAGATGATTCGATCTACTGCGTCGATATCCTGAAACAGGTCAAGGCGGTTAACGGCGCGCTCGACAAGGTGGGCGATCTGGTCCTGCGCAGTCATTTGCAGGACCATGTGGTCACCGCCGCCGAGCGTGGCGATACGGGCGCGATCGTCGAGGAACTGATGGAAGTGCTCAAATATCGCTGAGCGGCTGGAACGGGAAATATTTGCCATGACGGAACAGTTTGCGTTTCGCGTTGAAGGAATGACTTGCGCCAATTGCTCAAGCCGGGTCGAGCGCGTGCTCAAGCGCGTGCCCGGCGTGGTCGAGGCAAATGTCAATCTGGCGACGGAAAAGGCAAATGTCGTCCTCGAATCCGACGGCCCCGAGGTCGTCGATCTTTTCGAGAAAATCGAACAGGCGGGCTATCACGCGGTATCGGAACATCTCGAATTGGGCGTCGGTGGCATGACGTGTGCGAACTGCGTCGGGCGGGTCGAGCGCGTGGTCAAAAAGCTGCCCGGCGTCACGAACGCCAACGTCAACCTGGCCACCGAGCGCGCGACGATAGATTTTCTGCCCGAGATCGTCACCTCTCGGCAAATCGCCGACGCCATCACCAAGGCGGGCTATGAGCCACGCCTGGAAAAAGGCGAGGCGATGGAGGATCGCGAGCGCACGGCGCGCGAGGCCGAGATCGCGGGTCTCAGGCGCAGCGTTCTGCTTGCCGCCGCGTTTACCGCGCCCCTGGTGCTCGTGGCCATGGGCCGCATGGCGCCGGGCGTGGGCGCAACCATGCTGGGCGTGTTGGGCGAACAGGGCTGGATGGCGGTCGAATGGGTGCTGGCGACGCCGGTGCTGTTCTATGCCGGGCGGCGGTTTTTCGTGCACGGCTGGGCTGAGCTTCGTCACATAAGCCCGGGCATGAACAGCCTGGTGATGCTGGGCGCGAGCGCGGCCTATTTCTATTCCGTGCTGGCGTTGCTGGCGCCGTCCATGTTCCCCGCCGGCACCGCGACGGCCTATTTCGAGGCGGCGGGCGTGATCGTCACCTTGATATTGCTGGGCCGCTACCTCGAAGCGCTGGCGCGGGGCCGCACCTCGGAAGCGATCCGCAAGTTGATGCACCTCCAGGCGAAAACCGCGCGCGTATTGCGCGACGGCGTCGAGATCGAGGTGCCGATCGAAGAGGTCGTCCTCGGAGATACGGTGTTCGTGCGCCCGGGCGAACGGCTTCCGGTCGACGGCAGCGTCGTGGAGGGATCGAGTTTCGTCGATGAATCCATGATCACCGGCGAGCCCGTCCCGGTCGAAAAGGCCCGGGGCGCGGAAGTCGTCGGCGGCACGGTCAACGGCACCGGCGCGCTGAACATCACCGCGACCCGCGTCGGCGGCGATACGTTGCTGGCCCAGATCATCCGCATGGTCGAGGAAGCGCAAAGCGCCAAACCGCCCATTCAACAGCTCGCCGACAAGATCGCGGCCGTGTTCGTGCCCGTCGCGCTGGGGATCGCGGTTCTCACCTTCATTGGCTGGCTGGTTCTGGGTCCCGAACCGGCGCTGAGTTTCGCGTTCGTGACCGGGGTGTCGGTACTGCTGATCGCGTGCCCCTGCGCCATGGGGCTGGCGACGCCGACCGCGATCATGGTGGGTACCGGCAAGGGCGCCGAGTTGGGCGTGCTGATCCGCAACGGCGCCGCACTGGAGACCCTGGCCAAGATAGATACCGCGGTGCTCGACAAGACCGGGACGCTGACCCGGGGCCGTCCCGAGTTGACGGATTTTCTGGAGGGCGACGGCGCCGCGACGGCTTCCGATGATGTCCTCGCCCTGGTCGCGGCGGCCGAATCGAAAAGCGAGCATCCCGTCGCCGAGGCCATCGTGCGGGCCGCGAAGTCACGCGGCTTGACCCTTCCCGAGGCAATGGATTTCAGTTCCGAGACCGGGTTCGGCATCGAAGCCACGGTCGACGGCCACAAAGTCCAGATCGGCGCCGACCGATACATGAACAGGCTCGATATCGCGCTCAACGGCGCCGAGACGCTGGCCATCGGCCTCGCCGGGGACGCAAAGACGCCGCTCTATGCGGCGGTCGACGGCGTGCTCGCGGCGGTGATCGGCGTCGCGGACCCGCTGAAGGACGGCAGCGCCGAGGCCGTCGCCGCACTGAAATCTCTCGGCATCACGGTCGCTATGATGACCGGCGACAACCTGCGCACCGCGGAAGCCATCGCGGCCCAGACCGGCATCGACCGGGTGCTGGCCGAAGTGCTGCCTGGCGACAAGGCGGACGAGGTGAAGCAGCTCCAGGCGGTCGGCGGCAAGGTGCTTTTCGTTGGCGACGGCATCAACGATGCGCCGGCCCTGGCCCAGGCCGATGTCGGCATCGCCATCGGCACCGGCACCGATATCGCCATCGAGGCCGGCGACGTGGTGCTGATGTCGGGCGATCTGCGCGGCATCGTCGACGCCACTGCGCTGGCGGGTCGCACGCTGCGGACCATCCGCCTCAATTTCTTCTGGGCCTACGCCTATAACGTGGCGCTGATCCCGGTGGCCGCCGGCGCGCTTTATCCGTTGTTCGGCGTGCTGCTCAACCCCATGCTGGCGGCGGCGGCCATGAGCATGTCGAGCGTGTTCGTGGTAACCAATTCTCTTCGGCTGCGACGCTTCAGGGCGCCGCTTGCCGAGGCAATAAGCTGAAAGGGAGACGGGGCGTGAAGTTCAACTATTTCCACCTGATGCCGTGGACCGACGTGGAGGAAACCGACAAGGACTGGCCGGTTCCCAATAACCAGTTCGTGCCCGAGCGCGCCACCGGTCTCTACGAAACCTATATGGACACCATGGCGTATGCCGAGGAGTGCGGCTTCGACTGGATCGGCTGCAACGAACACCATTTCAGCCCTTACGGGCTGATGTCCAACTGCAACCTAGTCGGCTCCGTGCTGATCCAGAAGACCAAGACCGCGCGCATCGCAATGCTGGGAAACCTGGTGCCGCTGCTGAATCCGCTGCGGGTCGCCGAGGAATACGCGATGCTGGATGTGATGTCCGGTGGGCGTCTGATCGCCGGCTTCATGCGCGGCATCCCGCACGAATATGTCGCCTATAACATCCCGCCCAATGAATCCTGGGAGCGCCTCGACGAGGCGGCCGAACTTATCGTCAAGGCGTGGACCGAACCCGAGCCGTTCGGTTGGGAGGGGAAGTATTACAAGTATCGGGCGGTCTCCATCTGGCCGCGGCCGATCCAGCAGCCGCACCCACCGATCCTGATGTCGGCCTCCAGCCCGGAATCGGCCAGGTTCGCGGCGAAACACCGCGCCAAGATGGGCATGGTGATGCTGACCGATCTCGACATGGCGCGGAAATGCATCGAAATCTACAAGGAAACCGCGCGCGAATATGGCTGGGAGCCGGCCATCGACGACATCCTTGTCGGCGCGCATACCTTCGTTCACGAGGACGCGGAAGTCGCCAAGAAACATCTAGGCGACGGGCTGGAATATTTCTACCACGTGCTGTTCGGCGGACCGCGCACCGCCCAGCGCCTGGTGGTCCAGGGAACGCGTTACTACGAGGATGAAGAGAACCGCAAGCGGCTGGCCACCCGCCTGTCGACGCTGCGCCAGACCACGATCGAAGAGCGTATCGAGAACCACATGGTGCTGTGCGGCACGCCGGATATGGTCATTGAGCAAATCAAGAACCTGAACGACGAACTCGGCTTCGGCGTCATGAACATAAACATGAAAATCGGCAACATCCCCGACGATGCGGTGCGCGGCAGCATGGCGATGTGGGGCAAGCACGTGGCGCCCGCTGTGAGTGGGCTGTAACGTCAATTCCGCGATCGGCGGGGAGGAGAATAACAAGATGAATTATGACGAAAAAACCGTGGAGCTTTCGGCGGGAACCGTGACCTATCATGTCGCCGGTGAGGGCCCCTCGCTGCTCTATTTGCATCCCGCGGGCGGGTTGCGCATGACCAATACGCTCCAGGACCTGGCCGGCAAATTCCGTGTCTATGCTCCTATTTCGCCAGGCTTCGACGGCGCCGACACCTTTGAGAGTGTCGCCTCCATGGAAGATCTCGCCCGGTTGTGGGGCGAATTCGCCGACAAGGTTATTGGTGAGCGCTGCGACGTGATGGGTCATTCCTTCGGCGGCTGGCTAGCGAGCTGGTTCACGGTGTTGATGCCCGATAAGGTCGGCCAGCTGGTGCTCGAGTGCCCGGCCGGGTTCCGCGAGGGCGGCGTGGGCGGCCTGCCGGATAGCCCCGAAGCGCTCCAGCGCGCGCTGTTCGCCCATCCGGAAAAGCTGCCGCCCGAAACCAAACCGGTGGAAATCCAGGCCCGGAACCTCGAAATGCTCGGCTACTATCACGGCGGGATGCCGTTCGATGAGCCGCTCGCCAAACGGCTCGGCGAGATCGAGGCGCTGACCCTTATCCTCTACGGCACCAAGGATGGCGCGATCCCCGTCGAGAGCATGCACCTTCTGAAACGGAGCATTCCGCACGCGTTCCTGATTTACGTCTACGACGCGGCGCACGCCATCGAGGTCGATCAGCCCGAATTCGTTACCGGTCTGGTCGAGGACTTCCTGACGCGGGGCGAGGCGTTCCTGGTCAATCCGGGCGAGGCCGCGGAATAATTCCGGCGGCCCAATAATAAGGAGAGATGACGCGTGAAGTTTTCATACACCCACCATATGCCCTACACATTTGTCGATGATCCGGATCAGGATTGGCCGGTCGCCAACAAGCAGTTCGATCCCAAGAAAGGGGTGGAGCTGTACCGGGAATATATCGACAACAAGGTCTTCGCCGAGGAGGTCGGCTTCGACTGGATCGGCTGCAACGAGCATCACATGAGCCCCTACGGGCTGATGCCCAATCCCAACCTGGTCGGCGCGGCGGTGATCGAGCGCACCAAGACCGCCGGCATTCTTCAATCCGGCAATATCGTGCCGCTGACCAACCCGATCCGCATCGCCGAGGAATACGCCATGCTCGACGTGCAGTCGGGCGGCCGGCTGATCGCCGGCTTCATGCGCGGCATTCCGCACGAATATGTCGCCTATAACATACCGCCGGACGATTCATTCGCCCGCATGCGCGAGGCCTGCGAGCTTATCCTCAAATGCTGGACCGAACCCGAACCGTTCGGCTGGGAAGGCGAGTTCTACCAATTCCGCGCGATCTCGATCTGGCCGCGCCCCGTTCAGCAGCCCCACCCACAGCTTTTGATGTCGGCAAGCTCGGTTGAATCGGCCAAGCTTGCCGCCGAATTCAAGGCAATCGCCGGCTTTCTGCGGCTCACAAGCATGGAAGACACACGCAAAAGCATAGACGCCTATCGCGAATCCGCGCGTGGATTCGGCTGGGAACCCGAGGACGAGCACATCATCGTCGGGATGAACTGCTGTATCGACGATTCTGTCGATGACGCGATCGACACGCTGACCGACAGCCAGGCCTATTTCTTCGACGTGCTGGGCGGCGGCATCCGGACCGCGCAACGTCTGGTGCTGCAAAAGACCCGTTATTATCAGGAAGAGGCCGATCCGACCTCGCGTCTGGTGGGCACCGCCAAGGCGCTGCGCCGGGTGTCGATCGAACAACGTATCGAGGAAGGGCTTGTGCTGTGTGGCACGCCCGACATGGTCATCGATCAGATCAAGAATCTGAAGAAAAACCTCGGTCACGGACGTATGAATCTGACCATCAAGATCGGCAACACACCGCATGATAAGGTTCTGAAGACCATGCATTATCTGCGCGATATCGTGTTTCCGGCCGTGCGCGCGGTCTGAGGAGGCGATCATGATATTCGAGAACAAAACCGTGCAACTGCCGGGTGGCGAGGTTTCCTACGCCGTCGGCGGCGATGGTCCGCCGGTGCTTTATTTCCACTCGGCGGGTGGCATGCGGGTGACCAGGGGCCTCGAGCTTCTGGCCGCCGGCTATCGGATCTATGTGCCGGTAATCCCGGGTTTCGACGATACCGCGCTTATCGATTCCGTCACGGACATGAAAGGCATCGCCCATCTCGGCGCCGAGTTCATCGACGAGGTGGTCGGTGAGCAATGCGACGTGATGGGCCAATCCTTCGGCGGCTGGGTCGTGCCGTGGCTGGCGCTCGAACACCCGGACAAGGTGGGGCAGCTGGTCCTCCAATGTCCCGCCGGGTTCCGTCCCGAAGGCACACCACCGCCGAGCGGCGATCCCGAACAGCGGCTGCGCCAGATGTATGCCTATCCCGAACGCCGCCCGCCGGAAACCAAGTCGGAAGCGACGCTGGAGCGCAACCGCGAGATGCTGCATCACTATCACGGCGCCACGGTGCGCGACGACGAACTGGTCGCGCGGCTCGGCGAGATCGAGGCGTTGACGCTGGTGATGCTGGGGACTCGGGACGGACGGATGACGCCCGAAAGCGTGCAGCTTATCAAGGAACGAATGGAGCGCGCTTTCCTGGTCTACGTCTACGATGCCGCCCATAATATCGAAGTCGACCAGCCGGAGCGGTTCGCGGCGCTGGTCGGCGATTTCCTGAAACGCGGCGAGGTTTTCCTGGTCAACCAGCATGACGGCCCCAGCACCGCCGTGCGCTCGGCGGCGGGGTGAAGGTGATCGACATGGCGGACGCGCGAATTCTGGTTCTGAATACGGGCTCCGGCGATGTTTCGATCATCGACCCGGCGCGTGACGAGGTGATCGGGACGATTTCGGTTGGCGAGGATCCGCGCGATATGGTCTATGCGCCGGGCCATGGACAATTGTTCGTCACACTCGCCGGCGCGGACGAGGTGGCGATTGTCGATCTCGAACAGGGGCGCATCGTGAGTTGTACAAAAGTCGGCGGCGGTCCCAGTCACATCTATGTTCATCCGTTGGGCGATGAAATCTGGGTCGCCAATGACGGCTCGGGCAGTCTCACCACCATAGACGCGGCGTCACGGGCCGCGACTGCCACCATCCAGGCGGGGAAGGGCCATCACAAGATCGCCTTTACGTCCGACGGCACGCGCGCCTTCGCCACCAACATCATCGACGCCACCGTGACTATGGTCGATGCCGACCGTCACGAGGCGCTCGCCACCATTCCCGTGGTCAAGGGGCCGCACGGCATCATGGTTACCCCCGACGACCAGCATGTATTGGTGTGCAATAACGGCGCCGAGGTGATCTCGGTTATCGACGCCGCCGAAGGTGAGATCGTCACGGAAATAAAAACGCCCCCGCGCCCCAATTACATCCGTATCGCGCCGGACCGGACCAGGGCATACGTCACCCACAAGACGGGCGCGGTATCCGCCATCGCACTCGACGGGTTGAATGTTCAGGCTAGCGTGGAGGTCGGCGACAGCCCCGAACGCATTGTGGTCAGCCTGGATGGCACCCGCGTCTTCGTCAACGATACCAAGGGCGAGGAGGTCGGTGTGATCGACAGCGCGTCGATGGAGGTTCTAACCCGTGTCCCGGTCGAGGCCAGCGGGTGGCATCAGGGCATGGCGTTCAGCCCCGATGGCGACAGGCTTTACGCGGTGAACCACGGCGCCGGCAGCGTATCGGTGCTCGACACGTCGGCGCACCGGGTCATCAATCGGATTTCGGTCGGCCAAGGCCCCAGCAATATTATCTCGGTTCCCGTGTAGGGCGGGTACAAGACCCGCCCTACGGTTTCAAAGACTAATCAGCGTTTCAGCAGGCGCTTGAGCTTACCGAACAGCTTTTTCGATTCGCGCGTCACATAGGTGTAATCGGCCGTATCGAAATATTTCACCCCGGGCTGCGGGATGGTTTCCGGTACCATCAATGTGGATCGGTTCACGTCGGTGCGCGTCACCGGCATGCCTTCCAAATCCTGATACAGCTGCATGCCTTCTTTAGTCATGATCCAGTTGAGGAACAGCTGCGCCGCCTTGGGATGCGGCGCATTGCTGAACAGGGCCAGCACGCCGGAACCCGGCGCATCGTAGGAAATGATATTGGTGGGCTGGACGGCGGCGATCTTGAAACCCTCGCGCCGCAGGCGCCCGATCTCGTTGATCGATGCGGCGAAGGCGATGGGATAACGGCCCTGGGCCAGCCAGTCGACAAGCTGGCGGCGGTTGCGGGTCAGTTTGGCATTCTGGCCCTTGATCAGATCGATCACGTATTTCTCGCCGAGAAATTTCATGTAATACGAGATCGCGTTGGAGCCCGGGCCCGGCCGGGTCGGGTCGTAGACCACGATCTTGCCCTTGTATTTTGGATCGAGGAAATCCTTGGTGTTCCCGAACCCTTTGGGATCGACAAATTTGGCGTTCACGAACGCCATGGGAATCACAAGATCGACCGCACGGAACATGTAGGCGCGCTTGTCGTCGAGGAACCACGGCTCGCCCTTCATCCAGGCGCCTTTGTTGTCGATTACATCGGGGTGGATCAGCAGCGGCTTGATCGGCGCCAGCAGTTTCTTCGGATAGAGCACGCGTATCAGGGTCGATTGGCCGGTGCTGAATACGTCCATGGTCGGCGCGCCGGCAGACGCCTCACGTATGGCGCGCTGGACGGTCTGGCGGGACGGCGTGACGATGACCTGCAGATCGACACCGAATTTTTTCTTGAAGATTGCCGGCATTCCCTTGCGCATGCCGCTGCCGGGAACCGCCGCGATCACCAGCTTGCCCTCCTTCTGGGCCGCCGCGATCAGGTCTTTCCAATCGGTTTGAAAATCGGCGAATGCCGGCGCGGCGATGATCGCCGCCATCAGTCCCGACGCAATGCCGGTCAATTTCATCAAACGCATACCAACCTCCCTTGATCATCCAGATCGTTATTCGCTCTGGTTTGAACCGAATTGTCTCATTCTCCCGTAAAGGTGGCAATCTCAACTCGACGTCCCGGAACGATTGCCGAGCCAGCGGGCGAGTACCGCCATAATCGTAATCATGACCACCAGCAAAAGGCCGGCGGCGGCGCCGCGCTCCATCTCGCCCGCGAAGCTGAATTCCAGCATAAGGATCGACAGCGGTCGCGAATCGTTGTCGTACAGGAAAACCACACTCGCAATGTCGCGTACGGCCCCCTGAAAGGACAGCACCGCCACGGTGGCGAGAACCGGCGCGACCAGCGGCAGCATGATCTTCCAATAGGTCAGCGACCACGACGCGCCGCAGACTCGCGCCGCTTCCTCCAGCTCGTTTCCGAGCCTGAGAAAGCCCGCCTTCAGAAGCTGTACGCCCACCGGCAGTTCCTTGATCAGCATCGCCACCACGAGGCCGGCGATGGTGCCGTAGAACAGCACGCGCAGAGGCGTTTCGAGATAGAGCCAGACCAGCGCGAGGCCCATCAGCACGCCGGGAATCGCCCAGGGAAGCCATGCCAGGATGTCGATGACGCCTTTGCCCGCGAGCCGGCTGCGCACGACCACGTAGGCGACCAGCGAAAACAGGATAACGCCGAGCACCGCCGTCGCCGCGCCCAACAACAGGCTGTTCCACAGCGACGACAGAAGGATCGGATCCTCGAGCAGCCCGATCCAGTGCTCGAGTGTAAAAGGATTGGCGATGTCGAAAAATCCGAAGCGCCGCATGAACGAGCTCAGGAACAGAAACACCATGCCGAGCCCGAAGCTGAGCGACAGGTAAAGCGCGCAGAGCGCGAAGGCCGGCCAGCGCCAACGGCCGAGCTTGATCCGTTCGGTCGAGAACCCCTGTCCGGTGACCGTGGTGAATCGTCGCCCGCGCACGCATAGGGCATAAAGCGCCGCCATCACGAACACCACAAACAGGAACATGGTCCCCAGCGCCGTCGCCATGCCGTATTCCGCCGGCACTTCGTCGATCAGGTCGTAAATGCGGGTCGAATAGACGAAGATTCCGACCGGCGAGCCCAGCAACAGTTCGATCTCGAAGGCTTCCAGGCTGCGGATCAGCATGATCGCGGTGGCCGGCAGAATGGCCGGGATCAGCAGCGGCACGGTGATGCGGCGCAGCGTGCCCAGCGCGGTCGCTCCGCACATGCGGGCCGATTCCTCCATTACCGCGCTCATCTGCTGGAACGCCGGCGTGAACAGGATCACCGCGACCGGGATCGTCGTCGCTGTCAAATGCACCCAGACGATGCCCCAAAAGGTAAAGATGTCGAAATTGGTCCCGAGCACCGCGTTGATCAGCCCGGTCTCGGGATCAAGCAGCAGGATCCATCCGACCGTGAGCGGCAGGGCGGGGGTGAAAAAGGCGATCCAGAACAGAAATTCGAAACTGGTTCCCCCCGGCATGTCGGTCCGCGCGATCAACCAGGCAAACAGGATGCCGGCGCAGACCCCGATCGAGAGCCGCGCGCCGACAAGACCGAAGGTGGTCCAGATCGCGTTGAGGATGCGCGAATCGTCGAACGCTTCGATCCAGTTGTCGAAACCGAAGGCGGTGGCTTGACCCGGGTCGGAAATGTTGAAGCTCGAGACGACCAGAAACAGAACCGGGACCACGGTAAACAGCGCCAACACCAATATCAGGACAACAGCGAGGACGTGCCGCCGTTGGAAAAGCCCACCACCGGCGCGGCCCAGGTTCCGGGTCTGGAAGCTAGCCGCCATCGCGCCAGACCGTAATTCCCCGGTTACCGAAGGTGATCCGCACCTCGGCGCCGGCATCAAAGCGCTGTTCATCGTAACAATGCAACGACAACAGCGTGACGCCGGCGCGGATGGCGTATTCCGTGCGATCGCCGGCATAAGTCGTTTCCTGGATCACCGCCGGAATGTCGTGGTCGCCCTCGCCACCGGCAGGTTGCAAGCGCACGCTTTCCGGTCGACACGCCAACGTCACCTTGTTGCCGTCGGCGAGCCCGTCGCCGTCACAGGGCAGGGGTACGCGCGCGCCGAGGTCGAGGTCGATCCACAACGCACCCCGTTCACCCCGTATCGTTCCGGCGAACAATACGGACTGGCCGAGAAAATCCCGCACGAACGGAGTCGCGGGTTTTTCATAAATCTCGATCGGTGTCCCAAGCTGTTCCAGGCGGCCGCCATTGAGCACCGCGATGCGGGTCGACAGGACCATCGCTTCGGCCTGATCGTGGGTGACGAATACGAAACTCGTTCCCAACTTTTGTTGAAGCGCCCGCAGTTCGGTTCGCATCTGTTCGCGCAGCTTGGCGTCGAGATTGCTGAGCGGTTCGTCCAGCAGCAACACGTCGGGCGAATAGACGATGGCGCGCGCCAGCGCGACACGCTGCTGCATTCCGCCGGATAATTGCCACGGATACTGCTCGGCCCAATCCGCGAGGTCGACCTGTTCCAGGGCCTTCATCACGCGGGTACGCGTTTCGGCGCGCCGCCCGCGACGCACGCGAAGCGGGAAGGCGACATTGTCGAACACCGTCATGTGGGGCCATACGGCGTAGCTCTGGAACACCATTCCCATGTTGCGTGATTCGGGCGACGCGAACTTGCCGGCGCCCGCATCGGCGATCGGCTTTCCCTTCAGCGAAATGGACCCGGAACTGGGATTTTCCAGGCCGGCGATCATACGCAGCGTCGTGCTCTTGCCGCAGCCCGACGGTCCCAGCAGAGTGAATATCTCTCCATCGCGAATTTCGAGGTTAAGGTCCGTGATCGCCTGAAATTCGCCGAAACGTTTGGAAATGCCCGCGAGTTTCAGAAGAGCCGCGTTCGGCTCGTTCACACTTGGCCTCCCTGTCATTATCGTTGAAATTCAACGTTGGAATGAACTTTATCGGCAAACCGGGAACTCTTCGACCGCAAATTTCGGTCGGTTGGACAAAACTCGCGCGAGCTTACTATCCGTTAGGACACGGCCTTAAAGCATCGCCGCGCATGTATCTCGCCAATAGAAAAATGAGGAAGGCGACGATCCCAACCGCCGCGATCCCGATCATCACCTCGAGAAATGCCGTCGATCTACTATCCATCCACGCACCGGTCAGCTTGGCGTAAACCCTCGGGAAACGCCACGTTCTCGTTGCCGGCTATCAGCCGCCCGCCGGTTCGTGGGCTGTCCTTTGGATCTCGGCGCTGACCAGTTGCTCGGCGGTCGCGTCCTGGGCGATCATGTCCCAGCTCTTCATCCATTCCACCGACCGGCGTATCTCGTCTTCAGGGATCGGCGCCGGGTCGAGCACCTGCAGCCGGCTGACACGCAAATCGTCGACACTCAGCGCGGCGACGTCCGGATCGGCTTTGTGATAGTCGATGAAATAGTGCATGTAGCTCCGCTTGTCGGCGTTGATGCGCGCAACCGCCTTCTTCACCGCCCGGTTGAACGCCGCATAGGTCTCCGCGTCGACCTGGTCGGCCGCCACCTCGGTGCCGTTATACGCCGCCGCGCAGATCACCCGGCAACCCGCCTTCTCGGCCACCGTGATATAGGGCTCCGTCAGCGTCGTCGCGTCGATCTCTCCGGACATCAGCGACGCGTAACGCTTGCGCGAACCGTTGGGCGCCTGACAGGTGCGGATCTGGTCGCGCGGCACGAACCCCTCGAGCAGCAATATTCCCAGATAGTGGGTGCCGAAGAAATAGGGTAGCCCGACCAGCCGGCCGGCCAGTTGCTGCGGCGTGTAGATATCGGAATCGGGGTGAACCATCATCGCGGCGTGGACCATGATCCCCCGCCTGCCGAGTTGACGGCTGCCCTGGGAAGTGGCGGTGACCCGCGCGTAGTTTCCCCACTCACACGCGTTGTACATGTCCGCGCCGCCATCCTCGAACGTCGCGCCGTGGCTCGAGAACGGATCGAGACCTTCCAGGCCCGTCACGTCGGTTCGCGTCGCCTGCAACGATTTCTGCTCGCGCTCCACGAACTCCACATCCAGCCCTTCGACCGCGAACAGCCCTTCGTCGAGGGCCACCAGTTCCGGCAGTCCCTGGAAGGGCGCCGTCTTTTCAAGTGTGAGCTTGCGTCTTGTCGCCATGATTCATTTCTTTCCCGAGGTTCCAGCCGTGCCGAGTGACAAATACATTGCCATCGCATCCGTAATCCGACAAGCGCAACCGCGACTCCCGACAAGGCAATCTTGCGCGACCGGCGCATTTTCACGGACTCAACAACGGCGGTATAATGGGGCACGGAAATTTACCCAGACATTCAGAAGTGTTTGCAAAACGCCTTTGGGTTTAGCCCGCGAACCGCGCTGCTTGCTCGGCGATCGGTTCGTGGATCGATTTATAGCCAATTTCAGCTTTGGCATGCGGCCAACCTACAGCGAATTGCCTCATGATTGGACATGGTCCAAGCGTGACATCACACGGACGACTACATCACGACTGCAATGTCAGAGAAAATTTTCTTGAGCCTAATTTTTGGTGATCCCGGTCTGGTGTGCGGCTCGACATCAGCGGGCGGAGGCCGCAAACTGTCGCCTAACGGATAACGGACGGGAGGCTTGTAATGGCCGAAACAACAACGCTTGCCGAGGAACTCGACAGGCACGTAAAGACATACGACTCGCGCACGCCCAACTGGCGCGTGTTCGGATTCGAGACCCAGCAGGACGAGGCATTCGCACGTGCTCAGCGCCGCTATCTCGGTACCAGCGGCAATGTGGATCACACCGATCCCACGGCGCTGATGGGCGCCCATTTCACCCTGACCATCATTCAGCAGCCGGCGGGCAACAAGCAGCCGATGCATCACCATGACGAGGAAGAAGTGTTCTTCGTGCTGACCGGCAACCCCACCGTGATCTGGGAGGGCGACGACGGCGAGCTTATCGAGCGCCGCCTCAAACCGTGGGACATGGTCTATAATCCGCCTGGGCGCATCCACGGCGTGATCAACGATTCCGACGAGGACGCCTATTTCCAGGTGATGCTGGGCAACCCGACGCCGGCCCGCCCGCAATATCAGGATACCGAGCTGCAACGTCTCCAGTCCGCCGACCGGCCGGACGAGGAAGTGCGGCAGTAGCCCGCCCTGGACCCTAATAACCGACAAGGACAATCGACCGACATGTCATCATACAAGACACCCCACGACACCGATTTCACATCCGAACTGCCGGTGAAGCTGCCGGCCAACCGACTCGACCCGGAATACGGCTCCGACGTGATGGTCGACATGATGGCCCGCATGGGGGTCGATTACGTGATGCTGACGCCGGGGTCGAGCTTTCGCGGATTACATGATTCTCTCGTCAATTACGGCCGCAACCATCGCCCGCAACTGATCCTTTGCGCCCACGAGGAAATCGCGGTGGCCATGGCGCAGGGCTATGCCAAGGCGACCGGGCGCGTGGGGCTGGTCGCGCTGCACGACCTGGTCGGCATACAGCACGCGCTGATGTCGTTCTACAACGCCTGGGCCGACCGCCAGCCCATGCTGGTGATTGGTGGCGCGGGTCCCATGAACCCGGAAGACCGACGCTATATCGACTGGCTGCATTCGGCGAACAGCCAGTCGGAGCTCGCGCGCCCCTATGCCAAATGGACCGATGAGCCGGCGACCCTTCAGGCGGTGCTCGATTCCTTCCTGCGCGCCCAGCGCATCGCGGCGAGCGCGCCGGCCGGACCGACCTATGTCTCCATCGACACCGGCATTCAGGAGGCCAAGGTCTCATCCGACGAATATCGCCTGCCCGATCCAGAACTGCCGCGTTTCCAGCCCGCCGCGCCCATCGCGGCGCCCGCGGAAAGCGTCGCGGCGGCGGCGGATATCTTGTGTGCGGCCGAGTTCCCCATCGTGTTCGGCGGCCGTATCGGCTTGAACGCCGAGGTCACCGCGCCGCTGGTGGAACTGGTCGAACTGCTCGGCGCGGCCTATCAGGAACATCGCGATTCGGTCAGCATGCCGACCGCCCATCCCCATAATCTTACCGGCGGCTATGCCGGCACCGGTGAAAACGAAATTCGCGGCCTCGCCGATGCGGTACTGGCGATCGATTGCCACGACGTGACCGCGCTGATGGGCGGCTATGACCGCGCGCGCGGCGGCTGGGACGCCGGCGCCGGCGACGCCGAGGAAAAGAAACAGCCCAAGGTTGTCGATCTGTCGCTCAACGATTTCCGCATCGAGCATTGGTCGAATATCGGCGGCGCACAGGCGCCCTACGACGTCCAGCTTCTGGCCGAACCGGCCTACGGCCTCGGACAGCTTCTCGACGAGGTTCGCCGCCGCGCCGACGGCGAGCCCGCTTGGCGTAAGAACGCCATCGAGCGTTCGAAGGATATCGCGGCGCGTCACGAGACGCTACGGGCGCGCCAGCGCGAGGTCTTCGCCGGCTTGCACGATCAGTTCCCGATCGCGCCGGCGCGGCTGATCGAGGAGCTGTGGAACGCGGTGAAGGACCGCGACTATCTGCTGCTGCTGCGCAACGGGCGGAGCTGGTACGAAGGCATGTGGCAGTTCGACGGCGCCGGCCGCTTCATGGGCGACAATGGCGGCGGCGGCGTGGGCTATGGTCCGGGGGGCGTGGTCGGTTCGGCGCTGGCGGCTCGCGATCGGGGCAAATTCCCCGTTTGCGTGCTGGGCGACGGCGATTTTACCATGGGGCCCGCCGCGCTATGGACGGCGGTGCACTATAAAATCCCGCTGATGCTGGTGTTGCATAACAACAATTCTTTCGGCAATGACGAGGAACACCAGATCACGCTGGCCGAGATGCGCGACCGGCCGGTCGAAAACGCCTGGATTGGGCAGCGCATGGCCGGCCCGTCGCCGGACTATCCGAAGATCGCCGAGGGCTACGGCGCGCTCGGCATCGGCCCCATCGTCCGCCCGGACGAGGTCGCCGATGCGTTCGCCCGCGCCCGCGCCGAGGTCGATAGCGGCGGCGTCGCACTGGTCGATGTGCGGACGGAGTTGAAATAAGAGGAGCGCGAACGGTCCCATGACGGAGGAAGCCTGGGATCGCGAGGTCGATTTCGTGGTGGCGGGCGCCGGCCCCGCCGGCATGACGGCGGCGCTGGTTGCGTCGCTCGAAGGGCTCGACGTGCTGATCTGTGAGAAATCACAGCAGATCGGCGGCACCGGGGCCACTTCGGCGGGCACGCTGTGGATTCCGGAAAACCGACCTAACCGCGACGCCGGTTTCGACGACAGCGCGGAAGCGGCCGAGGCCTATCTCGACGGGCTGATCGGGCGGCAGGAAACCAAGGCCCATCGCACGGTTTTTCTGAAAGAAGGCCCAGGGGTCATCGATTATCTGACGAGGCACACGGAGCTAGAATTCGTCGCCTGCGGCCATCATCCGGATTATCATAACAATATTGCCGGTGCCGCGGTTTCCGGCCGCGCCATCATTTCCACCGAATTCGACGGCCGCCGACTCGGGACCGATTTCAAGCGGGTCCGACCGCCGATCGAGGAATTCATGCTGCTGGGCGGCATGATGGTCGGCAAAATCGATATCATGCGGCTGATGGAACGTTATCGGTCGCCGCGCGCCTTCCTGCACGCGGCGCGCATCACGCTGCGCTATTTCGCCGACCGGCTGCGCCATGCGCGCGGCACCCGGCTGGTGATGGGCAATGCGCTGGTCGCGTGGCTGTTCCACGCTCTTCGTCAAAACCAAGTGCCGATCCTGTTCGGCGCGGCGCTCGACGATCTGGTGCGCGAGGACGGCCGCGTTACGGGCGCGGTGCTTGAGACTGAAACCGGGTCGGTGCGGGTTGCCGCACGCAAGGGCGTGGTGCTTGCGACCGGCGGCTTCGCGCATAATCGGAAATATCGCGAAGCCTTCATGCCTGCCCCGACGCCTGTACATTCCATGGCGGTCACGGAGAATACAGGCGACGGCGTCGCCATCGCCGAGCGCGGCGGCGCGCAAATTCGGTCGGAAGGCTATTCCGGCGCCGGTCTGTGGACGCCGGTTTCGATCACGCGCCGGGCCGACGGCTCTGAGGGGCTATTTCCGCATTTGTCGCTCGACCGCGCGAAGCCGGGGCTGATCGCGGTCAATTCCGCCGGGCGACGCTTCGTGAACGAGGGGCTGTCCTATCATGATTTCGTCGAGGCCATGTACCGGTCGCACGAAACAGTACCGACGATCCCGGCCTGGCTAATCTGCGATTCCGAATTCGTGCGCAAATACGGGCTCGGGATCATCTATCCCGGTACAACGAATCTCACGACGCACGTGGATTCGGGCTATGCGAGCCGCGCCGACACGCTGGAGGGACTGGCCGAGGCGCTCGGCGCCGACGCGGCCAACCTCGTCGATACCGTCGCGCGCCATAACCGGTTTGCCGCCGAAGGCGTCGATGAAGATTTCGGCAAGGGCGATCTCGAGCTCAATCGTTTCAACGGCGATCCCGACAACCGCCCCAACCCGTGCCTCGCGCCCATCGAAAAGCCGCCCTTCGTCGCGGTCGCGGTGTGGCCGGCCGAAATAGGCTGCGCCGTCGGGCTCGCGACCGACACCGACGCCCAGGTGCTCGACGGTAACGGTGCGCCAATTCCAGGTCTTTACGCCTGCGGCAACGATGCGGCGTCCATCATGTCCGGCAACTATCCTGGTCCCGGCATCACCCTGGGCCCCGCCATGGTGTTCGGCTACCTCGCCGCGATGCACGCGGCGGGCAATACAGGTTAATCGGCCACAATGCGGGTGCCCGTCTCGCCGCGCAGCGCGCGGGTCAGGCCGGGGATGTCGGTGATCAGGCCGCAATGGCCGCCACCTTCCAGAAAATCCAGAACCGACTGGATCTTGGGTCCCATGTTGCCCGGCGGGAACTGACCGTCCGCCATATGGGCGCGTGCTTCCGTGGCCGTCATCTCGTCGATCCAGCGTTCGGTCGGCTTGGCGAAATCGAGCGCCACCTTTTCCACCTCCGTGGTGATCAGCAGCATCTCCGCGCCGACCCCGTTGGCCAGCAACGCCGACGAAAAATCCTTGTCGATCACCGCTTCGATGCCCCGCAGTCTGCCTTTATTGGATGCCACCACCGGGATGCCGCCGCCGCCGCAAGCGATTACGATGAAGCCGCCATCCACCAGGTGGCGGATCGCGGCGATGTCGATGATCTCGCGTGGCGCCGGCGAGGCGACGACGCGCCGCCAGCCGCGCGCGCCGTCCTCATGTACGTCCCAGCCATGCGCCGCCGCCAGCCGTTGCGCGGTGGCTTCGTCCATATGCGAGCCGATGGGTTTCGACGGGTGGGTGAACGCGGGATCGTCACGGTCGACGCGAACCTGGGTGACCACCGCGACGGCCTGACGGTCGAGGCCGCGCGCCCGCATTTCGTTGTCGAGCGCGCGCTGGAACATGAACCCGATGGCGCCCTGGAGATCGGCCGCGGCGTAATCCATCGGCACCGGCGGCACCTCGTCGATGGCAAGCTCCGACCGGCGCAGGATGAATCCGACCTGCGGACCGCTGCCATGGGTTACGAGAACCGTCCAGCCCGCTTCGATCATGTCGGCGATATGGTGGCAGGCATTAGCCGCCGCCACCGATTGATCGACGATGCCCTGATGCGCGTCGTCGGTGATCAGGGCGTTGCCGCCCACCGCCACCACGGCAATCCTGCCGGTTTCCGCCATATGGTTATCCCTTCGCCAGCGCCGCGACCGCCTGGCTGAAACAGGCGGCCGGTGCGCGGGTGATGCCGGCGCCGACCTGGCCGACGCCCGCCTCGCGATGGGCGATGCCGGTATTGATCACCGGGCGGATGCCGGTATCGACCACCTTGCGGATGTCGATGCCGGCCGGCGTCCCCGCGAAATCGATCTGAGGCAGGGTGAAGGCCGCGTTGCGCCCCAGCGTGATATGCGCCATTTCGAGCGTATTGGCGATGGCGTCGGCGGGCGCGCCGCCGACGAACTGGACGATCGCGGGCGCGGCGGCCATCGCAAAGCCGCCGATGCCGGAGGTTTCCGTGATTGTGCTGTCGCCGAGATCGGGGTTTGCATCGTCCGTGCCGTAGCCCGGAAAGAACAGCCCGTCGATGAGCGGCGCCGGCGCGGTGAACCAGCGATCGCCCGCGCCGCTGACCCGTATGCCGAACTCGACGCCGTTGCGCGCCATCGCCGTCACCATGGTGGAGCCGGCGACACCGTTCGCGGCGTCGAGCATCGCCTTGCAGGCGGCCATCGAAAGGTTCAGGAAAAAATGGTCGTTGCCGGCGATGAAGCGCATCGCCTCGGCGATATGGGCGCTGGCCTCGCCGCAATCGAACGCGGCGGGAAGCAGTCTGCGGATCAGCAGCGAGGTCGCGGCGACGTTGCGGTTGTGCACCTCATCGCCCATATGGAGGGCTTGCGCCATGATCGGCTTGAGCTCGAGCCCGCCCAGCGTATCGAGCGTCGCGGACAGCACCGGCGCCAGCGTGTCCCCCATCCAGCGCAGCCGGTCGAGGACTTCCGCGTCGTTTGCGCCGAAGCGCAGCACCCGGCCCAGCCCCTCGTTGAGATTGCAAAATGCGCGGTTGCCGTGCTCGCGGTTGGCGACGATCCAGACCGGCATTGACGGGCTTGTGATCCCGGCCATGGGCCCGACCGCGTCATGGTGGTGATTGGGCGCAAACGCGATGTCGCCGGATGCCGCGAGATTCCGGGCGCCGTCCGCGTCATCGGCCCAGCCTTCATGGAGGATCGCGCCGATGACGCCGCCCTGCATGGGGCCGCACATATCGGCCCAGGTCACCGGCGGCCCGGCATGCAGGATCAAGCGCTCTTCCATGCCGGGAATCACGTCGCCGGCCGGCGCCAGCCCTTCGAGCGCCGGCTGGGCGGCGAGATAACGGCCGAACGCCTCTTCGTTGGCGGTATCGATTTCGGGCCGTCCGGTAAGTTCGGCGAGCGCGCGCCCGACCGCCGCGTCGCCTTCGGCCGGCGGCGACCAGTCGACGTCGACGACCGGCGCGCCGGCCGCCGCGATCGGGCCGGCGAAGGAACTCAAACCCACATTGATCACCGCGAGCTCGCGTCCGAACAGTCCGGTCATTTTTTGCCTCCCGCGATCAGGGCGGCGGCGAGACGAACCGCGGCGGCGTTGCTGGGCGCCAGCAGCGCGCCGGCCTCGGCCAGCGTGGATTCCTGGCGCGCCAGCCCCTGCGGATCACGATCCGCGCCGCAGACCGAGACCACAAAAATCGGGCCGTCCGCGCCGCCCGTCCGCGCGATCACCGGCGAGAGTTCCGCCGCCGGATCCGGATGCGCGCCGTGACCCAGCACCACGTCCAGCAGGATCACGGCGCAGTCGGGATCGGCGGCTTCCCGCGCGATACGCTCGTTGCGCAGGCGGTGGTCGATCATGGGATGCGGTCGACCCCGCGTGAAAATATCGTCGCCCAGGTCGATGGCGGTGTGGCCCTGACTTGTCCAGGGATCGTCGAGCGCATGTTCCGCCGACAGCGGCGTCGATGAGCGGACCGGTCCCAGCAGCGGTCCGAGCAACAACAGCGCCTCATAGCAGAAGGTGCCGCCGCTATAGAGTGCGCGCACGAATTGCCGGCCCGGGCCGAGATTGACGCCACGCGCGACTTGCTCTGGATCGGGGGAGGCGGGCAGAGCGTTCGGCGATTTTTCGTTGGAGATGGCCACCGCCATTGCCGCCGCGTCGGCCAGCGTGTCGGCCGCGACCACACGCTCACGCGAGATGGCGGCGGGATCGGCGCCCAGGAAATTAGCCACCACCGGCTTGCCGCAGGCGGACGCCGCGTCGAGCACCCATGACGCGACGGCCGGTGAGGGCGGTTTGGAAATCAGTGCGATAACGGTGGTATCGGGATCGGCCGCCAGTGCGGCGATTCCCTGCAGCATGGTCGCGCCGCCAATGGCTTCGCTGAGGTCGCGACCGCCGGTGCCGACGGCCTGGGAGATTCCCGCCCCGGCGCGATCGATCAGGCAGGTGACCTGCTGCAAACCGGTGCCGGATGCCGCGACGATCCCGATATTGCCGCGCCGAACTTCGTTCGCGAAGCCCAGCGGCACGCCGTCAATGATGGCGGTACCGCAATCGGGACCCATCACCATCAGACCGCGTTCCGCGCCGAGGCGCTTCAGGGCGATTTCGTCGTCGGTGGTCACGTTATCGGAAAACAGCATCACGTTGAGCCCGAGCCGCAGCGCCTTCAGCGCCTCCGAACCCGCATAGTCGCCCGGTGTCGCGATCAGGGCGAAATTAGCCTCGGGCAGCGCCGCCGTCGCCATGGCGACGCTTTTCGGTTCCACCGTTTGGCTCGCCGACAGGCTTCGGGGCGCTCGGTCGAGCGCCGCCACCGCCTCGTCTATGGCGGTCTCCAACAGGTTTTCGTCATCGCCCGCGACGATGATCAGAAGGTCGTTTGGCCCGGCGTCGGGGCGCGCCTCCAGCAACCCCGCCTCCTCGGCAAGCGCGAGATTGGCCTCGGTCGCCATCATCGCCGTGGCCTCGGCGACGCCCGGCAGCGCGCCGATCCGCGCCGCGATCTGCATCAGCGTCACCGAGTCCCGGTAAAGGCCGGGAATCACCTTGCTACGGGTGGTCATGTGTCTCACCCCGTCGCGCCCAGCCGAGACCGGACCCACCATGCATCGTTCGCATGACGGGTCCGGTTCCCGGATTTCCGAGTAGCCTCGCTCAGGCGTCTCCGGATTTCAGGCTGCCCTGCCAGTAGAGCACCCCGGCCACCAAAAGGTAGGCCAGCGTTACCAGCGGTGTCACGCCGAGCCCGCTGCCGATGCCAACCGAGGGGCCGTGGATCAACCCGAAGAAGGTCAGCACCGCGCCGGCAAGCGCGAAGTTGCCGGCGATCTTGGGTTTGCGTTCGATGATGAACACCACGATCGCGCCGAACAGCAGTCCGACCAGGATCGCGCCGTTACCCAGCAGCGCGAGCCCTTCGTAAAGAACGCCGTTCTGGGCCAGCTTGCCCATGCCGACCTTGGCCGCATTGGTGCCCGCCGCGCCCAGCGAGCCGTCGATCAGCACTTTGGCCCAGGCCGCGAGGTTGGGCACCAGCGCCAGCACGACGGCCGGCGCGTGGTTGGCCGGCGTCGACTGGAACGCCTGCGCGCCGATCATCATGCCGATATAGAGCAGGATCGGAATGATCGCCACCTGCGGGATTACCGCGAGAAGCAGGCCGACGATACTGAGCCAGGTCACGACCAGCACGAATACGCCGGTCACCACCGAATAGCCGATGCGTCCGCCCATCTGCTTCCAGCCCGGATGGCCGATATAGACGGCGTTGGCGAACGGGCTTCCCAGCAGCGTGCCGATCAGGCTGATCACGCCTTCCGCGCCGATCGCTTCCTTCTCGCTGTATTCGTCGCCCGCCGCCGAAGCGCTTTCCACATTGTCCATCGCCTCGATGAAATCGTAGACGCCGAACGGGATCGCCGTCGCCAGCACGAAGGCCCAATAGTTCTCGAGGCCCGAGATCACATGGCCGATGACCGGGATCGGCGCCGCGAAGCCGATGCCGCTGACCGACTGCGCGACCTTGTCGCCGCTCATCATCGCAATGCCGTCCCAGCCGAGCGCGGTGGCGATCCAGGCGAGTATCGCGCCCACGCCGATCGCGACCAGACCGGCCGGGACCTTGCCGGGATAGCGCACCCCTCCGTACCAGCCGCCGAGGATGATGGCGAGCGAGATCAGCCCGATCACCGGACTTTCGAAAATCTCCATCGCCGGCTTCATCGAGATAAAGGTGATGGAGACGCCGGCCAGTGTGCCGAGCAACGCGGCGCGCGGTGTAATCCGGCGCACGAAGGGCGCGACGAACGAGCCGATCAGCAGCACCACGCCCTCGATGAACACCCAGGCGAGGCCGACTTCCCAACCCTGGATAGGATCACCGGTCTTCAGCTTGATCGGCAGCATGATCGCCAGCGTGACGAAGAACATGTGTGGCACGCTGGGGCCCGACGGCAGCGCCGCGACATCGGACCGGCCGGTGCGATCGGCGAGCCGCTTCGCCATCCAGGCGTAATAGATGTTGCCCAGGAACAGCATCAGCCCGACGGCCGGCAGAATATTGCCGAACAGCGTCGCGTCCGGAATGCCGACCACGAATTTCAACAGAACGGTGAGCACCAGCAGATTCACCAGAACATTGGTGCCCAATCCGAAAAGCGCGTTCCAGTCGCCCGGAACCCACCATGAAGCCGTGCCATTCGCCATTGTCTACCCCCTGGGCGTTGTTATGCGGAAGAATACGCGGTTCATTTCGTAATATCGTTCAGTGCTTTGACAACGGCGGCGGAGTTCGACACCCAGCCGAAAATGCCGCCCTGGGCCTTGATCATCTCCAGGCCGATGCGCTGGAATTCCGGGAAATAAGAGCCGACGCAATCGGCCGGCACCAGGCATTCATAGCCCCGGTCGTTGGCCTCGCGGACCGTCGTGTGCACGCATACTTCGGTGGTGACGCCGCAAACGATCAGAGTGCGGGTACCCCGGTTGCGCAGCACGATTTCCAGATCGGTCTCGTAAAAAGCGCCCTTGCCCGGCTTGTCGATCACCGGCTCGCCCGGCGCGGGATAAAGTTCGGGAATAATGTCGTGACCGTGTTCACCGCGCACCAATACGCGTCCCATGGGGCCCTTATCGCCGATGCCGGTTTCCAATCGCCCACGCGCCAGCTTGGCGGGCGGCGCGTCGGCGAGATCGGCGCGGTGGCCTTCGCGGGTATGGATGATGGCGATTTTGGCGGCGCGCGCGGCCTCGAGAACCCGCGCGCACGGCGCGATCGTCGAGCGCAGCAGCGAGACGTCGTTGCCGAGCATCTCGCCGAACCCGCCCGCTTCGAGAAAATCGCGCTGCATATCGATCACCAGCAGAGCTGTCGTGGCCGGGTCGAATAAAAGAGGATAGGGCTCGGCGTCGATTTGTTGACCGCTCATCCCGGTCCTTATGACTATTGTTCGCCTCCAAACACACAATTTATAGCACAGCTATTCCCGTGCGGGGCGACCGCCGATTCGGCAACCCGTGGCGGTTGACCGGGCCGGGCGAGCGCATTAGCAAGGCGGGCATGAGCAATTCCATGCCATTCGACATTGCCCGGCTGGGTGACGCCCTTCGCGCGGGGGACGTCACCTGCGTCGACGTGATCGAGGAAGTGCTGTCCCGTATCCAGGCGGCGGGCGAGGATCGCGTGTGGATTCACCGCGCCTCGCGTGATGAACTGCTGGAGCGCGCCGGCGAACTGGATTCCCGTGCGGATAAGGAGGCGCCGCCGCTGTTCGGCATTCCCTTCGCGGTAAAGGACAATATCGATGTCGCGGGTTGGCCGACCACCGCCGCCTGCCCGGCATTTTCCTATGTCGCCGATGATAGCGCGCCGGTCGTCGCGGCGCTGCTGGACGCGGGCGCGATGCTGATCGGCAAGACCAATCTCGATCAGTTCGCCACCGGGCTGGTGGGTATGCGCTCGCCTTATGGCGCGCCGCGTAATCCGTTCGACGGCGACTATGTCCCCGGCGGGTCGAGCTCGGGTTCGGCGGTCGCGGTTTCTTCCGGGTTGGTAAGCTTCGCGCTGGGCACTGACACCGCGGGTTCGGGGCGGGTGCCGGCGGCGTTCAACAACATCGTCGGGTTGAAGCCGACGCGCGGGCGGTTGAGCGCGCGCGGCGTGGTGCCGGCCTGCCGTTCGCTCGACTGCGTTTCGGTGTTCGCCCTCACCGCCGACGATGCGAACGCGGTGCTGGCCGCCGTCCAGGGCTTCGATGCGGGGGATCCGTTTTCGCGCGACGCGGCCGCTGTTTCGCCACCGCTGGCCCCCGGCGCGATCGCCGGGCTTCGCATCGGCATTCCCGACAGCACCGAATTCTTCGGCAACGCCAACGCCGAGGCGTTGTTCGCCGATGCGGTCGAGCGACTGCGGACACTCGGGGCCGCCATTGTCCCGTTCGATCCCGCGCCGTTCCTCGATGCGGCCCGGCTGCTTTATGACGGGCCGTGGGTGGCGGAACGCTATGCCGCCGTGGGCGCCTTCATCGACGCGCATCCGGACGACGTCCATCCGGTGACGCGCAAGATTATCATGGGCGGCGGCGGTCTGTCGGCCGCGGACGGCTTCTCCGGGCAATATCGCCTGGAGGCGTTTCGCCGCGCCGCCGAACCCACATGGCGCGATGTCGACATGCTGATGACTCCGACCACGGGGACCATCTACACCACCGCCGAGATCGAAGCCGATCCCATCCGACTCAACGGCAATCTCGGCTATTACACCAACTTCATGAACCTGTTCGATCTGTGCGGCGTGGCGGTGCCGGCCGGGTTTCTCGGCAACGGTCTGCCCTTCGGCGTGACGTTGGTGGGCTGCGCCTTTGCCGACGTGGCGCTGCTGCGCGCCGCTGACGAGTTGCACCGGGCCGCCGGATTGACGCTCGGCGCGACCGGTTTAGAATCGCCGACCCCCGTCGAATTGCACGACACCGCCATGGGCTGCGTGCGGTTGGCGGTCAACGGCGCGCATATGTCCGGCCTGCCGCTGAATCACGAGCTGACCGAACGCGGCGCGCGGCTGGTGCGCAAATGCCGCACCGCGCCGCTTTATCGCCTGTTCGCGCTGGAGGATTTCGCGCCGCCGCGGCCCGGGCTGGTGCGCGCCGATCCCGGCGGCGAGATCGACGTCGAAGTGTGGGAAATGCCCGCCGCCCGCTTCGGCGGTTTTGTCGCCGGCGTGCCCGCGCCGCTCGGCATCGGCACGGTAACGCTCGACGACGGCAGCGAGGTCAACGGCTTCGTCTGCGAGCCTTACGCCACGAAGAACGCGCCCGATATCACGGAATTCCGAAGCTGGCGTAGCTGGCTGGTGGAGAAATAGGCGGGCTCGGGATATGGAATATACCGTTCTTGGGCGTACCGGGCTCCGCGTCGGGGTCGCCGGGCTGGGCTGCGGCGGTAGCAGCCAACTTGGGCTCGGGGCCGGCAAGGATCTCGCGCACGCGGTTTCCATCATCCGGCGCGCGCTCGATCTCGGGGTGAATTATTTCGACACCGCCCGGCTGTACCGCACCGAAGCCGTGCTCGGTGCGGCGCTGAAGGACGTGCCGCGCGACGCCATGGTCATCTCCACCAAGCATGCGGTCCAGTCGGGCGGGCACATGTATTCAGGCGACGAGGTCGTCGCCGGTCTGCATGCCTCGTTAAAAGCCCTCGATACCGATCATGTGGATGTGTTCCAACTCCACGGCGTCGCGCCGGCCGCCTATGATCACGCGGTCGATGAGATCGTGCCGGCGCTGCTGCGCGAACGAGAGAAAGGGTCGTTCAGGTTCCTCGGCATTTCCGAGACCTCGCCTCACGATCACCATCAGACCATGCTGCGCCGCGCGGTGGACGACGAATTCTGGGACGTGATGATGCTGGGGATCAACATGATGGCCCAGAACGCGCGCACGGAAGTTCTTCCCTTTACGCAAGAAAACAATATCGGGACCCAGGCGATGTTCGTGGTGCGCGCCTTGTTCAGCGCTTCCGACCGGCTGAAACGGCAGCTGGCCGAACTGGCGGCGGCGGGCGATGTGCCGGCGTGGTTGGCCGAGGAGGACACGCCGCTGGGTCTCCTGATCCACGAGGGCGGCGCGGCGGATATCGTCGATGCCGCCTATCGCTTCGTCCGCCACGAACCCGGCATCGACGTGGTGCTGTTCGGCACCGGCGATCCCGACCATCTGGCGCGCAACATCGCCTCGATCAACGCACCGCCGCTGCCGGCCGCCGATGTCGAAAAACTCCATGCCCTGTTCGGACACCTCAAGGGCATCGGCCTCGAACTGCCGCGGTCCACCGCGCGATAGACACCTTCCGCAACCGACCGTAGACCTACACGTCGTTCACTCCCGAAAGGACGCTCCTCCGGTGGCCGAGGAACGTGTTCAAAGAAAACTCGCCGCGATTCTCGCCGCCGACGTGGTGGGCTATTCCCGAAGGATGGGTGCGGACGAGGAAGGCACCCTTGCCGCCTTGTTGTCGCATCGCCGGGAACTGATCGAGCCCGCTATCGCCAAGTATCAGGGGCGCGTTTTCAAGACCACGGGAGACGGCGTGCTGGCCGAGTTCGCCAGTGTGGTCGACGCTGTCGGGTGCGCCGTGGCGATCCAGGAAGGAATCGGCGAAAGGAACGCCGGTACGCCTGAGGACCGGCGCATCGAATTCCGCATCGGGATCAATCTGGGAGACGTCATCGTCGAGGACGGCGACGTATTTGGCGACGGCGTGAATGTTGCGGCCCGGCTCGAAGGTCTAGCCGAACCCGGCGGCGTGATCGTCTCCGGCAGTGTCCACGAACAGGTCCGCAACAAGCTCGATCTGGGTTTCGAGGATCTCGGCCGCCAGGAAGTCAAGAATATCGCGGAACCGGTATACGCCTTCGCCGTTCGCGGGCTCGGTACGGCGGCGCAAATCGCGGTCGCGGCAAATACGCCGCGCGAAAAGCCCTCCATCGCGGTCCTGCCGTTCGACAACATGAGCGGAGACCCGGAACAGGAATATTTCGCCGATGGAATCAGTGAAGACATCATTACGGCGCAGTCCAAGATGCGCTGGTTCTTCGTCGTCGCGCGAAATTCCACCTTCGCCTTCAAGGGGCAGGCGCTCGATGTCAAGGAGGTCGCGCGTGAACTGGGCGTGGACTATGTGCTGGAGGGCAGCGTCCGTAAATCGGGCAACCGGGTTCGCATTACCACCCAGTTGATCGACGCGGCCACCGGAAACCACGTTTTGGCCGATCGTTACGACCGCGAACTGGAAGACGTATTCGCTCTTCAGGATGAGATCACGGAAACAGTGGCCGCAACTTTGGAGCCCGCGCTGTATGCGGCGGAGAGCGAACGCGCCCAGCGCAAACCGCCGCAAAGCCTCGATGCATGGGATCACGTCATGCGCGCAATGCCGCATCTGTGGCGTTTCACTGGGGAAGATATTGCGACCGCGCAAAAATATCTGAATGAGGCCATCGCCGTCGATCCGAACTACGCCCAGGCTCACAGCATGCTTGCTTTCAGCTATATATGGCATGTCTGGATGTCATGGGGCGAGGTCGGCGGGAACGCGCTGGAACTGGCGAACGAATCCGCGCGGAAATCCGTTGACCTGGACGAGACCGATCCTTGGGCGCATGTGGTGCTGGGAATGGTTTTCGCCTATGGCCGGCGGCGGGAAGATGCGCTCGCGGAAGTCCAGAAGTCCCTCGATCTGAACCCCAGCTTTGCATTCGGCCACGCCTGTTTGGGCCTGGTCTTTGCTTACGGCGGCGAGCCGGACCAGGCGCTTGTCGAGGTCCGCGAGGCGCTCCGAATGAGCCCTCGCGATCCCCTGAACGCGCTCTATCACGGTATCGAGTCTGTCGCCTATTTCGCCGCGAGGGATTTCGAGAAATCGCTTGAGTCCGCCCGGAATGGGATTCGGGAGCGGCCTGAATATGTCGGCGCATGGCGCATGACCGTGATTGCGCTCTCGCAGCTAAATCGGCTCGACGAGGCGCGCGCCGCTCTTGAAGAGGTAAAACGGTTTCAACCGAGCATATCGTTGAAATGGGCCCGGGAGTTCGCGCCCTGGACCCGGCAAGCCGATCTCGACCTCTATGTCGAGAGCTTCCGGCGCGCCGGTCTGACGGAGTAATAAGAAATTTCAAAGGGGCGGGGGAGCGGGCTGGTGCAGACCAAAGGGCGCATGCCCTAACCGGCCGCGGACAATCGTTCTCGGGCTTCTTGGGCGGCGTCTTCCATTGTCATGAAAACGGCGCCGCCGTCGACCAGCCGATCCAGCAATGTCTCCAGCGCCAGCATGCGGTAGCCGCGCCCAATGACGTAGGGGTGCATGGTGTAGGTCAGGATCCCCCAATCGACGGTCTTTTGCATGTAGACGAACTCGTCCGACCAACTTTCCATGACGGAGCGGGCGGACTGCAGGCCCGGCAGGGTGACCTCGGGAGTGCGAATGAACTCGAAATGCGGGTAATCGTCGAGCGACCAGCTGATCGGCATTTCGACGAGGTTGGTGTTTTCGCCGTACCGGATCGGTTCGCCCAACTTGAAACTGTCTCCCTGTCGCGCCCAGGCGGGAATATAGTCGCCGCCCATCAGGCTGCTGTCATATTCCATGCCCTCGTCTATCAGTAGCTCGATAGTGTTTTCCGAGAGATCCCAGGACGGAGAGCGATAGCCACGCGCGGTTTTTCCGGTAAGCTTCCGAATCGCCTCGTTGGCGCGCGCCATGTCTTCAGCTTCTTCGTCGCGACTCTGCATGGCCGGTGGCACATGCGTCCAGCTGTGATGCGCGATCTCATGCCCGTCCGCCACTACCGCCTCGCAGGAAGCAGGATGGCTTTCGATGGTGAAACCGGGAGTAAACCAGGTGGAGGGCAAGCCCCGCGCCTTGAGCGTTGCGAGTATGCGACCCGAGGCCATGACGCCGAACTCGCCGCGCGACAGCGGCGTCGGGCTGTCCCAGCCCCGGGCGATAAATCCGGATTGCGTGTCGAAATCGAAAGTCAGGCAGACAATATGTCGAGCCAAAGTCGTATTCTCCCGTCGAATGCCAGTTTTCAGCCGGTTGAGGCGGGCGCCAGCCCATGCGCGACGAAGTCGTTGCAACATGGCGGGCCATTGGCCACATGCATCGTTCGCGCGGCCAGATCGATAACGACGGCGGCGTTGGTCATGGTCTGTCGGGCCTTGGGTTGGCTGTCGTTGGGGTGCCGGCAGATCGCATTGGGGCTGCCGAAATGGTCGGACAGGGCGGTCTTGAACCGCGGCATATCCAGCCCCCCGATATCCTTACGGAGCAGCCGGTCGAGCCGGTTGGCGCGATACAGCGTGCTGGGCGACAGGCGCTCCATTTGCGACGGACCGTGACGCGCATCGAGGAAATGGTTGGAATGGGTGACAATCCCATCGGTGGGAAAGTGATAGGACACCGCATCCGGGCTGGTTTCCAGATTTATGATTTCCCCGTCCGAATGACCAATCATGAAATTGGCCGAACAAACCCGACGGGTCTCGACGACCGGCAGCAGGGCGATATCAAATGATTCCGCGTTCAGGACCTCTCGGCACCGCATGTGAAACGGTTTCTCATAGGCGTTGACGCCGTCGTGATCGGAAACAAGGCCGTTTTCCACCAGGCCGATGCCGTGTTCGTTGACGCCCATTTTGCCGCCGACGATTCCGGCTTCCGTAAAGCAGATGAAATCAGGGCCGCTGGCGCGCCGTACCCGTAACAGGGCGCAGCGCCCGTACACGCCGGCCAGCCAGTCCCAATTCTGTCCCACGATGGTGTGCCCGTTCGCCGATGCGTCGGGCATCACGCCGAATGTCGAACAGCCATCCGCGCCATCGGCAACGGTCGCGATGTCGGCTTCCCGCGATTCCTTCAGGAACAGGCCGAACGTGATTTCATATCGCACGTTCAGCATCACGATGTCGGCCAGCGGCAGCCGGGAGCCGTCCGCGATGCCGCGCATTTCCTCGGCATATTCCGGATTCTGGTTACGCGTCACCTCGATCCAGCTATGACCTTCCCGGCGCGCGGTTTCGGAGTCGAGACCGCTGGCGGCGAACCGGGCGAGATAGGTCTCCACGTTTTCGGCGATGGCGCCTGCAAGGTCGCGCCCATGCACAAGCCCCCGTTCGTAGGGGTCGTCCCCCAGATCCAGGACCGGCAAGTCGGTCGCGGCGGGTATTGTCATTCCGCGTCATCCGTCAACAGGGGCATTTCCATCCATTCGCCGCTGGCCGCGCTCTCGACGCAGGCTTGTGAAAGCTGAACATCGCGGATCCCCGCCGACAGCGGCGCGTCGAATGGCGCGTCGGCGACCACATGAGCAATAAATTTTTCCCAACCGTAACGGTACGGGTTCTTGTAGGGGGTCGCATCGGAAACTTCTTGCCAGTCCACGAAAAAGTCTGTCGCGACGTTCATTGTATCAACGTCTTTACCCATCCTGAACCCGGCGATCGCCGGCGTTTCCGCCGCCCGTTGCGTAAAGCATCGTCTGAGCCCCGCGACCGCTGATCCCTTTGTCCCGTCGATCTGCATCGTCATCAGGTCTTCACGGCGTACTCTTGTTGCCCAGGAAGCGAGGATGGCGCCGGTCACGCCGCTTTCCATCCGCAACAGCGTCGGCGCCGTGTCTTCGACATCGACCTGGAAGCCGACACCGGATTCATCGGCGCGCTCGACCTGCGCGATGGAAGTGGCGCAGACGATCCGGTCGATCCGGCCGAGCAGGCCCTCGATGATGTAACGCCAGTGGGGAGTCATGTCGGAGACGAGCCCACCGCCGGTCGCGCGCTTGTAATTCCAGCTTGGGCGCTGCGCGGCGTCCGTGATGCCGTCGAATACCCACCAGCCGAACTCCAGCTTGAAGCCGACAATTCGGCCGAAAAACCCGCCGTCCACGAGCGTCGCCAGTTTCGCGAGGCCGGGCAGATGCAGCTTGTCCTCGACGACACCGTGTTTGAGTTTCCGGGACTCCGCGTCCCGCAGCAGCGCTAATCCTTCGTCGACCGACGGAGCGACGGGTTTTTCCGCGAAGATATGTTTCCCGGCGGCCAGCGCCCGGTGCAGGATATCGGCGCGCATGTGGGTCGCGGCGGCGTCGAAGAACACCGGAAAATCCGTATTGTCCAGGGCGCGGTCCAGTTCCGTGGTCCAGTCATCGACGCCATTGGCGCGGGCGACTTCCGACAGTCGTTCGTTGTCGCGACCGACCAGCAGTAGCTTCGGCATGATTGTTTCATCGCCGATCCGCAAACCACCCTCGGCGCGGATCGGCGCGAGCGAATTGGCAAGATGCTGGAACGAGCAAATTCCCCCAGTCGCGCCATTGAGGATTATGCCGATTTCACGAACGCTCATGATCCCGACCCGAGGCGCATCGAGATCATTGTCGAGGATTCACGTCGCGCCTGGATCCTATTCCGCCGCTGCTTTCCTCAGCCCGCCTTCCGGGGCCAGCTTGAAGATGCGGTTGGCGTTGCCGCCCAGGATGTTGCGCTTGGCTTCCTCGCTGAGGAACGGGATATCCCAGATGGTGCTGGGTGAATCGAAATCCCAGTGCGGCCAGTCCGACGCATAGAGAAGCTGGGTTTCGGCGTTCATCGCTTCCAGCGTCGACTGCAACAACTTCGGATCGTGCGCCTCAATTGGTTGCGAGGTGTAATACATTTCCTTGATGTATTCGCTGGGCAGCTTCTTGAGCCCCGGCGCTTCCGAGGAGCGCATCAGGAATTCATTGTCGAGGCGCTGCATCATGAACGGAATCCAGGCGAGGCCGCTTTCGATCCACACCACCGGCATGTTGGGGAAGCGCTCGGGTAGGGCATGCAAAACCCAGTTGGTGAGATGCACCATGTTGCACAGCACGAAGGATAGCGCGTGCACGCCGATGAACCGGTCGATCTGCTGCATCCACTGGTCGTCCCAGGTGGGGCCGGCATGGAAGCCGAGCGGCAGGCCGGATTCCTCGATCGCCGAATAGACCTTCATATACTGGTTATGGTGGACCGGCTTGTGGCGCACAGATGTGACGTTGAATCCGGCGACCCCCTTCTTGCCGGCGAATTCCTCGACCGTGCGCAGGCTGGCGTCGGGATCGTTGAACGGCAGGTAGATCAGCGCGGTGAGACGGTCGTCGCCCGGCAATATTTCCTGGGTCAGCCAGCGATTATAGGCGAAGGCGAGAGCGATTTCCTGTTCCGGGCTGGGATGCAGTCCGAGACTCAGCATCGGCGTCGGGAAGATCACCTGATAATCGATCGACAACGCTTCCATGGAGCGCCGCGCGAGAATGACGTCGCGATGCACGGATTTATCGTCGATGGGCTCGGAGCGCATGCCGCCCGAATGGGGAATGCGGCCGCCGACATGCTGATAATTGTATCCCGGCTGGTAGTTGCCCAGCGCGCCCGGGTTGGTGCCGTCGGGGCGCTCGAAGCTCTTGGCGATCTGGCGCCACACCGGATCCTCGATAAATTCGACCACCTGCGCCCAGGAAGAAGTCTCGAAATGATGGGCGTCGACGTCGATCACCAGCACGTCGTCGAGACCCTTGTCGCGCGTTTGACGCACGGCGTGGGCCAGCATCTCTCCGGTCGGCGTCTGCCGGTCAATGGCCTGCAATGAGGTCGGTTCGGCCTTGTCCGTTTCGTTCACCATTATTTTTCCCCTCCTGAACGGGTTGTTCATTCTGTGTGGCGGAACTCTACCGCGAAAAAGCCCCGCGCGCCCAAATTTTTATGAAACTTCGATGTCCTATTCTTCGGGATCGCCGAACGTAAGGTAATCCCACATGCGCTCGAAGATGCGCCCCGACGAAATGGCCCGCGCCTCGGCTTCCTCGGCGGTGAGCTCCACCGGGTCGACGCGCTCGCCGGCCGCCAGCACGGCGAGCTCGGTGCGCGCTGCCTCTTCGAGGAAAAACGCCATCACGATGCTTTCTTCCACTGTGGCGCCGGTCAGCACCACGCCGTTGCCGCGCATCACGATAGCGCGGGCATCGCCGAGCTGTTCGGCGAAACGCGCCGCCGCATCGTCGTTGCGCATCAGTCGGGGATCATCCCACAGCGGCGGACACGGCGCGAAATAGCTGCCGAAACCGTGTCGCGCGCGCGGCGTCAGGCGCATTGTCGAAAGCGTCATCACGTCACGCAAGAATGTGCGGCAGATGCCGTTGACGTCCGCCCGGCGCTGGTAGATCTGCTGGTGGCAACGCACCTCGCCAAGCACGCCGTCGGGCAACGGCCCTTCAAGCGGCACCACGACGCCGGCCTCACCGGGCAGAATATTGCCCATCGGTTTGGCGGCGCAGACCAGGAAGCTGTCGGCGTCGAGGCGCGCGCTGATATGGCCAAATGCATGACCCAGCCCGTGCCGGGGCAGGGCGCGCGCCGCCTTGCGCACCCTGATCTGGGTCCGCTCGATCGGTTCGCCCATAGCGCCGAATTCGGTTTCCGCCACGGCGTCCTCCGTTCAGTCCTTGAATTCCGGAATGTCGGGCTTGGCGCCCCAGACGCAGAACGATTCAGGAATAAAGGGGAACTGGCGTGGCCGATAGTCCGGATCTTCGATCATGCGGACATTATGCGAATACTCATAGACCATGCCGTCCGGCCCCTCGAAATACAGGAATTCCGCGCCCGAGGTCGCGTGCCGGCCGGGGCCGAAGACGATGCGTACCTGGCGTTCATTCAGGAAGTAGTTGGAGCGCATGATGTCGTCGATGCTCTCGACCTGGAAATTGATGTGCTGCACGCCGGGATCGGCGGCGGGGAACAGCGCCATGCGGTGATGCATCTTGTCGAAAGACAATAGCGGCGCCGGGCCGATCCAGTCGTTGGCGCGAATATTGAAATGGGTGCACCAGAATTCCTCGTCGCGCGGCGCGTCGGATGTACGCAGCCCGACATGGTTGAATTCGGTGATGCCCGCGTCGCGACTCGGAAAATACCGCACGCCGCTGTGGAAGGGGCGCAGCACCAGATCGATGCTGTTGCCGGTCGGGTCCTTGAAATTGATGAACGCCATCACGCGGCGCCCGGCGCATTCTTCCCCGTTGCCCCAATGTACCGGATGTCCCGCCTGGTCCAGCTCCTCGGCCGCGGCCTCCAATGCTTGCCGGGTCAGGACCTCGAAGGCCAGCGTATGATCCTTGGGGTCGCCTTCGAAGTAACAGATATTGTGGTCGCGGTCGTCGCCCCGCACATAGGCATGGCCGTTTTCCCGCCCGACAAGCTCCAGCCCAAGCATTTCCGTCGCGAACCGTACCGCGCCGTCGACATCGGCGGTGCCGAGCCGAACATAACGGATATCGACCAGCTCAATCATATCGCCTCCAATCGCCCGCCTTCAAATGATCCTATTTGGTCGGATCGTGCTCTCGCCTTGGCCTTCACCATGATACCGGTCGCGCTGCGTCGTTCAATAGGGTAGCGGGCCATTCCCGGTTGGCTTCAATATATCCAGCTCGCCGGAAATCTCTGCTATTTTTTGTTAAAAATCATAATCTTAGAGCTTTCAATATGGAGGCGAACAGGCCGTCCGTTGAGGGTCCATTAACGTTATCGGTTAATGATAACGGTGGTTAACCATCGCAAGGCCCTGCCGGCCGCGTTCGGTGTGCGTGGACGGCAGGTGTGGCGACGCGTCGATTGGTATTGATGGAACAGACGGCAAAACTCGATTACGCAGCTTCTCCGGGAGGCGCAGCCGCTCCGTCGCTTCCCGAGGACGGGAGCGGCATCGCGGAACTGCTGCGTCTGTTGTGGCGACAGAAATTGCTGGTCGTAACCACGGTTTTCCTGATTACCGGTCTTTCCGTGGTCATCGCCCTTCACATACCGCCGCGCTATACGTCCGAAGCGCGAATGATTATCAAACCCGCGGGTGAGAAGCAGATTTCGGAAGGTTTCAGCCTCGCCGCGCCGACAATTTTCAGGAGTATGCGTTCGGGAGTGTACGGCGAAATCGAAGTGATGCGGTCGCACAGACTGATCGAAAAGGTGGTGCGACGGCTAAGTCTGTTCGACGATCCGGAATTCAACCCATCGTTAAGAAAACCGGGAATACTGGCGCTCTTCGCCGACTTCAATCCAATTACGCTGTATCGGTCGTGGGTTGGACGGGCGCCCGAGGCGCCGCGGTCCGCCGAGGAGAATAGCGCGCTGGAGATGCGCGCCGTGATCGATTCCTTCGGCACGCGGATGAAGATCACCCCGCCCGCATTGTCCAACGTGGTCAGAATCTCCATTGAATCAAACGATCCGATAAAATCGTCCCGGATCGTCAACGCCTATACCGAAACTTACATCGCCGACCAGCGCCAGCGAAAAATCCACGCCAATATCCAAAAAGGCAGTTGGATGGATGAGCGGCTCGCGGCCATGCACGTAACGATGCTCAAATCGGAACGCAGGCTGATTGATTTTCAGGCGACCAACAATCTCAACGACACCGGTCGCACAGCCCTGATCGAACAGAATTTCGCCGAGATCAGCCGCCAGCTCATAGTCGCCAAGGGAAAATACGCCGAAAAAAATGTCCGTCTGGCACAAATCAAGAAACTAATGAAATCGCCCGAAAAACTGAGTTCGGTGAGGGAGATCCGCACCTCTACCGTGATCCGGCGGTTGCGGGAAGTGGAAGAGACTCTGATCAGGCGCGCCGCGGAACTGGAAACGCGCTTCGGCGAGCGGCATCCGAAAATGATAAATATTCGCGTTGAAATAAAAACGGCCAAGCGCCGGATCGCGGAGGAGCAAGAGCGCATTGTCGCCGAGCTTCAAAACGAATTGCGCTCCGCGGGCGCCCGGGTCGCGACATTGCAGGAAAAGCTGGAAGATCGCGGCAACCAGCGCGGCGGTCTTGCGCAGAATCGGGTCAAACTCCTTCAGCTTCGGCGCGAGGCGCGCGCCGACCGCAGGATTTACGAATCCTTCATGTCCCATTCCAAACAGGCGAGCGAACGGGACTCGCTGGACGGCAACCAGGTCGACGTCATTTCACCAGGCCACGTACCGTCAAAGCCTTCGTATCCGCGAAAGGGTCTGATCGTCAGTATCGGCTTTCTCGTGTCGCTGGTGCTTGGCGGTTTCATCGCCTTCATCCTCGAACAGCATAACGGGTTCCGCACCAAGGAACAGATCGAGCGTCTGATGAACACCGTCGCGCTCGGCGGTATTCCCAAGTCCCCCGGTTGGGGCAAGCGAAGCCGATCGATCAGCGACCTCGTTCTGGAGCAGGGCCATTCGCCCTATATCGAGGCAGTCCGCTCGCTTCGGACATCACTGATGATTTCCGATCGCGATCATCCGCCCAAGATCATTCTTGTCGCCTCGGCGCTGCCCGGTGAGGGCAAGACCAGCCTGTCGGTTTCGCTCGCCCGGCTCGCGGCGGCCTCGGAAATCAACGGCAAGGTTCTGCTTATCGATTGCGATCTTCGGAAACCGTCGGTCGCCAAGGAAATGAAGATCGAGCCCGAAAAGGGTTTGTTCCACCTGTTCTCCGGTCAGGCCAGCCTGGAAGAGATCATCACGGTGGAGGAAAAATCCAGACTGCACACCATTCTGGCCACCCATCACACGCCAAATCCACCCGAACTGCTTAACTCGTCACATATGCGGGATTTGCTGAAACGGGT
>CAZPMO010000012.1:42709-48854 GCA_964587515.1 uncultured Rhodospirillaceae bacterium | reverse complement strand
GCCGATTCGACGGAATCTTAAATCCGATTCAAACTAAACGGGCGATGCTCTAGTCCTTCGAGACGCACCCTTCGGGTACTCCTCAGGATGAGGAAAGCTAAGTATCTCCTCATCCTGAGGAGGGCCGAAGGCCCGTCTCGAAGGATGCTGGCCGTATTTATTCCTTATGCGATCGCCCGGCGGCGCGGCTTCATGCGTCGCGTTCGGCGGCGAGGATGGCGTCGATATCGTCGGGCCGGATCAACACCACATAGCCCCGTCCCATCCGGATCAGCCCGTCGTTCTGCCACGCCCGGAGCTGCTTGTTGACGGTTTCACGGGACGCGCCCAGCAAGGACGCGAAGTTCTTTTGCGACATGCCAAGCTCGACGCGGATACCGTCCGGCGTGCGGGCGTCAACGGCCGGCGCAGCTTCGAGCAGGGCTTTCGCGAGACGGGCCGGCAAGCTCAAAAAGGCGCGGTCCTCGACCAGTCCACTGGTGCGCCGCAAACGCTCGCTCAATATCCGCAACAGCTTTATGCAGATCGCGGGGTTGCGCTCGAGAAAAGGAATCATGTCGCGGCTGTGGAGCACCAGAAGCTCGCTGGCTTCGAGCGAAACCGCATCGGCGCTGCGTTCGCGCCCTTCGAGAATCGCCATTTCGCCGAGGATTTCGCCCCGTCCCAACACCGCCAGCACCGTCTTGCGGCCATCGGCGGAGGTAACGCCGACCTCGATCCGGCCGTGCGCGACGATCATCATGGAAGAGCCGGGATCGCCTTTCTGGAACATCGTTTCGCCGGAGGCATAGCGCTGCATGCTCGCGAACGCGAGCAACCGATCGAGCTCGGCGGGCGCCAGGCTGCCAAGCAGAATATGGGACGATACCAGTTCCGATATCTCGGCGGTCGGCTTCACCATGGTGACAATTCTTCCTCCGCGTGCCCCCTGCCATTTGTCGCGCCAGTAAAGAATAGCAGCTTGGCGCGCGCGGGGAACTAATACCAAGGATCACTCTTCATCGCGGTCGCACGGCTCCAGACGCGCCACATGGGCACGGATGGCGGCGGCGACATCCGCCGCGGGATCCGCGCTGTCGGGGCCGACGGCAAGATCGTCACCCGGAATCGCCGGCCCCAGAATCAACGTCACCGGCCGGATGCGGGGCAGGCGACGATGCCTCGGCAAGACCTCGAACGTGCCTTCCAGCCATACCGGACAAACACGGGGGCGTTCTTCATTTACCAATATGCCAACGCCCCGCATGAAGGGCTGAAGACGCCCGTCCGGCGTCCGCCACGCTTCGGGAAACCAGACCAAGTGGCCGTCACGGGCCAGAATCGACCGGGCATGCTCAAGGCTCTCGGCCGGCCGCCGGTCGTCGATCGGCAGCACCTGTCCGGCGCGCGCGAACCAGCGGCGCAGCGGCGTGCTGAATACCCGCGTCACCTCGCCGCTCCACCATGTCTCGCGCGCGACGCGCCATGGCATGGCGGCGGCCGTGATGAAGGAATCGATGTCGCTCGCGTGGTTGACCACGAACAGCACCGGACCGTCGCTCTCCGGCCACTCCCCCCGCACCTTCACCCGAAACAGTCCGCGCATCACCAGCCGGTTCAAGCCGTACATCAGGAATGCGAAGGCGCGCATGCCGGGTCCGTGTTTTTGGAGCGTCCAGCTTTTCGCGGGCGACGGCGCGACGTGGGAGACCGATGGTTCGCGCGACGTGACGGCCCGGATAAGTTCACGGATGGTGACGATTTCGGCCACGGTCTCTACCGGGATCGCAATGCCGATTTCGGCCTCGAGTTCCTGGGCGATCTCAAGCCAGGCAAGCGAATCGACGCCGAGATCGAGTTGTGGGCTGGTATCGAGATGTACCGGCACGCCCGCGAACCGACGACGGATCAGTTCAAGCGCCCGCGCCGCTTCGGGCCGCGCCAGCAGGGCCAGGTCGTTTTCGTCATATTCGTCGGGCGCGCGCGACGCCGCCCGTTCGGCGTCCGCATAGATGGCCGGCAGGGCGAAACGCCGGATTTTGCCGAGCCGCGTGCGGGGAAACGGCTGGCGCCACAGGCGAAACCCGGTAACCCGCTTATAAGGCGCGAGCTCGACGCAGCTTTCGATGACCGCGACGCGTATTACCTCGTCGAGTCGGCCCGTCGCCACATCGCGCAGCGCCGCCATGTCGGGCACCACCAGCGCATGCAGATCGCCGTCCACCTCCAGCACGGCGGCGTCCTCGATGAACCCGCTTGACGTCAGCGCGTCCTCGATTTCCTCGGGTCCGACATTCTTGCCGCCGGCCAGCACGATAATCTCCTTGCTGCGGCCGACCACGACCAGCGCGCCGTCCGCCTCGAGGTGGCCGAGATCGCCGGTTCGGAACCAGCCCTCGGCGGCGAACGCCTCGGCGGTGGCTTCCGGATTATCGTGATAGCCGGCGAAGACATGCGGTCCGCGTATCTGTATTTCGCCGATCCCATCCACGTCGGGCCGGTCGATGCGGATTTCCGCTCCCTCGACGGGCAATCCCTCGCAGCCAATCCGTCCCCGACCATGCCGGTTATACGTGGTGACCGACGCCGTCTCGACCAGCCCGTAGCCCGACAATACCTCGAACCCGAGCCCTTCGAGCGTCCAGGCCACCTTGTCCTCCAGCCGCGCGCCGCCAGAGGCGAGAAGCCGCAACGCCGGGGCGAAGCGCGCGCGAACCGGCATCATCAATAGCCGTCCGAGCCGCAGCCCGAGCCGCCGCCGCGCCGCGATCGACAATGCAAGGAGGCCGCCGAACACCAGCCTGGTGAACGCGCCGCCGGCGGCGATTCGCGCGGTGATGCCGTCGGCCATCGCTTCATAGAGGCGCGGCACCCCGACCATTGCCGTGACACGGGCCTGGCTCAGCGCCTCGGCGATGTCGCCGCCCGTCACGCCGCGCGGCAGCACGATGGTCGCGCCACACGCCAGCGGCACCAGCAGCCCCGCCATGTATGGATAGGCGTGGTGCAGCGGGATGGGCAACAGCGTGTTGTCGCGCGCGTCGATGAACCCGCCAGCGGAAAGCGCGTCCACATTGATGAGAAAGTTTTCGTGGGACAGCGGCACGCCCTTCGCGGTGCCGGTGGTGCCGGACGTATAGACCAGCGCGGTCACATCGTCGGGTTTCAGATCCGGCCAGTCGGCGGGCGCGGCGTCGGCCATGAGCGCCGTCCAGGACGCATCGTCGCCATCGAGCAGATAAACCGCCTCCACATCGGGCGTCACCCGTTGCGCCACCTCGTGGCTGATGAACAGGGCGCGCGCGCCGCTGTCGGCAATGGCGCGGTCCAGTTCGGCGGGCGAGATCATGTCGTCGAACGGCACCGCGACACAGCCGGCGGCGGCCAGCGCCAATCTGAGCACGATCACCGCCGGTGAATTCGCCGAGATCACCGCGACTCGGGCTTTGGGGCCATATCCGCGGGAGACCAGCCCCGCCGTGAGGCGCGAGACGGTGTCGTGAAGCCGACGATAGGACCATTCCTCGCGCCCCGCGGGGGTGAAGGCGACGATCGCGGCGCGGTCGCCATGCCGCCCGAGATCGCGGACCAGCGTTTGCAGTGTCCGAACCATACATCGCTCCCGACAGGAAAAATCTATGGCTCGCGGAGGGTGGACGCAAGCGCATGCGCTCAATGGTAATTTTTCGCCCGAAGGCTTAAAGTCCGGGCGCGGGACCGAGGCACAGGACGAGCGAGGCGCGAGGACGGATGAGCGGCGGCGGCGATCACAAAAAAAGCGCCGCGATAGATGCGCGCCTCGCGCAAATCGCGGTCAAACCGCTCGCACGCACGCCGATCACGCCAAACATGCTGTCGATCGCGGGGATGTTGATCGGGCTATGGTCGGCGTGGCTGTTCTCAACGGGCGACCGTGGCGCGGCGAACTGGGCGGGCTTGCTGTTCATGGTCGCGGTGTGGATGGACCATGTCGACGGGGAGCATGCCCGCAATACCGGCCAGATGTCTCGTTTCGGCCATTATCTCGACAATATCGCGGCGCTGGTGACCTATGGCGCGATGTTCGTGGGCATGGGTATCGGCACAGCGGGCGGCATGGCGGGGTCGTGGTCGCCGCTGCTCGGCATTGCGGCCGGGCTCGCCGTCGTCGCGATTTTCTCGATCCGGATGTGGGTCGAATCGCGGCACGGATCAGCCGCGATCACGCAAAGTCAGCACGGCGGGTTCGAGATCGAGGACACCCTTTATATCGTTGGTCCCGTCGCCTGGCTTGGCGGGACCGAAATGTTCGTGATCGCGGCGGGGATCGGCACGCCGCTGTTCCTGCTCTGGGTGATCTGGGATGCGATCCGGCTGTCCAGGTCGGCCGGTTCGGACCACGGCGAAAAGACCGCGCGATGATCGCGGCGCCCTCTGGACCCGGCCGCCGCCGATGAAACTTCTGACTTTCCTTCTTTTATGCGCTGGAACGGCGCTTTTCGTGTGGTTGATCGCCGATCAGGGCATCGCCAACGTCTTTGAGGCGACGGCCGCCGCCGGCTGGGGTGTGCTGGTGGTCTCGCTGTTCCATCTCGCGCCGATGATCGGCGACACGCTGGCCTGGCGCATCATGATGTCGCCGTCGCAGCGCCTGTCGGTAACGGCCACGCTGCGAATCAGATGGATCGGTGAATCGGTGAACAATCTGCTGCCGGCGGCGCCGGTCAGCGGCGATCTGGTGCGCACGCGGCTTGCGATGTTCGGCGACATGTCCGGCCCCGCGGCCGGCGCTTCGGTATCCGCCGATCTGACCTTCGGCGCCTTGACGCAGGTCGTGTTTTCACTGCTCGGCGTGATGGCGCTGATCTATCTCGGCGCGTCGTTCGACAATACCGTCGTCGCCGGCATTTCTGTGGGACTGGTCATCGTCGGCGCGCTGCTGAGCGTATTCCTGGTCCTGCAGAATTTCGGGCTTTACCGGTTCCTCGCCAACCTGCTGGCGCGCGCCGCGCGCGGCCGAAGCTGGCTGAACCTGGTCGGCGGAGCGGAAGCGCTCGACCACGAACTGACACACCTCTATGCCCGGCGCATGACCATCCTCCATTCGGTCTTCTGGAGGCTCGCCGCGTGGCTTACGGGGGTCGGGGAAATCTGGCTCGGCATGTATTTCCTGGGCTACCCCGTGAGCTGGGTCGAAGCGATCATGGTGGAAAGCATCATCCAGGCAATCCGCGGCGCCGCCTTCGCGATCCCGGGCGGCCTCGGCGTCCAGGAAGCCGGGTTCGTGCTGCTGGGATCGTTCATCGGCATCGACGCCGAGCTCAGCCTGGCGCTGGCTTTAATCCGCCGCGCCCGTGAACTGTTCTTCGGCATTCCCGGCCTGATCGCCTGGCAGGTCCAGGAGGGCGGCCGCGCGCTGCAACAGGTTCGCGAGCGGCGAATTCGTGAATAGATGAACGCCCCCGATCCACTGGCGCGCGGCCTCGACGCCTTCGCGGGCGCCGCTTCATGGTGGGTCGACATCATGCGGCGCGGCGCGGCGGCCGTTCTGATCGTGACCGTCGTCGCGTGCGCGGTGGCGGCCGTCTATACCGCGCGCAACCTGTCGATCAACACCGATACCCCGGCGCTGATTTCGCCCGACCTGCCGTTTCGCCGCGACGCCGCGGCGTACAAAAGCGCATTCCCGCAGTTCTCGGACACCATCGCGATCGTGCTGGAAGGCGATACGGTGGATCGGGCCGAGGACGCTCAAATCGCGCTGGCCGAACGGCTGCGCGAAGACCGAAAGATGTTCCGAACCGTGTTCGCGCCCGACGCGGACCCGTTCTTCGCGACAAACGGCCTGCTTTATCTCGATGCGGACGAACTGTCGGATCTTTCCGACCGGTTGGCCGAGGCCCAGCCCCTGCTGGTCAAGCTTGCCCAGGACCCGAGCCTGCGCGGATTGTTCGACGTGCTCGGCCTCGCGGTCGACGAAATCGCCGACGGCAAAAAAACCGCGCCCAAGGGGCTAGTGGACGTAATGAATCGTATCGACCGGATCGCGGCGGAGACGGTGGCCGGCGCGCCCAGCCCGCTATCCTGGTTCGATCTCATGAAGGGCGAAGTCCCGTCGCGCGCCGAACGGCGGCGCTTCATCACGGTGCAGCCGGTGCTCGATTTCTCCGGCCTCGCGCCCGGCAAA
>CAZPMO010000012.1:0-42699 GCA_964587515.1 uncultured Rhodospirillaceae bacterium | reverse complement strand
AATACGCCGCGAAGCTTAACCTGACGCCCGAACACGGCGTGCACCTGTCGTTGACCGGCGGCGCGGCGATGGCGACCGAGGAGCTTGAGAGCGTCGCGAAAAGCGCGCGCCTCGCCGGTCTGATTTCCCTGATCCTGGTGACGGCCGTGCTCGCCATCGGTATCCGGTCGGTTCGCATGGTGATCGCGATGCTGGTAACGCTGATCGCCGGGCTGATCGGGACGGCCGCCTTCACCACCTTCGCAATCGGCCATCTGAACCTGATTTCGGTCGCCTTCGCGGTGCTGTTCATCGGGCTGGGGATCGATTTCGGCATTCATTTCGCGCTCCGCTATCGCGAGGAGGCGGCGCAAACGGGTGATCACGCGAAAGCGCTGTCGCGCGCCACGCGCGGCGTCGCGGGCGCGCTCGGGCTCTGCGCCCTGGCGGCGGCGGCGAGTTTCTTCGCCTTCGTACCGACCGATTACGACGGGCTGTCGGAGCTTGGCCTGATCGCCGGCACCGGCATGTTCATCGCCCTGTTCGCGAACCTCACCGTGCTGCCGGCCCTGCTGACCCTGATGCCGCCAAAAGTGACAACCGAACCCGGCCTGCCCATCGGCGGGGTCGAGAGGCTGGTGCGCGATCACGCAAGGTCGATTTCACTGGCTGCCTTGGCGGCGGGCGTGGCGGCCGCGATGCTGCTGCCCGCCGCGCGCTTCGATTCCGACCCGGTGGCGCTGAAGGACCCGACCACGGAATCGGTGCGCACCTTCCATGCGCTGATGCGCGACAGCGATACCGCCCCCTATACGATCCAGATCCTCGCACCCGACCTCACGGCGGCGAAAGCCCAGGCGGCGCGGCTGAAACGGCTGAAGGAGGTGGATCACACCCTGACGCTGGCGAATTTCATCCCGGCCAACCAGGAAGAAAAGCTCGAGACCATCGAAACAATGGGCATTTTCCTCGCGCCGTTGCTGAGCGCGCCCGCCGCGACAGCACAGATCGCCGACCGGCGCGCGCCGGCGCTGGCGTTCCGCGACCGGCTCCGGACCCTGCTCGCGAAACCCGGCCGCGCCGGCCCACTGGCCGCTCCGGCGCGTCGTCTCGCGGATTCGCTGGAAACGCTTGCCGGGCGCGAGGGCGCGCTGGCGACGTTGGAGCGCGCGCTGCTGGTGTTTCTGCCGGCTCGATTGGCGCGGTTGCGCGCCTCCCTCGACGCCGACCAGGTGACGTCGAAATCCCTGCCGGGCGATCTGCGCGCGCGCTTCCTCGCCGCCGACGGACACGCCCGCATACAGGTCTTCCCGGCGGAAAACATCAACGACGACCAGGCGCTACGCCGTTTCGTCGCCTCCGTCAGGACCATCGCGCCGAAAGCCACGGACAGCCCGGTGGAAATCGTCGAGTCCGGCGAGGTCGTGGTCGGCGCGGTGCGCGATGCGGCGCTGATCGCGTTGGCCGCGATCGTTGTGATGCTGCTTGCCCTGTTGCGCAGCGTGCGCGGCACAATTCTGGTGATCCTGCCGCTGGCGTTGGCGGCGCTCGTCACCGTGGCGATGACGGTGCTGACCGGCCATCCTTTCAATTTCGCCAATGTCATCGTCCTGCCGCTGCTCGCCGGGCTCGGCGTCGCGGGCGCGGTTCATCTGGTGGTTCGCGCCGGCGATTCGGGACAGGTTTCCAGCCTGTTGCGCAGCTCCACGCCGCGCGCCGTGATCCTCAGCGCGCTGACCACCATCGCCTCGTTCGGCAGCCTGTCGGTCTCGACCCATCGCGGCATGTCGAGCATGGGGGAATTGCTGACCATCGCCATCACGATTAGCCTGCTCTCGACGCTGGTCGTCCTGCCGGCGCTGATGGGCTGGACGCGACCGGGCACGGCCGAGGACGGAACGAAATGAGCGACACTCCCATCGATCAACGCATCGCCGCGGTGCTGGTGAAGCCGCTGGCCCGCACGCCGGTGACCCCCAACCAGGTGACCGGCTTCAGCCTGTTTCTGTCGCTGGCGGCGGCCGGCATGTTCGCCTGGGGCGAAGGCGCGGCGATCCACTGGGCGGCCGGGATATTCATGCTGTCGCGCTTCATCGACCACATGGACGGCGAGCTGGCGCGGCTGACCGGCCAGTCGTCGAGCTTCGGCTATTATTTCGACGCGGTGGTCGGCACCATCAGCTATTCGGCGCTGTTCATCGGCATCGGTATCGGGTTGTGGCGCGGCGGCGAAGGCGGCTGGACGGTGATCCTGCCGCTGATCGCGGCGCTGGCCATCGCCATCAACATGGCGCTCCAGCTTCGCATGGAGGCGATCGAGGAAAACCCGCCGGACACCTACCCGCCCTGGGGGCCGTTCGAGCTGGAAGACGGCATCTATCTGATCGGGCCGATCATCTGGCTGGGCTGGATTTTCCCCTTCTTCCTGCTGGGATGTTTCGGGACGCTGCTATTTCTCACCGTCCGCACCTCGATCGCGGTGTTGAGGCACTGATGACGACGCTGGTCACCGGCACGACGGGTTTCGTGGGCTCCGCCGTTCTCCGCCATCTGGCGGCGCGCGGCGAGGAAGTGCGCGCCCTGGCGCGGCCGGGCAACGATCGGCGCAATCTCGAGGGCATCGATTGCGACATCGTCGAGGGCGACCTCACCGATCCCGCCTCGCTGGGCGCCGCGGTGGCGGGGTGTCGGGCGGTGTATCACGTCGCGGCCGATTACCGGCTGTGGATCAAGAATCCCGAGACCATGTACCGCGCCAATGTGGACGGCACGGTGAACCTGATCCGCGCGGCGGCCGATGCCGGCGCGGAACGAATCGTCTACACGTCGTCGGTCGCGGCGGTCGGCATGACCGACGACGGCGCGCCGGCCGATGAGACCACCGAGGGTCGCATCGAAAAAATGATCGGCCATTACAAACGCTCGAAATTCCTGGCCGAGGCCGAGGCGCTGCGTCTCGCCGTCGAGGACGGCGCGCCGGTGGTGATCGTCAACCCGGCGGCGCCGTTCGGGCCGCGCGACATCAAACCGACGCCCACCGGGCGCATCGTCGTGCTGTTCGCGCGCGGCGGCATGCCGGCCTATCTCGATACCGGGCTCAACGTGGTCCATGTGGAGGACGTGGCCGCCGGCCACCTGCTGGCCTTCGATAAAGGCGTGGTCGGCGAGCGCTATATCCTCGGCGGCGACAACATGACGCTGCGTGAAATTCTCGAGGTGCTGGGGCAGCATCTGGGGCGGCCCGCGCCACGCATCCGTCTGCCGCGCGCGCCGCTGATGCCCGTCGCCTGGGCCATGGAACGCGCCTGCCGCATCTTCGGCGGCGAGCCCATGGTCACGGTTGAAGCGCTGAAGATGGCCAAGCGCCGCATGTATTATTCCTCGCAAAAGGCGCGCGACGCGCTCGGCTACGCCCCACGATCCGGGGCCGAGGCCTTGCGGGACGCCACCGACTGGTTCGCCGCGAACGGCTATTTCGAGCGATAGGGAGCGATCATGTTCTCGACCGACGACGAGGCCCCGACCAATTTCAACGAGCTTCTCGTCCACGGCCACCTGGCGCGCCCTACGGCCTCGCGCCTCACCGTCCACGACGATCGCAATCACTGGTCCCATCTGCTGCTGCCCATCACGAGAGGCAATCTGGTCGGTGCCCTCTTCACGGGCGGGGAATTGCCGCCTGTGTAAGGGTCTTTCGAGCCCCTTAAAACGGGCTCTCCGCGCCGTCGGGTAGCGGTGCGTTGAAGGCGTTCAGGGTGATGGCGACCATGGTGTAGAAGCCGATGATGGCGACGAGGTCGATGATTTGGTCCTCTCCCATCGCCGCGACGGCCTCTCCGTAAGTCTGGTCGGAAACCGCCTTGTCCCGATGCAGCTCAGCCGTGACCTTGTAGACGCATTCTTCCTGGGGATCCTGGAAGTCGGGTGTCTTTTCGGCCCGGATCGCCTCGATGATATTTCGGTCCAGCCCGAATTTCGCGGCGGCCTCCTCATGGGCAAACCATTCATAGCGCGCGTTCCAGGAACGCGCCGTCACCAGGATGGCGAGTTCAGACAGCTTGCGTGGAACGTCCGTTCCCTCGCGCAAATGATTGCCGAATTCATTGGCCTTTTCGACCAGATCCGGATGCCGGAGCCAGATGGCGAAGGGGCCCCGCACGACGCCGCCCCGGGGACCGGCGATCGCATCGAACAGGTCGCGTTGTCGGCCGGAAAGCTCGTCGCGGTCTAACGGCGCTATTCTGGGTTCCATGATTTTCGTCCCTTAATGATCGGAACTGGTAACGTTCTCGCCGGCCTTCACCGCCCGTCCGATCCCCAGCGGAGTCGCGTCCAGCAGCACGAAGGCGACCCGCGCCGGCGCGGCCGAGCGGTTGACCCAGGCATGGTTGGTGGCGCGCTGCACCATCACGTCGCCCGTCTTCATGGTGACCGTGGAATCATCCATGTCCATGTCGATTTCACCGGCCAGGCAAATGACATAATCGACCGATTCCGTGCGGTGCATTCTTGTCGGCGCGTCCGGCGGGAATTCGATGACGGCGAACCTTGAGCCGTGGGGCGGCGGCTGGGTGCCGACGATACGCGCGCCCATGTCCTCGAAATCGGCGCCGATGGGCACATCGGCCGGCGTGCCGTCGGTGCACCAGATCAGGGTCGACACCGCGCCGTTGCCGGCGCGTTTGGCGTTGGTGGCGAGATCATCGGTCATCACCTGGGCGACGCCGTCCGCATCATGCCCGGTTACGATGCGGCGGATCTTCGGGTTCGGGATCTCGCCGTTCATGGTCAGTCATCCCTCCACAGAACGACGCGGGCGGGCGCGCCGTCGCTGCCCGCGATCTTGATGGGCAGGCAGGCCATTTCATAGGCGCCGGCGTCCACGCCGCGCAGATCGAGCCCTTCCACGATCACCACCTCCGCGCCGAGCAGGGTATGGTGGGTGGCGTTGCCTTCCAGCCCGTATTCCTCCACCGAAAGATAATCCACGCCCACCAGGCGTACGCCGCGATCGACCAGAATTTGCGCGGCGTCCGGCGTGACCGTCACCGAGTCATGACAAAACTCATGCTCCAGATCGTTCCACAGATCGGAATTGCTGGTCTTGAACAAGATCCTCGTGCAATCGGCAGGCCAGGACACGGAATCGAGCACCGATGGGGTGATCATGTCGGCATCGGGAAGCGCGATCACCGTCACGCCGCCGATCAGGATTTCCGGCGGCAAAGCCTCGATGCTTTTGCCGTCGGCGATGAAATGAAGCGGCGCATCGATATGGGTGCCGTGATGCACTCCCGCCTCGATCCGGCTGTTGTTGTTGACGGCGCCCTCGGACATGTCCTTGATTTTTTTGATGACCGGTCTTTTCGCGGTCGGCCATTTGGTAAGCCCGGCGGTATAGGGAAGGCTGACGTCGAAATACTGTCTCATGTGAATAATTCCCTCGTTTCAAAAACTTTAGCCGATATCTCGGCTGGATTTTACGGCAGCGTCTCGCCGCCCTCGTAGCGGCGCCAGGCGCTCATTTGCAGGGCGGATGTCCGGCAGTGCACCACCACCGGCCGGGTCTTGACCGCGAAGGCGCTGGCGATTCCTTGGGCGACCTCGGATTCCTCGGAAATGGTAATGGCTTCGACACCGAACGAACGCCCCCAGGCGGCGAAATCGGGATTGGTCAGCCGGGTGCCGTCCATGAACGGCCGATCGGGGTAACGCACGTAGGAGTGCATGCCGATGGTGCCGTACATCGAATTATCGGCGATGATCAAGACCGGGTTCACGCCGTACTGAATGGCGGTCGCGATTTCGTTGCCGGTCATCAGGGCACCGCCGTCACCCAAAAAAGCCACCACCTGGGTTCCCGGCCGGCGCAACGCGGCCGCCACCGCCATGGGCGTGCCCGAGCCCATGGCGCCGACCACCGACGACAGGAACACCTGGCGCTGGCCGAAGCCGATATAGCGGTGGATGTAGCTGGCGAAATTGCCGGCATCGGTGGTGATGGTGGCGTCGGGCGCGAGATGCTTGTCGACCTCGCAGACGATGGCGGCGAAGTTGACCCCGTCGGTGGTGGGCTCCCACTCCTTGGCGAGCAGGCCGCGATGGATACCGTGCAGCCCATCGACCCAGGCGCGGCGTTTCTCCGCGCCGGCCGGCGCATCGCGGCGCTGCAGGCCGCGCAGCACCTCGGCCGGGCTGGCCGGGATGCCGAGTTCGGGTCGCCACACCCTTCCGACCTCGTTGGCGTCGGGCCAGACATGGACCATGGGAAGCTGCGGTTGCGGCGCCGCCGGGAAGGTGTAGGACTGGCTTACGGAGTCGGTCATGCGCTCGCCCAGCACCACCATCAGATCGGCCCGCTTCATCTCCTCGATCTGCGCCGGCGGCACGCGAATACCCACATAACCGCCGTGATTGGGATGCGCGGCATCGAACAATTGCGGCCGGCGATGGGTCGGGCAGACCGGCAATACCCAGTCTTCCGAGAGCCGCGCCAGATCGGCGAACACTTCTCCGTCCTCGACCGCATCGGCCAGCATCGCGCCGCCGACCAGCACCAGCGGCCGTTCGGCCTCGGCCAGCATGGCGGCGAGCCGGTCGAGGTCGCCGTCGCGCGGCGCCGACGCCACCCGCGCGCGCGGCTGGTCGAGGGCGGCGTCGGTTTGCTGGTCGAAAATATCCTCCGGCAGGATCACCGCGACCGGCCCGGGCGTGGCGCTTTCGGCGGTATGAAAGGCGCGCGCGATGGCTTCGGAGGCCTGATCGGGGTCGATCACCTCGATCACCTGTTTGGTGACGTCCGACAGAAGCCGCGAATAGTTCTGTTCCTGCAGCGCCTGGCGGCCGAGATCGCGGCGTTCCACATGGCCGATCAGCATGACCATGGGCGTCGCGTCGTGATGGGCCGAATGCAGCGACACCATGGCGTTGGCGAGCCCGGGCCCGCGCGACACCATGGCGACCCCGGCGCGGTCGCGCAGCCGCCCGTCCGCCACCGCCATGAAACCGGCGCCGGCCTCGTGCCGGCAGACGATCAGCTGCATGGAATTGCGCTCGATCAACGCGCCGGTAAGCCCGACATAGCTTTCGCCGGGCACGCAGAAAATTCTGTCGACGTCGTGCGCCTCCAGGCTGTCCGCCAACTGGCGGGCGACGGTCTTGCTCATGGGCGGAAGGCCTCCTTCAACAATATGCGCCTGTACTTTTCAATCGTCCCACAGGCCTACGGGGACTCGGCGGCGATCATCTGTTCGACGATTTCCCGCATGGCGATGACCGGCCCGTCGCTGCCGATGGCCTGCATCGGTATGTCCGGTTCGGCGTCCAGCGCGCTTTGCTGATGTTCGATCGCCCAGACGTCCTCGTCGATGACCGAATTGAGGAATCGCCATGAATCGGACGCCGGCGACCACTCATGGGCAAGGATCTGGAAATAGTGCGTCGTGCCCTCCGTCTCGGGGGTAATGAAATGATGCGGCCTGATCGTCCAGCGGCCCTGGCCGATCGGCAGGCTGCTGTCCGGGCCGCCGCTGCCGACCTCCGCGACACCGGTATGAATGCGGTAAAAAGACGGGCCCCGGAATTCCACCACGTGCCAGCGGTCGATGTGCTTTTGGGCGTTGGAGAGCTTTCCGTAGCCCGCCGGGGCGGGAATGTCGTCGGTCTTGCGAACGAAATCATATCCGAACCCGTCCACCTTCAGGTCCATCTCGGCCGGGCTCATGTCTTCATTGCCGCCGCCCGAGGGAAGGTGGAGATAGGCGACGTGCAGAAGATCGGCCAGATTGTCATTCAGAAGCAGATAGTTCGCCTTTGCGTGGCGATAGAGCTTCGTCACCTGCCAGTCGGGACGCTCCAGCCAGCCGCAGTCGAATATCCGTGACGTATCGGCGGTTCCGGGCGGTCCCATCCAGACGAAGACGAGCCCGCATCGCTCTTCGACCGGATACTGCCTGATGCGGATCGAACCGGGCGTTTCCTGTCCGGGCACGTGAACGCAAGTCCCGGTCTCGTCATAGGTAAGCCCGTGATAGGGGCATATGAGTTTGTCGTCCTCGGTGATCCGGCCCAGTGAGAGAGGCATGCGGCGGTGGGCGCAACGGTCCTCCAGCGCCGTAACCCGGTCCTTCGATGTCCGGAATAATACCAGCGGCTGCCCGATTACGGTGCGCGCCAACGGCTGGCTTTGGCCGACATCTTCCGACCAGGCCGCGACATACCAGCTGTTTTTTACGAACATCGGCCTGTCTCCCTCCGGAATTCCCGTCGCGCGCGGCGCGGACCTACAGCGTTTCGGCGAAGAAGTCGCGCATCATCTGATAGGACTGGTTGCACAGCTTTTCGTCGTACCGCTGGGTTTCGGTGTTGGCTTCCGGGTTGCAGAACGAATGCACCGCGTGGCCGAACATCATGATCTGCCAGTCCACATTGTTCTCGCTCAACTCGACTTCCAGCGCATCCATCATGGGTTTCGGCGTCACGGTGTCGGCCGAGCCGTGCAGCGCCAGCACGCGCCCCTTGATGTCGGGCGTCGCCTGCTGATCGACCGGTTGCGGCAGGGTAATGTGAAAAAGCACCGTGCCCTTGAAATCCGCGCCGGCGCGCGCCTGCTCGAGCGCGAAACCCGCGCCGATGCAATAGCCGATGGCGCCCTTCTTGTCCGGGTCGATCAGGCCGAGGGCGTTCGCTTGTGCGGTCAGCGCCTCATACGCCACAGCGCCACAGCCGAGCAGGAAGTCGAGATCGTTGCGCACCTGGCGCGACGATTTCATCAGATCCTCGACCGTCTTTTCCGTCTCGCCGAAGCCGACGCCGAACATGTCGGCCAGCATCACCACATAATCCTTGCCGGCGACCTCGGTCGCCGAGCCAATGGTATGGTCGCAGACGCCCAGCCAGTCGGGCTGCATAAAGATGGCGGGACGTTTTTCCGTCACGCCGTCGTCGTAAACCAGCATCCCCTCGAATTTTCTGCCGTCATATTCGTATGGAACCTTTTTCTCGGCCATGTCGCGCCTCCCCCGGTTATGTGACGGAAATATCCTAGCGTGATCTCCCGGGCGGCGGAAGAAGCGGCAATTTCGACTGACAAGCGGCGCGGCGCGCGCGATAATATATCCGCCGAACCAAGAAAAAGCGGAGGGCGCAATGAAGACCTACCTGTTCCATCTCATGCCGTATGCGGCGCTCGATCTCGACTATACCGAGAAGCACAACGCATCGTGGGTGACGTTGCCCAACAGCTATTTCGACCCCATTGAGGGGCACGCGCTCTACAACCGTTACCTCGACGAGCTGGAATATGGCGAGGAGTTGGGCTTCGACGGGGTGTGCGTCAACGAACACCACCAGAACGCCTACGGCATCATGCCGTCGCCGGTGGTGATGGCGGCGGCCCTGTCGCGGCGCACGCGCAAGGCCGATATCGCCATCCTCGGCAACGCCTTCAATCTGCGCGAACACCCGCTGACGCTGGCCGAAGAACACGCCATGATCGACTGCATCACCGGCGGCCGGCTGATCAGCGGCATGGTGCGCGGCATCGGCTGCGAATATTACTCCATGGGCGTGAACCCGACCTCGTCGCTGGAGCGGTTCCACGAAGCCCACGATCTGGTGATCCGCGCCTGGACCGAGGAAGGCCCGTTCGCCTTCGAGGGCAAGCATTATCACTTCGAATATGTGAACGTCTGGCCGCGCCCCTATCGGAAGCCGCACCCGCCGATCTGGTGCCCGTCGCTGGGCTCGGCCGAGACCATCCGCTGGACCTCGCACCCCGACCGTAAATACGTCTATCTCCAGACCTTCAGCCCGTTCGCTTCGGTAACCCGGTTCCTGAATGCCTACCGACTGCAGGCCGAGGAATACGGCTATACGGCGAGCCAGGAACAATTGGGGTGGGCCGCGCCGGTTTATGTGGCGGAGACCGACGAGCAAGCCATGAAGGAAGCGGCGCCCCATGTCGATAATTTTTTCAACAAATTCCTGAACTTCACCGCCGAGATGCTGTTGCCGCCCGGTTACATGTCGACCGATTCGCTGAAGCGCGTGCGCCAGCACAAATCCCAGCTCAGCGGGTCGCAGACACCGGAAGTGCTGAACGAGCAGGGCGTGGTGCTGGTCGGCAGTCCCGACACCATCCGCAAGCGGCTCACGGAATATCATCGCGAGGTCAATCTCGGCTATTTCCTGCCCATGTTGCAGTTCGCGACACTGCCGCCCGACCTGACCCATAAAAGCATGGAACTATTCGCCGATGAGGTCATGCCGGCGCTACGCGAGCTTGACGGCTCGGACGCCAAGGACCCGGTCAAAGGCTTCGAGATGCCCGCCTCGCAGGTCGTCGAGATGGACCGGTAGGAGCGACTGGTTTCACACGCATAATGCGTTCACCGACGTAATGTAGGGGCGGGTCTCCGACCCGCCCGTGGGCGGCGTCACACAAGCTGATCGAGATATCGCCTGATCGTTCGGCTTCGGGCGGGTCGGAGACCCGCCCCTACAAATGATTGCCGACCGGAGCGTCTCCCTAAGTCTGCATTTCGCGGCGGGGGATCGATCCGATCTCGGTGACCCAGCTTTGCGCCGAGCGGAACCAGATTTGCCCTTGCGGCGGAAGCTGGTCGCGCTGGCGGATGGCACCGGTGCGCAGCCGGTAGACCTTCGGACCATCGCCGACCGAGGTCGAATAGATGTTGGTGCCGCAGTCGCCGCAGAAGCCCTGGGCCCGGGGCGTGCCGCTCTCGGCGGTCTTCACATAGATTTTCAGTTCGCCGCTCAGAATTTTGAAATCGTCCTCCGACGCGGTGACCCCGACCCTGAAGGCCGACGCCGACAGCGCCTGGCAATCGGTGCAGTGACAGATCCCCACATTGTCGGGATCGACCTCGGCCTCGAAAGTAATGTTGCCGCAATGGCAGCTTCCGTCGATTTTCATCTCATATCTCCCTTTTTGGTTCGACCGGCGTTCAGCCGACCGCGGTGTCGCCGTTGGCGCTGATCAGCGTGAACGCGATCACGCAGGGCTCGTCGCCGTTATTCACCCAATTGTGGATGGTGCCGCGCTGCACCAGCACATCGCCGGCTTTCAGGTGCACGACGGTGTCGTCCATCTCCATGTCGATCGCGCCCGAAATCACGACCGCGTAATCGATGCTGTCGGTGCGATGGTTGCGTGGCGCGACGCCGGGGCGGAACTGGACCACCCGGAATACCGCGCCGCCGGGGATCGTGGTGCCGACCTCCCGCGCGCCCTTGTCCTCGCCATCCTCGTTGAAATCGAGCGGCAGGTCGTCGCTGGTCCAGATCACCTGTCCGGTCATGTTGGCGCGGCCGCTTTTCTGGTTGGCACCGGCGTCGTCGATCCTGACGACCGCCTTGCCGTTTTCGTCGTGTCCCGTAACCACGCGTCTTACGCTGAACGCCATTTGGATTCCCTCCCGTTGCGGTTTCACCGACTTATACCAAGAAAGGCGCTGATTTTGCGCGCGCGGAATGGCATTCTCCGGAAATGGGACGCTTTTTAGCCGTGCTGGCGGTTGTGCTGCTGGGTCTGTGTCCGCGCGCCGAGGCGCGTGATGTGCCGGTCGATCTCGAACTGGTCATCGCGGTGGATGTTTCGCGCAGCATCGACGAGGAAGAGGCGCGGTTGCAGCGCCAAGGCTATGTAGAGGCGTTCCGCGACGAAAAAGTGATCCGCGCCATCCGTTCCGGCATGCTGCGGCGCATCGCGGTCGCCTATGTGGAATGGGCGGGCAGCTATCATTCCAACATCGTCGCCGAATGGACGGCGATCGAGGATACCGACGGCGCACACCGTTTCGCCGGCATGTTGGCCGCATCGACCCCGAGCGTCGCCATGCGAACCTCGATCAGCGGCGCCATCGATTTCGCCCTGCCCTGGTTCGACGGCAACGGGTTCGAGGGCACGCGCCGGGTGATCGACATCTCGGGCGACGGCCCCAACAACAACGGCGACCTGGTCCCCGTGGCCCGCGACCGCGCTGTCGCCAAGCGCGTGACCATCAACGGTCTGCCGATCCTCGACGATGGCGGCGGCATGTTCACCCGATACAACATTCCCGATCTCGACCTCTATTACCGCAACTGCGTGATCGGCGGCCCCGGCGCGTTCATCGAGGTCGCGGCGAATTTCCGCGATTTCGCCCGCGCGGTGCGCCGCAAGCTGATCCTGGAGATCGCGGGCCGCCAGCCGCCGAAGGCGCGAATTATTCCGGCGCAGGCCCGGCGCAAGGCGCGGGTTTCCCCGCCCTGCGACATCGGCGAACGAATTATGCGCCAGAGCGACGATTTTTAGCTGGCGGACTTAATACGATTTACCGGAGTCGGCGCCTACAGGACATCCTCACCGTTGAGTTCGATGGCGAGCTGGGGGTCGAGCGATGCCGCGAGTGTCGAGTGCAAATAGCAGGTGCGCGCGGCGATATGCATCAGCCGCTCGTACGCTTCGTCGGCTTCACGACCGTTGAGGAATAGATGCGTATCGAACGGCGCCGAGCCGCCACGGAAGCGCCCTGCCTCCGCGCTCACCGCGAAGGGGGAATATTGGACCAGCCGGACGCCGTCGATATCGAATTTCATGTTGTGGATGTAGCGATCGAGTTGGGTCATGAAGCAAAAAGCGACGCCGGCCGACAGATGCGCGAGCGCGGTTGGGCCGACATCGGCATCCGCGCGTTCGCTCGACCTGAGGGCGAAATGGCTCATGCCCGGCATTTCCAGCCACGTATCCGTCTCGGTGACGCCGGCCGGATCGATCAATCGGCCGACCCCTTGAACCACGCGAACGATACGGGTCGTCGTGCCGGCGGGCGCGGGCTCTATCTCGCCCGCCTCCTCCTGCCCGGTCTTGCGGATGAGATCCTCGACGTCGCCGTCTTCATGACGCGGCGACGGCACCATGCCGTATGTGACGAACGGATCGGGCGCGTCGTCGGAGGCGGATGGGGTCAGGGTGCTCACCGTCCGTCGCCGGCCATTAATGTAGAGCGCGAAGGTGTTCACCAGCGGGTTCGCCATGGCGGCCAGCGCCGGCGAAGCATGGACCGCGTCCGAAACCAGCCGGGTGATTTCATCGGCGCTTGCGTCCGATCGCAGGATGACCTTGATCGCGGCAGGCTCGGCGAATCCTTCTCCGGTGCCGCGCACGAAGGACCCGGTCAACCAATAGCCGTTCCTCAACTCGACGCGCAATTCGTCGAGCGCGATATCCCGCGCCTTCGCCAGGGCCGCCATGCGTCCCATCACGTCGCCCTGAAGCCCCGCATTGAAAAATCCCAGTGGAAACGGCGCGAGATCCGTGCCGTTGATATGCCCGCCCTCATCGCTTGTCAGGCGCCATTGGCTTCCCGCCGCGCCTTCGCGGACGACCGCTTCCTTCTGGTGCCCCGCGAGCTTGCGCGCCTCCACCACGTATATTTCGCGTCCTTCACCGGCGCCGAGCACGCTGGGGCGGTCAGTCCCGGACGCCACTCGAAAGCCGAGGGGAAACCCGCTCGTCTCGATGGTTTCGGTGGGCATCGTGTCCGGTGTCATGGAGTCTCCCTTATTGAGAATTATCGCCGAAGCGGCGTTCCGGTATCCGGCCGCCAGACTACCTTTAACGCGCGAGCGAGGTCTACACTTCGGCCGGGAAAACCCGGCGCGTCATCGGCGGCTCAACCAACCATTGGATACCTAAAACGCGATGCTTGGATAGGACGTCCATGATATAGGGGAACCATGACCACCGAAAAATCCAAGATCTGGCTCGATTACGACCAGGACGCGCTCAACGATCAGTACAACCAACGCATTCTGGTGCCCGACGCCAACGATTACATGGCGCGCTGGGAGGTCGAGAGCGCGCGGGTGCGCGAGACGCTGGATTGCCGCCTCGACGTCGCCTATGGCCCGACCGAGGACGAGCGTGTCGATATTTTTCCCGCCGCCGCCGAAGGCGCGCCAATGGTGGTCTATTACCATGGCGGCGCCTGGACACGTTGGCACAAGGACAATAACAGTCATCAGGCGGCGCCGTTCGTGGCCGCCGGCGCGACCTTCGTCTCGGTGAATTTCGCGCTCCTGCCCAAGGTCACGCTGGACGAGCTGGTGCGCCAGTGCCGCGCCGCGATGATCTGGTCACACGGGAACGCGCGCGATTTCGGCGCCGATCCCGACCGGCTTTATGTCGCGGGCCATTCATCGGGCGGCCATGTGGTGGGATTGTTGGCGGTCACGGACTGGGCGCGTGAAGCGGGGCTGCCGGGCGATGTCATCAAGGGCGCGGTCGCGGCCAGCGGCATGTACGATCTGGAGCCGGTGCGGCTGTCGTCGCGCAACGAATATGTGAAACTCGACCACAGCGCGCAGCGCCAGATCCCCGACACCATGCCGCCCATGGTGATCGCCTATGGCGAGGGCGAGCAGAGGGAATTCCGCCGCCATTCGATCGAGTTCGCCGCCGCGCTGCGCGATCGCGGCCACGCCTGTGTCGAGTTGGACCTGCCCGGCCTCAACCATTTCGAGGTCGCAGAACAGTTCGCCAATCCCGATGGCGCGCTGCTGAAGGCGACTTTCGAATTGATGGGGCTTTAGCCGCGCCTGATGGCGCGCACCGCCACGAACGGAACGGCGCCCAACGCGAGCAGGACCATGGCGATGACCAGCCCCGACTGATAACCGCCGGTGAAATCATAAAGCGCGCCGCCGAGCCAGGCGCCGGTTCCGCCGCCGAGCCCCATGCCGAGCGTGATGAACCCGTAGATGCGTCCGAAGTGGGGGCCGCGAAACACCAGCGCGGCGATGGTCGACATGGCGGGGCCGCGACAACCGAACGTGCCGCCGAACATGGCGATGAACAATGCGAGCAGCACCGTCGAGGGTCCCGCCGCCAATAATGACAGGCAGAATATGCCCGAAATGGTCAGCGCGTAGCTGATCAGGACGGCTTGCGGCCGGCCGATGCGGTCTCCCAGCCAGCCGAACCCCACCATCCCCGCCGGCAGCAACAGTCCAAGCAGCCCGAACGCATCGGCGGCCTCGCGCGGCGTGTAGCCGGTTTCGACCAGAAAGGCCGGGGTCTGAAGCACCACCAAGAACATGGCACCCGACGTGCACAGGAACGAAAACGCCATGCCCCAGAAGGCGGCGGTGCGCAGCGCCGCCGCGAGGTCGAGCGCGTCGCCGGCCGGTTGCCTGGCGTTGCCGTGTCGGGGCCGCGTCAACGGGCCGCGCAAATCGGGGTGGCCGGCCTCCGCGACCCGCCAGCGCAAGACAAGAAACACCGGCAGCAGGGCCGCAAGACCGGCGGCCAGTACCAGATAGGCGAAGCGCCAACCGCCCGAATCGATCAGAAGCTGGGCGGTCGGGCCGAACAGCAGGATACCCACACCGGATGACGAGTGGGCGATCGCAAGCGCGGTGTTGAGGCGTTCCCGGAACCAGCGGCTCAAGAGCGCCGTTATGGTCACGAACCCGGTGCACGATGCCGCGACGCCCATCATGATCCCGACGGTAAGATAAAGCTGCCACAACGCGTCGGCTTGCGAGGCCAGCGCGGCGGCGGCGGCGGCCAGCACGATTCCCGCGAGGCTCACCCGGAGCGGTCCCCAGCGGTCCGAAAGGATGCCGATCAACGGCCCGGCGAATCCAATAACGATAAAGCCGAAGGAATAGACGCTGGAAACCTGGCCCCGGCTCCAGCCGAACTCGGCGGAAAGCGGCAGCAGGAAAACCGCGTAGGATTCCTGCAAACCGCGCACGGCGGCATAGCACAGGAAACAAAGGGCCAGCACGCGGAAGCCCATGGGTCTAGCGCCGTTCGAACTGGGATTTGCCGAACAGGATATCGCGTGAGCCGTCGGTCATGGCGCGGCTGCCGCGATGTTCCGCCAGCAACCCCATGCCGCGCTGAACGGCGGGGCGCGCCGCGATGTCGTCGAACCAGCGTTTGAGATTGGGGAAGTCGTCGCGCTCGTGTCCCTGGCGGCGCATGGGCCGCGCCCACGGCCAGCATGCCATGTCGGCGATCGAATAATCGGCGCCGCCGAGATAGGGAGCCTCGCCGAGACGAATGTTCATCACACGGTAAAGCCGTCCTACCTCGTTCGTGTAGCGCTCGATGCCGTAGGGAACCTCGACGCCTCCCATCTGCTGGCGAAAATGATGGGCCTGGCCGCACATGGGTCCCAGCCCGCCCATCTGGAACATCAGCCATTGCAGAACGGCGTAGCGCCCCGGCCCCTCGGCGGGCAGGAAACGCCCGGTTCTCTCCGCGAGATAGATCAGGATCGCGCCGGATTCGAACAATGTCGTTCCGGTCTCGTGATCGACAATGGCGGGAATTCGATTGTTTGGGCTGATGGCGAGGAACTCGGGCGCGAACTGTTCGCCCTTGTTGATGTCGACCGCGATCACGTTGTAGGCGAGGCCGCACTCCTCCAGCATGATCGAAATCTTCTGCCCGTTGGGTGTAGGCCAGGCATAAAGGTCGATCATGGGGTTCCCGTCAGATCGCCGCCGCGATGGCCTTGCCGACATCCTCGGTGCCGGCGTTGCCGCCGAGATCGCGGGTGCGCGGGCCACCGTCGCGCAACAGCTCCTCGACCGCGTCGGTAATCGCAAGCGCCGCCGCCGTCTCGCCGAAATGATCGAGCATCATCGCGCCCGACCAGATCTGCGCGATCGGGTTGGCGACCCCTTGGCCCGCGATATCGGGTGCCGAGCCGTGCACGGGTTCGAACATGGAGGGGTGTTTTTTCTCGGGATTGATGTTGCCGGAAGCGGCAAGCCCGATCGAGCCCGCCACCGCCGGACCGAGGTCCGAGAGGATATCGCCGAACAGATTCGAGCCCACCACCACGTCGAACCAGTCCGGATACAGGACGAAATTCGCGGTCAAAATGTCGATGTGATACTGGTCGGTTTCGATGTCGGGATAGTTCTCGCCCATGGCGGCGAAGCGTTCGTCCCAGTAGGGCATGGAATGGATGATGCCGTTGGACTTCGTCGCCGAGGTTACCTTCTTCGCGGGTCGCGCGCTGGCGAGTTCGAAGGCGTAGCGGATGATGCGGTCGCAGCCCTTGCGGGTGAACACCGCCTGCTGCACGGCGAGCTCGTCCTCGGTGCCCTCGTACAACCTGCCGCCGATGGTCGAGTATTCGCCCTCGACGTTCTCGCGCACCACCAGAAAATCGATATCGCTGGGCTGGCGGTCGGCGAGCGGCGACCGCACCCCTTCGAGCAGCCGCACCGGGCGCAGATTGACGTACTGGTTGAAGCTGCGGCGGATGGGAATCAGCATGTCCCACAGCGAGACGTGATCCGGCACGCCGGGCCAGCCGACCGCCCCCAGGAAGACCGCGTCGAACCCGGAAAGCTGGTCGATGCCGTCTTCGGGCATGATGCGTCCGGTGCGCGCGTAATCGGCGCAGTCCCATGGAAACTCGGTCCATTCGAAGTCGATGTCATGGCGGCCAGCGGCCGCTTCCAGCACGCGCAGCCCCTCGGGCACGACTTCCTTGCCGATGCCGTCGCCGGCGATCACCGCGATCCTGTATTTCGTCATTCTTCCGAATTCCCCATGCCCTGTCGTGCCTTCCCCATCGCATAGTATAGGGTATTCGACCAGGGGGAGGCAGAACGAATGACGGAATCGGCGACCGGCGTGACGACGGAACTGGTCAATCTCGCCATAGAGGACGATATCGTCCTCGACGGCGCGCTGTGGACGCCGCGAGGCGGGGCGTCTGAAACCGCGATCGCGCTCTCTCCCGGCACCGGCGCGGAGTTTTACCACCGCTGGCTCTCCTTTGCCGGGCCGCGCCTGGCCGCGGCCGGGCACCTGACGCTCTCTCTGAACCGGCGTGATCATGGCGGGTTGCTCGGCTTTCACCGGTTCGAGGACGCGGCGCTTGATCACCGCCATGCGATCGATTTTCTTATCGCGCGCGGCGCGCTGCGCGTGGTGTTGGGCGGTCACAGCTACGGAACGCTGACGGCGCCCTATTACGTCGCGGAAACAGACGATGCGCGAGTGCCGGGCCTGCTGCTTTTCGCCCCGCTCGGCGATCTCAGGGCCGCCTCGGTGGTGATCTGCGGCGGTCCGGACGCCTATGACCGGATCGTCGCCGACGCGCGCGAGATGGTGGCGGCCAGGCGCGGCGGCGAGGCGTTCGTGATCCCCCCGATGGTGCCCGGCCACCTCCCCATGGTGCATACCCATGAGATATTTCTAAACAAGCGCGGCCCCGAAGCAGTCACGGTGGGAGCCGATCTGATCCGCGGCCTCGGCGACCGGCCGCTACTCGGCGTTCGCGATCCCGGCGATCCCTTCCCGGCCACACGGCCGCCGGCGCGGGAACAGCTCGAAGCCGCCAATCCCCATCTCGATTACGTCTTGCTCAACGATATCCGCGATGGCGGCTCGGACCCCGAAGCGCACGGCTATGCCGGGCGCGAGGAAGAAGTGCTGGAGATAACGCTGGCCTGGCTCGACCGTAACGGCTTTGCGCCGTGAGTTATCGGCCCGCTTTGCTTCCGCTTATTTTACGTCCGCTTTGCTTCCGCCGAGACACTCGGGAGAGTCGAGCGTCTGACCACCGCGCTTTTCCCATTCGGCGCCGGTCAGGGTCTCCATGGACAGCGCGTGTACGCCGCCGCGCAGCTCGTCGGCGAGAATTCCATTGACGGTCTGATGGCGTTTCACCAGGCGTTCGCCCTCGAAGCGGTCGGAGACGACGATTACCTTGAAGTGGGTTTCGGAATTGGGCGGCACGGCATGCATGTGGCTTTCGTTACGCACCTCGAGATGGCTCGGCGTCAGCGCCGACGTGATTTTGGCCTCGATATCCTGGGCGACCGTCATTTCCGATTTCTCTCCAGTATTGTCCAGGTCCGGTTCCGTGATGGACCACAATGGACCACGACGTGATTTCGCCCCTATTATATGGAACCAGACAAGGGGAGTGACCAGTCATGAACGATGCCGCCACGATCAATATCGAAAGGGTCGATCATATCGGGATCCGGGTCGAGGACGTCGAGCGCGCCAAGGCTTTTTACAAAATTCTCGGTTTCGAGGAATTCCGCGTGGTCAGCTTCGATCCGGTTACCATCATCCGCAACGCCGCCGACGTGGAGATCAACCTGATCGTCAACGCCAACGACGCCAATGACGGCAAGAATATTCTGATGGATGTGGAGGGCGTGAAATATCCGGGTCTTACCCATGTCGCGCTGAGGGTGGAATCGGTCGCCGAAACGATCAAGACGCTGGGCCAGCACGGTATCGAGATCACCCAGGGGCCGGTGAAGTTCCGCGACGGCCATGTCTCGGTTTTCGTGCGCGATCCCGACCGCAACGCGATCGAATTGCGCGGCCGCGACCAGGACGACGTCGATATCGAGCAATACGTCAACGAGAACTAACGGGTTCAGGTCCCTGGGCGTCGCTGACGAGACGGGATGAGGTGAGCCGGGAAGCGGGCGTCAGCCCAATTTCTCCCGCGCTTTCTTGACCATCTTCGCGCAGCCCTTCTTTTTTCCCTTCTTCATGAGCTCTTCCGCTCTGTTGATGTACTTGTCCAGCGCTTGTTGCTTATTGATGTTGATGCCGGCGGAATTTTCCACCTGCTTACGAAGCTGTTTGATATCGTCGGCGCATCCCGCGTGCGCGCTTTGAACGGAAATTGCGAAGAAGGCGGCGATTGCGAACGAACCAATGGTCAAGGACCTACTCATTTACGTAATTCTCCTGGCGTACGAAGTTTATTGAACCGGAATCATAAAGCCGAAATTCGGTGAACGTTGGGTTAACCTTCAACATTCCGGCGGCGTTCGGCATGTGGCGATGCGGATACGGGTTCAGCTCTTGCGCCGCGGGCTCTCCCGCGACAGCACGTAATACCCGGCGAGGAAGATGATCACCGCGCCGGTCCAGGTCCAGATATCGGTGGTCTCTTCGAACACTAGCCAGCCGATCAGGGCGGCGAACGGCAGTCGCGCGAAATCGAACGGCTGAATGATGCGCGCGTCCGCCAGTCCCACCGCGCGGGTCAGCGAGAACTGCGCGATAGTGCCGAAGATACCGACGCCGAGCAGCAGCGGGATATCGACGAGCCTCGGCGTCACCCAGTCGAACAAAGCCGGGACCAGCGACATGGGGATCATCAGCAAATTCGCGTAGGCGACGATCACCACCGCGTTGTCCTTGCGCGACAGCACCCGAATGCAGAGATTGGCAACCGCGAAGGCCAGCGCGGCTGCGATGGCGGCCAGCGCGCCCAGCGAAATCGCGACCATCCCCGGCCGGAGGATCACCAGCGCGCCGCAGAACCCCACCGCCACCGCCACCCAGGTCCGAAACCCGGCGCGCTCGCTCAACAGCAGCACCGCGCCGGCGATGGTGAACAGCGGCATGGTGAACTGAAGCGCGTAGTAGTTCGACAGCGGGATCGTGGAGACGCCATAGAACCAGCACAGAATTCCGCCATAGCCGACGGCGGCGCGGACGGTATGGAGCCTGATCTGTTCGGTTCGGAACGCGCCGATCCCGCCTCTCAGGATCACCGGCGCGACCATTGCCAGCGCGATCACCGAGCGAATGAACACCACCTCGAATGTCGGATAATCGTCGGCCAGCAGGCGGACCTGTGCGCCGGTCGCCGCATAGCAGAAACCCGCGATCAGCATCCACACCGCGCCATGAACGGCCGGCGACAGGCCGACGCCTGGGGTTTGCTGTTTTTCGTTCACGGTTCGCGTTTCTTTCGGCTCGACGGCGCGTCAGCTTATAACAGCGGCGACCGCGCGCTCCGATTAAATTTCGGGTCCGCTGTTGCCGCCCCTGGTCTCCGATACCATTTTCATGGCGCCGCCGCCCCCGTGAGAATTAATTCACCCAATGAATTCCGCCTACCTCAGCTTTGTTCGGGACAATTTCCGGTTCCTGTCCTTTGGCGTGCTGCTGGCCTGGTGTTCGAGCTTTGGCCAGACCTATTTCATTTCCGTGTTCGGCGGCGAGATTCGCGCCGAGTTCGACCTTAGCCACGGCGATTTCGGACTGATCTATTCGACCGCGACGCTGGCCAGCGGCGTCTGCCTGATTTGGGCGGGACGGCAAATCGACCGGTTCGATTTGCGCCCCTTCACCGCCGCGACGTGTTTGTGTCTTGCCGTGGCCAGCCTCGGGATCGGTCTCGCCACCACGACGCTGGCGCTCGGTTTGGCGATTTTCGGGTTACGCCTCGCCGGTCAGGGGCTGATGAGCCATGCGGCGCTGACCAGCATGGCGCGCTATTTCGAGGCCGATCGCGGCAAGGCGATCAGCCTCGCCAATCTTGGATTCCCGGCCGGCCAGGCGACGTTCCCGCTGATCGGCGTGGCGCTGGCCGCCGCGATCGGCTGGCGCCAGGGCTGGTTCGTGATGGTGGCGGTGCTGGCCGTCGTGCTGACGCCGTTGCTGTTATGGCTTCTGAAGGGACACGGCGAGCGCCATGCACGCATGCTGGCGCGGACCGAGCGCGGCGCGGGCGGCGACGGCGGCGACGGCGCGCGTCAGTGGTCGGCGGCCGAGGTGCGTCGCGACGTGCGCTTCTGGCTGGTCATGCCGGCGGTGCTGTCGCTCTCCTTCGTCGGCACCGGCATCGTCTTTCATCAGGTCCATTTGACCGAGATCAAGGGGTGGAGTCTCGCCTGGTTCGCGGCGAACTATATGGGCATGGCGGCGGCCATGGTGGGGACGGCGTTGATCGTCGGCCCGCTGATCGACCGTGTCGGGGCGGCCCGGCTGATGGCGCCTTATCTTGTTCCGGCCGCGATTTCGTTGGTCCTGCTGGCGGGCACCGACGGGTTATGGGTGGTGCCGGTATTCATGGTGGCGCAAGGCATCAGCGGCGGCATGTCGCGGGTGGTGCTGGGGGCGCTGTGGGCGGAATGGTACGGCGTGCGCCATCTCGGCGCGATCCGATCACTGGTCGCGGCCGCCATGGTGATGGCGTCGGCCGCCTCGCCCGTCCTGTTCGGATGGCTGATCGACATCGGCGTGACGTTCGACGCGATCATGATCGCTTCGGCGGTCTATCTGGCGGTCTCGATCGCCATGATCATGATTGCCGAACGGCTGCCCGCGTCCGGTTAAAGAAGCTCCCCGATTTCTTCCAGTTCCGCCGCCGACAGCGCCCATTCCCCAGCGCGCACGTTGGCGGACGCCTGGCCCGGCCGGCGCGCGCCGGCGATGACGCTGGCGATTTCCGGTTTCACCGCAAGCCAAGAGATGGCGAGGTCGATCAAATGGTGGCCATGGGCGGCCACGAACGTCTGCAATTTGTCGACCGTGTCGAAATTGTCGTCGGTCAGCCAGCCCCGGGTGCCGTGGCCGCCGTCGCCGAGGCGCGTGCCCTTTTCGGGCCGCGCGCCGCGCCGGTACTTGCCGGTCAGCAAGCCGCCGCACAGCGGATAATAGGGCAGGATGCCGACATCGTTGTCGCGGCACACCGGGACCAGATCGGACTCGATGTCGCGCCGCAGCAGGCTGTATTCGTTCTGCGCGGTGGCGAAAGCGGTGAAACCACGGTCGCGCGAGACAGCGAGCGCCTCGCCGAGCTGCGCCGCCGAAAAATTGGAACACCCGATCGCGCGCACCTTGCCCGTGCGCACCAGCCCGTCGAGCGCTTCCAACGTCACGGCGATGGGCGTTGAAGTGTCCGGCGTGTGGATCTGATAGAGATCGACGTAATCGGTGCGGAGACGGCGCAGGCTGCCTTCGATCGCGTTCTCGATGGTGGCCCGATTGTGCGGCCCGCCCCAGCCGAACTTGGTGGCGATCACAACGTCGGCGCGGCGCGCGCCCAGCGCCTTGCCGAGATATTCCTCCGATTTGCCGCCGCCGTAGCTCTCGGCGGTGTCGTAGAAAGTGATGCCGGCGTCGAGCGCGTCGTGGACGACCTCGCGTGACTCGAAGGCGTCGATCCGGCGCCCGAAATTGTTGCAGCCGAGCCCCACCGCCGAGACCTCGATCCCCGACGACCCCAATCGCTTGAACTCCATGAAACGCTCCGTAGTCCGTTACGCCGATGCCTAGAGCATGATCCAGCCAAATAGGATCATACTCTAGGCGCCCTCCTCCGCGATCACGCTAGCGAGCAATCGACGGGCCTGGACGGCCGAGTTGTCTGAATTGATATCGATCTCGGACGCGCCGGGCGAGGTGTGCATGGCGTGCTGCTGGGCGCCGATCGCAACCACGTCCTCCTGCAGCGCCGATGAAAACATGCCGCGCAGCCGCTCGGTCAACGCGTCGTCATCCATCCGGAAGTTGCGCGCATGGTGCCAGAAATAATGGGTCGAGAATTCGGATTCCGGCGTCAGCGTATGGTTCGAATAGGTCTCGGCGCCCTGGCTGCGGTCGCCCTCGGGCGCGCCGGTGCCAGCCATGGCGCTGCCGGCGTCGATCACCACGTGAGCCGGCGGCGTGTAATAGATGTTCTGCCAGCGGTCCACATGGCCGTTGGTCTGGAGCGCTTCGGCGTAAAGCGGCGCGGGCGGCGTATCGAGCACCCAGCGCGAGACATGGATTTTACCGTCGCCGCGCTCGACCTTGATGGTGGCGTCCACGTCGCTGCCGCCGCCCAGAGTGGAGGCGTGCAGGAACTGGATGTGCGACAGATCCATCAGATTATCGACCAGCAACCGGTAATCGCCCTCCACATGGAACACATCGCCATAGGCCACCCAGTCGGGATCGTCGTTCCAGTGATAATCGGGGATCAGCGAGTCGTCGGCCAGCGCGGGGTCGCCCATCCATATCCAGATCCAGCGATAGCGCTCGACCACCGGATAGGCGTCGATGCGCGCATCGGGCGGGATTTTGCTCTGGCCCGGGATCTCGACGCATTTTCCGTCGAAATCGAAGGCCAGACCGTGATAACCGCACTGCAGCGTATCGCCCACCAGACGCCCCATGGAGAGCGGCAGATGGCGGTGGCAGCAACGGTCTTCCAGCGCGACCGGCCTTCCGTCGGCGGCGCGAAACAGCACCACCGGCTCGTCGAGGATCGTGCGGGCGAGGAAACCCTCGGCGATTTCGTGATCCCAGGCCGCGACGTACCAGCAATTCTTCAGAAACATGCCGTCTCTCCTTATTCTTCTTCCGGCAACCCTTCGACCGGCGAATTCGGTGCCACATCGCGGCGTCGGCGCTGGGCCGAGCGTTGCCCGTTCTCCACATAGCCACCCTCGGCGGCGCGGCGCGCCAGAGCATCCCATTCATCGGACCACTGGCCAAGCGGGTAGCCGTGCCACGGCGCCTCGGGCCGCAACGCCGGCAGACCCAGACGGTCCCACAGATCGCGCGCATGTTCCATATATTCCCGCCCCGGCAGGGAGACCGGCGGCATGTCCGCCTTCAACGTCGCATCGGCCAGCAACGAGGAATCCTCGCCGTCGCCGCGCATGTCCTTGGGACCATGGCCGCGGTCCCGGTGCGGCAGAATCTGAATATCGAGCGCCGGATTGGCGCGATAGGCCATTGCCCAGAACACCGCGTCCATGTTCGACGGATCGATGTCCTCGTTGACCGCGATCACGTATTTGCCGCACGGCGCCTGGAACGACGCGCAGCCGTAGAGCGCGCGCCACACCTCGGTCGACGGCGCATCGCGCGCGACCTGAAGGACAATGACGCGGCGCAGGTTGGTCAGCGGCTCGTGCATGGCGACGCGGCGGACGCATTTGATGCCGAGATGATCGACGAGATGGGCGAGGAACATCGGCTCATAGGCGACACGCTTGATCACGCTCGATTCCGACGGCGTCACCTGGGAAATGATCGACGGCAGGATGGCGTCGGCGCGCTGCGTGATCGCGGTCACCCGCATGGTGAAATTATATTCCTCCAGATTCACGTGGCCGTGGGATTCGCCGAACGGACCCTCGGGCTCCAGATATTCGGTGTCGACCAATCCCTCGATCACGATCTCCGCCTCGGCCGGCACCAGAAGATCGACCGTCCTGGCGCGCACCACGCCGATCGGCGCGCCGACGATACCGCCGGCCACGGCAAGCTCGTCCACATCGATGGCAAGCTTCGTCGGACCGCAATAGGCGACGGCGGGTGGCGGGCCGAGCACGATGGCGAACGGCATCGCCGCGCCGCGCGCCTGGTATTTGAGCCAGTGGGCGTGCCCGCCCTGGCCGAAATTGACGAAGAACTTCACCCCCAGTCGGTCGGGCGCCTTCAGCCCGGCGCGGTAGGTGCCGACATTTTGCACGCCGGTGTCGGGATCGGCCGAAATGCAGCTCGTCGCCGTCAGATAGGGCGCGGAATCATAACCCGGCGTCGACACCGGGATCGGCAGCGCATCGAGCCCGCCGTCCGCGATCACGATGTCCTGGCATGGCGCGGAGGCGACCTCGACCGGCGCGATCGGCGCGGCGATAGCGCGCCGCCAGGTATCGCCGATCTCGTCCTGCGATACCCCCATGCCGATGGCGTAGATCTCCGCGCTGGCCGCCAGCGCGCCCACCACCACGGGAATATCATAGGATTGTCCCGATGCATCGATGACATTTTCGAACAGGAATGCCTTGCGCGCCGATTCGGGAATGCCGCCGCGAAACTGCCAACGCACCAGCGGATGCAGTTCGGTGTCCTTGTCGATGGGCTCCCCGATACGTTGCAACAGCCCCGCCGCATCCAGCGCTGCGATGTGGGCGTGAAAGTCAGGATAGCCAAGATTTTCGCCGGCCGCGCCTCTCGGGCCTGTCGCCATGCTCGCTTCTCCGGTCCAGCGGTACGGCGTTATTCTGGAACCGCCGGCCGGGACCGGCAAGGGGCACGATTCAACGACGCGCGGCCTCGTCATTCCGGCGCCGCGTCCCCATATATTGTTGCGATGGAACAGCATAGCACCAATGGCGCGCCGCTTCTGGCGCCGGGCGATCCGCCGCCGTTCGAGATCGTCAACCCGGACGGGGCCGCCCCCGTGGTGCTGATCTGCGATCACGCCGCCAACAAGGTCCCCGACGCGTTGGATGGGCTGGGACTTTCCGAAAGCGAGCTTGACCGTCATATCGCCTGGGACGCGGGCGCCGCCGGCGTCACCCGCATCCTCGCCGAGCGGCTCGACGCGCCGGCCGTGCTGTCGACCTATTCGCGCCTGGTGATCGACTGCAATCGCAAGCTGGGCCACGAGATCTCGATCCCGGAAATCAGCGACGGCACTGAAATTCCTGCCAACCTGGCCCTCGCGCCGGCCGAGGTCGCGCGCCGCACCGACGCGATCTTCCACCCCTATCACCACGCCATCGAGAACGTGATCGGCGACATCCAGGCGCGTGGCCCGGCCCCGGCCATTATCGGCATTCACAGTTTCACGCCGGAGATGGACGGCGTCGCGCGGCCCTGGCATATCAGCGTGTTGTGGGACCGGGACCCGCGCATTCCGGCGCCATTGCTGGCGGCGCTGCGCGCCAATGCGGACCTGGTGGTCGGCGACAACCAGCCTTATTCGGGCAGCCAGCACTACGGCTATACCACCGAGGTTCACGCCACCGCCGGCGGGCTGCCCAATGCGCTGGTGGAAATTCGCGAGGACCAGCTCCGCGCGACCGGCGGCGAGGAACGTTATGCCGCCATCCTGGGCGACGCGCTGGAAGGCGTGCTGGAAAACAAAGACCTTTATCGTTGCGAGATTTTTTGACCGGAGGGTGACATGACCGGCGCCGCGCCGAGTTTTACCGTCGGCATCGAGGAGGAGTATCTGCTGGTCGATCGCAAGACCGGCGATCTGGTGAGCGACCCGCCGCCCGAATTGATCCGGGAATGCGAGGCGCAACTGGCGGGTCAGGTCAGCCCCGAGTTTCTGCGCACCCAGATCGAGGTCGGCACCCGCGTGTGTACCGATCTGGACGCGGCGCGAGTCGATCTCGCCAATCTGCGACGCACCGTGGCCGGTATCGCATCCGGCTACGGTCTCGCCCCGATCGCCGCCTCGACCCATCCGTTCGGGCACTGGCGCGACCAGAGGCCGACCGACAAGGAACGCTATGCCGTCCTCGCACAGGACATGCAGGTGGTGGCGCGGCGGCTGCTGATCTGCGGCATGCATGTCCATGTCGGCATCGATGACGACGAGCTTGGCATCGATATTCTGAACCAGGTGCCCTATTTCCTGCCGCATCTGCTGGCGCTGAGCACCTCGTCGCCGTTCTGGGAAGGCGCCGAGACGGGGCTGAAATCCTATCGCCTGTGCGTGTTCAACGAGCTACCGCGCACCGGCCTGCCGGAACAGTTCGCGAGCCACGGCGAATATAGCCGCACGGTCGACATGCTGGTGGGCACCGGGCTGATCGAGGACGCCACGAAGATCTGGTGGGACGTCCGCCCCTCGGCGCGCTTCCCGACGCTGGAAATGCGTATCACCGACGTGTGCACGCGGCTCGACGACGCGCTGTGCTGCGCGGCGGTGTTCCGGTGTCTGTGCCGCATGCTCTATCGGTTGCGGCGCGAGAACCAGCGCTGGCGCATCTATTCCCGCTTCATGATCGACGAGAACCGCTGGCGCGCCCAGCGATATGGTCTCGACGAAGGGCTGGTCGATTTCGGCCGCGGCGAAGTGGTGGGTTATGGCGAATTGCTGGATGAGATGATCGAACTGTTGCGCGAGGACGCCGAATATTTCGGCTGCCTGAAAGAACTCGAACACGCCCGCACCATCCACGCGCGCGGCACCAGCGCCCACCGTCAGCTCGCCGCCTATCACATCGCGCTGAAAGACGGCGCCTCCGAAAAAGAGGCGCTAAAATCGGTGGTCGATCTTTTGGTCGAGGAAACCGTCGCGGAGCTGTGACCCACCTTGTCTTCCTCGGGGTTGGACTATTCGCCCGGCTGGTCCAATATCGGCGAAAGACCGATTGAGGAGGATATCATGGACGACCAGACCCGGATCGAGCTCGAAGCCGCCGCCTTCCGCACGTTGGTAGGCCATCTGCGCAAGCGCGACGATGTCCAGAACATCGACCTGATGAACCTTTCGGGCTTTTGCCGCAACTGCCTGTCGAAATGGATCGTCGGGGCCGCCAAGGAGCGCGGCGTGGAGGTCTCGATGGACGAGGCCCGCGAGCATGTCTACGGCATGCCCTACGACCAATGGAAGAACGACCACCAGACCAAGGCCAGCGAGGAGCAGCAGGCCCGCTTCAAACAAGTGATGGCCGATCCCGAGCTGACCACCGAGGTCTGACGGGAAATCGGCGGGCGAAGCTAACGCCGTCGTCGATGTCTTGCAGGGTTTCCAGCCGCGCGACGCGGTGGCGACCATCCAGATTGGCCAGCGTATCGCCCAGCGCGTGCGGGCTCGACCAGCGCACGCCCGTGAACAGAGCCGTGACGGACAGGCCGGGACGCACCCCGATCAGCCAATAGCCGCCATCTTCCGCCGGCCCGACAACCACATCGTGATCGGCCAGCGCGGCGAAGGCGGCGGCGATGTGGCGCGCGCCGAGATCGGGGATGTCGCTGCCGACCACTACCGCCGGCCGGTCGGGAAAACGTCCCAACGCACGCGCCATGCGCACGCCCAGATCGCCGCCGCCCTGGGGAATGCGCGGCGTATGGCCGGGCCAGAACCGGCCGCGCGCCGCGACGCTGTCCGGCGTCACCGCGAGCCAGGTGCGCCAGCGGACATCGCCGGCAATACGGCGCAACACCGCGCGCGTGGTCTCGCGGTAAAAAGCCCGCGCCGCCATATCGCCGATATCGGCCGCGAGGCGGCGTTTCACCGCGCCCAGCGCCGGCGCCCGCGCGAACAGATAGACATTGCCCGGCGCCGCGGTCATCCGTAGAGCCAGGCGATCAGGCGGTTGGGCGCGCCGATGAAGTAGAGACCGAGACAGAACAGATTACGCGCCGAACGCGGAAGATAGCCCGAGCGGCGATAACGCGCGCCCGATGTCACCGCGCGGGGATCGAGCGGGCACAGCCGGGAACGGCCGATGCGCCGCACCAGATCGACATCCTCCATCAGCCGCATGGGCCGGAAGCCGCCAAGCTCATCGTAGAACGATTTCTCGATCAGCAATCCCTGGTCGCCATAGGGCAGCGCCAGCGTTCGGCAGCGCCAGGCCACCATGGCCTCGAGGCGGCGCGCGGCGGGCGCGGGCTCATCGAGCGCATAGCGGAAATAGGCGGCCGAGCCCGTATTGCCCGGATCATTGATGAACCGGCCGGCCGCATCCGACCAGCCGCGCTCCAGCATGGTATCCGCGTGCAGGAAGAGCAGCCATTTCCCGGTCGCGGCGGCGGTGCCATGGGCGAGCTGCGCGCCCCGTCCCCTGGGCGCGCGCAAAAAGCTCGCGCCATGCGCGGCGGCGATATTCATCGTCGCATCCCTCGATCCGCCGTCGGCGATCACGATCTCGCGCAGCCACGCCGTCTCACGGCGCAGCGCCGTCAGCGTCGGCCCCAGCGAGCCCGCCGCGTCGAAAGTCGGAATGATGACGCTGATATCGGTGGCCACGCGCGCTTCCGATCGGCTGAAATCAAGATGTCCGCATATGTGCCCCGACCCCGCCGCCCTGTCCAGCCGAAGCCCGCGTCACGGCCATTTGTTCTTGAAATGTTCCTATTGTGACCGCACAATGGTCGCGCCATGGACAGTGAAATTCCCGATTTACCGGTCAAGGGGCGCGGCGCGGTCAGCAACCGCGTCGGGCGGTATGAGGCGCGCACCCGCCAAGCGATCGACGACGGCTGGGATACGGACGAGGAATATCCGCCGCTGCGCACCGAGATTACCGCCGATGCGACGCGCACCATCATCACCCGTAATGAGTCGCCGGACGTCCCCTTCGACCGCTCGATCAATCCCTACCGTGGCTGCGAGCATGGCTGCGTCTATTGTTTCGCGCGCCCGACCCACGCGTTTCTCGGCCTCTCGCCGGGCCTCGATTTCGAGAGCCGGCTGTTTTACAAGCCCGACGCCGCGCGGCTGCTGGACGAAGAGCTCAGGCGGACGAAATATCGCTGCGACGTGATCGCCATGGGCACCAATACCGATCCCTACCAGCCGATCGAAAAGGAATTCCGGATCACCCGGCAGATCCTGGAGGTGCTGGCGGCGCACAACCATCCGGTCGGAATCGTCACCAAATCGGCCCTGGTGCTGCGCGATCTGGACATATTGGCGCCCATGGCCGAACAGGGTCTCGCGCAGGTCTGCGTTTCGGTGACCACGCTTGAGCGCGACCTCGCGCGCCGGCTGGAACCGCGCGCACCGACCCCGGCGCGGCGCATCGCGGCGATCCGCGCGCTGGCCGAAGCGGGCATCCCGGCCGGCGTGATGGCGGCGCCCATGATCCCGGGGCTCAACGATTACGAGCTCGAGCAGATTCTGGAGGCGGGACGCGAGGCGGGCGCCGACATGGCCGGCTATATCCTGCTGCGCCTGCCGTTGGAGATAAAAGATCTGTTCATCGAATGGCTCCGGGCCCATGCGCCGAACAAGGCCGATCGGGTACTGAACCTGGTGCGCGAGACGCGCGGCGGCGCGCTTTATGACCAGACCTTTGGTCTCCGCCGGAGCGGCATCGGGCGTTATGCCGAATTGCTCGGCAAGCGCTTCGAGATCGCGTGCCGGCGGCTCTCTCTCAACGCGCGACACTTCGAGTTGGACACCACCCAATTCCATCCGCCGCCGCGCCCCGGCGACCAGATGGACATGTTCAGCTAGCTCTCTCGTCCCCGCGGATTTTTCGCGGAAAACGGCCACTGTTCACCAAAAATTAAGGCTGTCGGACTAGGGTATTCCCCGCGGACCGCGAAACCCGAAATTTAAAAGCTAAATGAATAAATCGCCGAAATCCCTGCGCCGACCGGCCGACACGGTATCCGGTTAGGCGGCGCGAGATGGAAGCGCCCGCCGAACTCACTGGACTCGCCGTCGTCGCCCTTGCCGCTCTGGTCTGAGGCATGGCGATGGAACGCGTCAACCAACCGCCGATCGTCGGCTATATCCTGGCCGGAATCCTGCTGGGGCCGAGCGCGATGGGCGTCGTGGCCGACCGCGACCAGATCGGGTTACTCGCCGAGCTGGGCGTCCTCCTGCTGCTGTTCATTATCGGCACCGAGCTGAGCCTGCGCGCCTTCATGGTGACGTGGCGGCTGGCGCTGACCGCGGTGGCGCTTCAAGTCGCCGCCAGCGTGACGGTGATCTTCGCGTGCTCGTCGCTGCTCGGTTTCTCCATGCCGCTGTCGATCTTGCTCGGTTTCGTGGTGGCGCTGTCCAGCACGGCCGTGGCGATCAAAATGCTGGAGGAGATCGGCGAAAACGCACCCGCGTCGGACGCGTGACCATCGGCATACTGATCGCCCAGGACCTCGCCTTCCTGCCCATGCTGCTGGTGGTCGAGCATCTCGGCACCGGCGGAATCGGCATCTCGGCGGGCATCAAGATTTTCGTCGCCGTGGCCCTGCTGGCCCTGCTGGTGCGGGTGCTGAGCCGGCGCAAGCGCATCGATCTGCCGGTCGCGCGGGTCGTGGCCGGGCATGCCGATCTCTCGCCGCTGACCGGCCTCGTATACTGCTTCGGCGCGGGCGCCTTATTCGGCGTGCTGGGGCTGTCGGCCCCCTATGGCGCGTTTCTCGCCGGACTGGTGATCGGCCGCTCGGCCCAGCGCGAGCAGATGGTGCAGTCGGTGCGCCCGGTCCAGAGCGTGCTGGTGATGGTGTCCTTTCTGTCGATCGGATTGCTGATCGATCTCAATTTCGTGTGGGCCAATCTCGGCACGGTGGTGGCGTTGCTGCTGGTGGTGACGCTGTTCAAGACGGCCATGAACGTCGCCATCATGAGGCTGCTGGGCGAGACCTGGCCACGCGCCTTCCTTCAGGGTCTGCTGATCTCGCAACTCGGCGAATTTTCCTTCCTGCTGGCGGCCAGCGGTCTCGCTGCCGGCGCCGTCGGCCAGGAGGAATCGCGCCTGGTCATCGCCGTGACGGTTCTTTCCCTCGCCCTCAGTCCGATCTGGCTGATCACCGCGCGGCGCGTCCACGGCCTGGCGGCCACCGGCGTGCTGTCGCTGCGCGATATCCTCGGATCGACCTATAGCGGCGAAGCGGAAGCGGTGCGCCGCAATTCGACGCGCTTCGCCCATCTGCTGGGCCGAACGTTCGCGCAACTCGCCGCCACGGATACGCGCTCCACACCGGAGCAGGCGGCCGAACAAACCGCCGCCGCGCCGGAACAGGGCGATACGACCGAAACACTGGCCGCCATCGGCTCGCAGGTCCGGGCCGCGGCAAGCTACACAATTCACCACCCGCCAAAAGAAACGACGCCGGTGGGAGAATCCGGCGTTATGATCTCCGCCGACGGAGATGATGGGGCGGGCGGAAAGAATTCCTGATCTGAAATTCGAGCGCGAGGCCGGCGGGCTGGTTGCCGGGATCGACGAGGCCGGACGCGGACCCTGGGCGGGGCCGGTGGTCGCGGCCGCGGTGATCCTCGACGCCGCGACGCTGCCCGATGTCCTGGCGGCCGCCATCGATGATTCGAAAAAACTGCGCCCGGCGCATCGTGTCGAACTGTGCCAGGCGCTCACGGGCTGCGCGCGCATCGGCATCGGCGCGGCCAGCGCGCCGGAAATTGATTCGCGCAACATCCTTCAGGCGACGTTCCTCGCAATGCGGCGCGCCGTGGAGGCGCTCGATATTACGCCGGACACGGCGCTGGTCGACGGCAACCGGACGCCCGAGCTGCCGTGCCCGGCGCGCGCCATCGTCAAGGGCGATGCGCGTTCCCTGTCGATCGCGGCGGCGTCGATCGTCGCCAAGGTCACCCGCGACCGCATCATGACGGCGCTGGCGGCGCGCTATCCCGGCTATGGTTGGGAACGCAACGCCGGGTACGGCACCGCCGAACATCGAGACGCGCTGGACGGTCTCGGCGTGACCCCGCACCACCGGAAAAGCTATGCGCCGATTATCAAGATATTGAGTCGGGTGAGTCTTTAGACTCGATATATAGTATAACATATTGAGATTCAAAGAAATTTCTTGACGCAGACTCGCCGGCGACTCATCTTTGCGGGATGGTTAGGGACAACCAGCTAAAACGAAACCGGATTATAATCGGCGACACGATCGAGGAGCTGCAGAAGCTGCCGCCCCAATCGGTCGACATGGTCTTCGCCGATCCACCGTACAATCTGCAGCTCGCGGGCGAATTGCACCGGCCCAACAACAGCCGCGTCGACGGCGTCGAGGAGGGCTGGGACAAGTTCAGCGACTTCGCCGAATATGATGGCTTCACCCGCGACTGGCTGACCGCCGCCCATCGGGTCCTCAAGGATGACGGCACGCTGTGGGTGATCGGCTCGTACCACAACATCTTTCGCGTCGGCACGATCCTTCAGGATGTCGGCTTCTGGATCCTCAACGATGTGATCTGGCGCAAGACCAACCCGATGCCGAACTTCCGGGGCAAGCGGTTCACCAACGCCCACGAGACGATGATCTGGTGCACCAAGGGTCAGGAGCATAAGCGCTACACCTTCAATTACGACGCCATGAAGTCGTTGAACGATGACATTCAGATGCGGTCGGACTGGCTTTTGCCGCTGTGCTCCGGCGGTGAGCGCATCAAGCGCGACGGCCGCAAGGCGCATCCCACCCAGAAGCCGGAGGCGCTGCTCTATCGCGTGCTGCTGGCCTCGACCGAGGTCGGTGATCTGGTGCTGGACCCGTTCTTCGGTTCGGGCACCACCGGCGCGGTCGCGAAAAAGCTAGGCCGCGACTGGCTGGGTATCGAGCGCGAGACCGATTACGCGAAGATCGCGGCGGAGCGCATCGCGGCCCTCGGCGAACCGGACGATTTCACCGATTTCGCGACCCCGTCCAAGCGGTCCGAACCGCGGGTGCCGTTCGGGACGCTGATCGAGCGCGGTCTGCTGGCGCCGGGCGACAAGCTGTCGGATTTTCGCGGCCGGGTTACCGCGCGGGTGCGCGCCGACGGCTCGATCACCGCGAAGAATCTGCGCGGCTCGATCCACAAGGTGGGCGCGCACGTCCAGGGCGCGCCGGCCTGCAACGGCTGGACCTACTGGCATTTCGACGCGGGCGGCAAACCGACCCCGATCGACGCGCTGCGCCAGCGCGTCCGCGACGAAATGAACTAACCATCACGCGTCTGGGCGTGGCGCACGATTTTTTTCATCACCGTCGGCAGGGCGAACTCACCGAACCGGTCGGGCGCGCACCAGACATCGTCGGTCCCGGCCTGGTAATCGCCGCGCGCCGCCATGATTTCGAGTTCCAGGTGAAAATGGGTGAAGGTGTGGCCCACCACGCCGGGCAGCCTGCGCCAATCCGCCACGAACGGCGCCTCGGCCGCGGCCGCGGCATCGGTCCAGCTCTCGGCGCGCCACGCGGTCGACGGCACTTCCATCATCCCGCCCAGCAGGCCTTTCTCGGGCCGGCGTCGCAACAGCACCGCGCCGTCGGGCCGTTCCGCCCAGAACGCTACGCCGCGCCGTGTCGGCCGCGCGGGTTTGGGCGTTTTCGCCGGTAAAGTCTCGGCCATGCCGGCGGCGCGCGCGGCGCAGTCCGCGCGCCACGGGCAACGGCCACACGACGGCCGGCGCGGCGTACATACCGTGGCGCCGAGGTCCATCAGCGCTTGGACGTGATCGCCGGCGCCGTGATCCGGGGTCAGCCGCTTCGCATGTTCCATCAGTTCCGGCTTGGCCGCCGGCAACGGCGTTTTTACGCCGCGAAGCCGCGCCATCACCCTCTCGATATTGCCGTCGACCGGGGTGCTAGCCCGACCGAAGGCGATCGCGGCGATCGCGGCGGCGGTATAGGGGCCGATGCCCGGCAAGGCGCGGAGCGCGTCCTCGCTGTCGGGAAAGACGCCGTCAAGGTCACGGCTGACCAGGCCTGCGCAGCGATGGAGGTTGCGCGCCCGCGCGTAATAGCCGAGCCCCTGCCAGGCGTGCAGCACGTCGTCGAGCGAGGCCGCGGCAAGGTCGTGCACGCCGGGCCAGCGCGCCAGGAAATTATTGAAATACGGGCCGACGGTCGCCACCGTGGTCTGCTGCAGCATGATTTCGCTGAGCCAGACGCCATAGGGATCGCCATGCCGGCCGCGCGGCGCGCGCCATGGTAGGTCGCGTCCATCCGTCTCGTACCATGTCATCAACGAGGCGCGCAGCGCTTTGGAAGTGCTATTCCCGACCACCCGAACGCGCCTCGCTTATTGTCCCGATCCCCTGTCCAGCATAACATGGAAGCAGCTTCCCGAACGCCGGTTCGCCGCATGAAGAAACCCGAAATCCAACGACACCGCCGTGGGCCGATTTCGCTCTCCGCGATGTTGCCCAAACTGGCCGGCCGGGCCATGCGCCGGCGCGGGTTCGCCGAAGCCGCGATCGTTGCCGAATGGCCGGAGATCGTGGGCCATGCGCTCGCGGAGGAAACCCTGCCGCTGAAATTCGTCGTGCCGCGCGGCACGCCCGCGGGCGGCATCCTGCATGTTCGTGTCAACGGCGCGTTCGCGACCGAACTTCAGCACCTCGCACCGACGGTGATCGAGCGAATAAACGGCTATTTCGGATATGCCGCGGTGACGCGCCTGACCTTGATCCAGGGACCGATCCGCCCATATTTGCAGAGGGCCAGAAGAAAAACCGTTCGACGCCCGAAGCCGGCCGATGCCGCCTTGACCGGGACGCTCAATTCCATAGAGGATGAGGAACTGCGCGCGGCGCTGGCGCAACTCGGACAGTCCGTCCGGGGCGATGCCGATCCGCCGCGCGGGTAAAGTACGAAGCGGGACTTGGGGGATTCAATTCTCATGGTCGCAAGGCTGGACGGAACTCCGGGCAATCGTCTATATATGGTAGGATGATAAAGAAGATGCAGAAGATATGGCGTTATCTACGTCTCGCCGTTCTCGGCGCGGCGCTTGTTTCCGGCGCGTCCTCCGTAGTGCTGGCGCAAGCCATGACGCCCACGCCGGACGCCACGTTCGAAAACGTCAAGATCCTCGCCGACGATTTCGTCATGGGCCGCGCCGACGCGCCGGTGACCATTGTCGAATACGCCTCATTGACCTGTTCCCATTGCGCCACCTTCCACGCCAAGGTCCTGCCCAAGCTGAAAAAAGATTATATCGAGAGCGGCAAGGTTCGCCTGGTCTATCGCGATTTCCCGCTCGACCGCTCGGCGCTGGCGGCGTCGATGCTGGCGCGCTGTAACGGCCGCGACCGGTTTTTCGGTTTCCTGGACATTCTTTTCCGCGACCAGAACCGATGGGCGCGGTCGAACAATCCCATGCGGGCGCTGGGCCAGATCGCGCGCCTCGGCGGGCTGACGCCGACCAAGTTCGCCGCCTGCCTCAAGGATGAAAAGCTCCAGACCGCGATCCTGCAACAGCGACTCGGCGGCGCGAACCAATACAAGATCAACGCGACGCCGACACTGATTATCAATGGCCACAAATATGGCGGCGGCCTGACCTTCGAACAGATCAAGGCCGTCGTCGATCCCATGCTGTCCAAGAGCTGATGCGTTAGAGCGGACCTGGAAACGCCGTGCATTTCACGAGCCTGCGCATAACCGGTTTCAAGTCCTTTGTGGACCCGACCGAGATTCACATCGAACCCGGGCTCACGGGAATCGTCGGCCCTAATGGCTGCGGCAAATCGAATCTGGTCGAGGGGTTGCGCTGGGTCATGGGCGAAAGCTCGGCCAAGCAGATGCGCGGCGGCGAGATGGACGACGTCATCTTCGGCGGCACTTCGGAACGGCCGTCCCGCAACCTCGCCGAGGTGATCCTGACGCTGGACAATGCGGACCGGGGAGCGCCGTCGGCCTACAATCAGGCCGCCGAGATCGACGTGTCGCGACGCATCGAGCGCGGCAGCGGGTCGCAATACCGGATAAACGGCAGCGAGGCGCGCGCCCGCGACGTCCAGACCCTGTTCGCCGATGTCTCGTCGGGCGCGCGTTCGACGGCGCTGGTCAGCCAGGGACGCATCGGCGCGATCATCAACGCCAAACCGACCGACCGACGCCATCTGCTGGAGGAAGCGGCCGGCATCGGCGGGCTGCACTCGCGGCGTCATGAAGCCGAGTTGCGGCTGCGCGCTGCCGACGCCAACCTGGAGCGTCTCGACGATCTTCTTGCGGCGCTGGAAGAACAGTTCCGCGGCCTTAAGCGCCAGGCGCGACAGGCGACACGCTACCGCAATCTCAGCGACCACATCCGCAAGGCCGAGGCGATCCTGCTGCATCTGCGCTGGACAGAAGCCAATGCGCGGCGCGAAGTGGCGCGCGAAGAGCTGAAGCGCGCCGAGGCGGCCGTCGCGGAAACCACCGGGCAGGCAGCTTCCGTGTCCGCGCGTCAGGCGGACGCCGGCGCGGTGGTCCCGGACCTCAGACGCGCGGAGGCGGAAACCGCGGCCGCGCTGCAACGGCTGATGGTGGCGCGCGACGCGCTCGACGCCGAGGAGCGACGCCTCGAAGCGGCGCGACGCGACATCGAGAACCGGCTCGCCCAGATCGACGGGGATATCGGTCGAGAGCGCGGGATGCTTTCGGATGCGGCCGAGGCGCTGGAGCGGTTGAAATCCGAGGCCGCCGAAATTCGCGAAGCGCAGGCCAAGGAGCCCGAGACGCTGGCGCACGCGGCCCAACTGCGCGACGCGGCGGCGGCCGAGGTGAATGCGCTGGAGGCCGCGGTGACCGAGCTGACCCGCTCGGTGGCCGCCGAGGAATCGCGTCAGGCGGAACTCAACCGCCAGATCGTCGAGCTGGAGAAACGGCGTGAACGGCTGATCCAGCAGCGCGACGAGGCCCAACACGATCATCGCCGCGCATCTGAAGAAGCGCAGGAGAACGGCCGGCAGGATGGCGCGCGCGGCGCGGCCGCCGAGGCGCGGGCGAAGCTGGATAAGGCGCGCGCCGACGCGCATGCCGCTGAGCAGATTCGCGCCGCGGCGCTGGTCGCGGAAGACGAAACCCGCGAGAGCTACCAGGTTGCCGAGACCGCCGCCGCGAAGCTGCGCACCGAGACCGCGGCGCTCGCCGAACTGCTTGAGATCAGCGATTCCGATCTGTGGCCGCCGATGGTCGATGCGATCTCGGTCGATGCCGGATTTGAGATGGCGCTGGGCGCCGCGCTGGGCGACGATTTGATTGCGCCGGGCGACGAAGCCGCCCCGGTTCACTGGCGGACGCTGCCGGTCGCTTCCGACGCGCCGGCCCTGCCACCGGGCGCCCGGCCATTGAGCGACTTCGTCAAGGGACCGCCGGCGCTGCAACGACGCCTTTCGCAAATCGGACTCATCGACGACGATGCCCTCGGCAATGCTCTCGCCGACCGTCTCGCCCAAGGCCAACGGCTGGTCAGCAAAAGCGGCGCACTGTGGCGGTGGGATGGTTTCGTCGCCGGCGCCGGCGCGACGACCGCCGCCGCGAAGCGCCTGTCCCAGCGCAACCGGCTGGACGATTTGCGGGAACGGCTTCCCGCCCTGGAACAAAGCGCTCATGAAGGACGGGGCCGGCTTGATCGCGCTCTTCACATCGCGCAGCAGGCCACCGAACGGGAAAAGGAATCGCGCGAGGCGCTGTGGAGCGCCGATCGCGAATTCCAGGAGGCGCGCGACGCCGAAGCCGCGCTGGCGCAGGGCGCCGCCGATGCGCGGCTGCGCCAGGAAGGTTTGACAGTCACTATTGGAGCCCTGGGCGTCGATCTCACCGAGCTCGAAGCCCAGCTTGCCACCGCCCGCGCGGAGTTGACCGATATGTCGGAGATCGAGGCGCGCCGCGGCCAGATTGTCGGCCGGCAGCGCGCGCTTGCCGAACGACGGGTCGGGCTGGACGAATGCCGGCGCGACCATGACCGGTTGAGCGACGACGCCGAGGCGCGCCGCAACCGCCTGCGGGCGATCGACGGCGATCTCGCATCGTGGCGTCAGCGGTCGGGTAACGCCGAGACTCAGATCAGCCAGCTCGAACAGCGCCGAGGCGGCGCGGCCGAAGAGCTCGAACGCCTCGAATCGCGACCGGTGGAGATCGCCGAACAGCGTCGCGAGCTCGACATCAAGATCATCGAGGCGGAAAGCAAGCGCGACAGCGCGGCGTCCGCGCTCGCCGACGCCGAGGCGCAACTCGAGGAGCTGGCCCGCGCGTTGCGCGCGACCGAAGCGAGGCTCGCCGACCAACGCGAGGAACGCGTACGCCGGCAGGCGGCGGTCGAGCAGATCGAACAGGAAATCACCACCATCGCCGAGCGCGTGCGCGAGCAGATCCGCTGCGAACCCGAGCACGCCCTGGAGGAGGTCGGGGTGAAACCCGGCGAGGAGCTGCCCGATCACGACAAGATCGAAACCCGGCTGGAGCGGCTGCTGCGCGAGCGCGACAATATGGGACCCGTCAATCTGCGCGCCGAAACCGAGGCCGAGGAACTCAACGAGCGCATCACCACGCTGCAATCTGAACGCGAGGATTTGGTCGGCGCCATCGCGCGGCTGCGCCAGGGGATATCCGGGCTCAACCGCGAAGGACGCGAACGGTTGCTGGCCGCGTTCGGCGAGGTTGACCGCCATTTCCGCGACCTGTTTACCCGCCTGTTCGGCGGCGGGCGCGCCCACCTGTCACTGACGGAAGCGGATGATCCGTTCGAGGCCGGCCTGGAGATCATGGCGAGCCCGCCGGGCAAGAAGCTTCAGACGATGTCGCTTCTGTCGGGCGGCGAGCAGGCGCTGGCGGCGCTGGCGCTTCTGTTCGCGGTGTTCCAGACCAACCCGGCGCCGATCTGCGTCCTCGACGAGGTCGACGCACCGCTTGACGATCACAATGTGGATCGTTTCTGCACCATGCTGGCCGAAATCGCCCATTCCTCGTCGACGCGTTTCCTTCTGGTCACCCATCATCGCCTGACCATGGCGCGGATGGATCGGCTCTATGGCGTGACCATGGGCGAACAGGGCGTCTCGCAACTCGTCTCGGTCAATCTTCAGACCGCCGAAGGGTTGCGCGAAAGCGCCTGACCCGTTTCGGAAGCGATGGAATTAATTGCATTGAATCAAATGCTTACAGGACAATCGATCAAACTTGACAGTGTTATGGTGTGTCCCTATGGTGCCCCCGCCTCACGGCGCGGCGCTTGTCGCGCGGGGGGTTGCCGCAGTCCATCCTTCCGATGACCGAAGGCACTGAGCCTGACTCCCTAAAGAATCTCGACGACAGGCTTCGCCGGTTGCGCGAGCAGGAGAAAGGCGGCAAAAGGTCGTCCGGTCCGGAGGACGATCCCCGAAGCGGGCTGGGTCTCGCGATGCGGATCGGGGTGGAGCTTGTGGCGGCGCTTATTATCGGCGCGGGGTTGGGTTATCTGCTCGACAGGTGGCTCGATACGGCGCCGTGGTTGCTGGTGGTGTTTTTCCTTTTGGGCGCCGCCGCCGGCATGATGAATGTCTACCGCGTCATGGCGGGTATGAGCCAGGCGGTCGGATATTCGGCGGAGAAGAAAAAGGGCGACGACGGAAAATCCGACGGCGCCTGAGCGGAAGTATCTGAGAGGCCGACACGTTGGCGGAAAAACACGGGCCACTGACGCAGTTCGAGATCAAGACGCTGCTGCCGATTCACATCGGCGACGCCGACATCTCGTTCACCAATTCCTCGCTTTTCATGACGCTCACGCTTGTCTGCGTGACGCTGTTTCTGATCCTGGGCATGCGCAAGCGCGCCCTGGTGCCGGGACGCTGGCAGTCGATGGCGGAACTGTCCTATGAATTCGTCGCCAACGTGATCCGCGACACGGTGGGCAGCGCGGGCCGCCGCTATTTCCCGTTCGTGTTCACGCTTTTCATGTTCATCCTGTTCGGCAACATGCTGGGCATGATCCCCTACAGCTTCACCTTCACCAGCCACATTATCGTCACCTTCGCGATGGCGCTGGTGGTGTTTGTCGGCGTGACCATCCTGGGCTTCGTGAAGCACGGGATGCATTTCTTCACGTTCTTCGTGCCGCCCGGCGTATCGATCGCGCTGTGGCCGCTGTTGATCCCCATCGAAATCATCTCCTATCTGTCGCGGCCGATCAGCCTGTCGGTCCGGCTGTTCGCGAACATGCTGGCGGGACACACGCTCCTGAAAGTGTTCGCGGGGTTCGTGCCGGCGCTCGGCGCGGCGGGCATTCTGCCGCTTGCCTTCGTCTCGGCGCTTATCGGGCTGGAGCTCGTGATCGCCTTCCTGCAGGCCTATGTATTCACCATTTTGACCTGCCTTTACATCAACGACGCGCTGCATCTGCACTGAGGGTCGCGCGTATGGAATTCCCGTCACACACAATTACTCGGACCAAATCGAGCGGAAAGGAAAGAACATGGAGCTAGAAGCTGCGAAAGTGATCGGCGCGGGGCTCGCGGTGATCGGCGTCGTCGGATCGGGTATCGGTATCGGCGCGATCTTCGCCTCCTTCATCTCGGCCGTGGCCCGCAATCCCGCGGCCCGCGGCGACGTTTTCCCCATGACCATGCTGGGGTTCGCCCTGGTCGAGGCCATCGCGCTGTTCGCGCTGGTGGTCGCGCTGGTCATTCTGTTCGGCTGAGCCCGGACCGGGCCGTCCTTCGGCCAGTTCCCAGGACGGCCCCCAGAACGGCCCCAGAACGGAAAGCGATCAATGCCGCAACTTGAACAGATTGGAACCTATCTCGGCCAGGTCGTCTGGCTGATCATGACGTTTTCCGTTCTGTTTCTGGTGCTGTGGAAGGCGGCCCTGCCGCGCATCGCCGATATCCTCCAGGAACGGCAGGAACGCATCGACGACGACCTTCAGAAGGCCGAGGCCGTGAAGAAGGAAGCCCAGTCGGCGCTGGAGGCCTATGAGCGGACGGTGGCGGACGCCCGCGCGCAGGCGCAGGCAATCCTGCGGGAAAGCTCGGAGCGTTTCGCGGTCGAGGCGGCGGCGCGCCACGAGGAGATCGGCAAACGGCTGGCCGAGGAAGCCGCGGCCGCGGAGACGCGTATCGAGGCCGCGCGCGACGAAGCATTGGCCAACGTGCGTGAGGTCGCCGGCGACGTGACGCGGGCCGCCGTATCGCGGCTGGTTGAAATCGATGTTTCCGAAGGCGACGCCGCCGGAGCGGTGGCCGAGACGATGCCCGAAACAATGAAGGATCGCGGCTGATGTTGCAGTCCGCCGAATTCTGGGTCGCGGTCGGCACCGTGATATTCGTCGCCGGAATTTACCGGCCGGTGGCGCGCGCCATGGGCAGCGCGCTCGACGCGCGCGCCGCGAAGATCAAGGCGACGCTGGACGAGGCCGCGAAGCTCTGCGAAGACGCGCAGCACCTGCTGGCCGAATACCAGCGCCGACAGCGCGACGCCGTCAAGGAAACCGAGGAAATGCTGGACCGCGCGCGCGAGGAGGCCGAACGCCTCGCCGCCGAGGCCGCCGCCGGTCTCGAGGCCGCGATCAAGCGCCGCGAACAGCTTGCCCGCGACAAGATCGCCGGCGCCGAGGCCGAGGCGCTACGCCAGGTTCGCGAGACCGCCGTCGATGTCGCCATCGCCGCGACCCGCCGGCTGATCACCGAACGCCTCGACGAGAGCCGCGCCGGCGCGCTGATCGACAGCGCCGTCAGCGAACTCCCCCGCAGCCTGCACTAGAGCGTTTCACGGTTTGAGAGAATCGGGTGGGGATTCACACGAATCGTCTG
>CAZPMO010000011.1:47254-50009 GCA_964587515.1 uncultured Rhodospirillaceae bacterium | reverse complement strand
CAACACCAGCCAGAGAATGCCCAGGGACAGACCGAGGACGACATTGAACGGCCGGGTTTCGGCCTCGAGCTGGGCGATGTCGGCGGCAACGGCAAAACGGAAAATGGCCCGCGACCCGGGCAGGGTGATGCCGCGTTCGGTCACGCGCAGCGTCTGCTCCGCCGGCCCCGCGATCCGGTAGGTGCTGATCGCTCCCGCCGGCGCGCCGTTCCCGAGCGTGCGGTCCCACAGCGAACGGGAATGGAGAACCTCGCCGTCGGGGCCGTCGATCTGCCAGTACCAGCCCGAAAAGGGAACATCGAAACGGGGCTCGCCCGGCGCGCCGGTCAGCACGAGCTTGCCCGCCGGATCGATTTCCGCCACCGCGATCAGGGACTCCAGCAGCACCGAAGCGCGCCGATCGAACGTGCGCTCCACATGATCGTCGAACAGGGCGGCGAGCGCAAAACCGCCGACCACCAGCGCCAAGCCGACCCACAGCGCCGCGCCGGCGATCAGCCTGAGCGCAATGGAGTTAGTTTTCATCCTCGGTCTTCAAGCGATAGCCCAACCCCCGCACGGTTACGATTATGTTGGTCCCGAGTTTGCGTCGTATGCGGCCGACGAATACCTCGATGGTGTTCGAATCGCGATCGAAGCTCTGGTCGTAGACATGTTCGGTCAGTTCGGTTCGCGAGAATACCTTGCCCGGGTGATGCGCCATGAAGGCCAGCAGCTTGTATTCATGACCCGTCAGCTTGACCGGCGCGCCGTCGAGGGTGACCCGCGCCGCCGTTGTATCGATGGTCACGGCGCCGACATCGAGCACCGGCGAGGCCTTGCCCGCCGAACGGCGGATCAAGGCGCGGAGACGCGCCAGCACTTCCTCCAGGCGGTAAGGCTTGGTGACGTAATCGTCGGCGCCGGCATCGAAGCCCGTAACCTTTTCGCGCCATTCGTCGCGCGCCGTCAGGATCAACACCGGCATCGTGCGCCCGGCGCGGCGCCAGCGTTCAAGCACCGTGATCCCGTCGATGACCGGAAGGCCGAGATCGAGGATCACGGCGTCATAGGGTTCGGTATCGCCCAGATGAAGCGCTTCCTCACCATCATAGGCGATATCGACCACATAACCGGTTTCGGCCAGCGCATCGGCGAGCTGGCGCGCGAGCTCGGGTTCATCCTCGACCACCAGCACCCTCATCGGCCGCCTCCCCGCACAGACAGAATTCGGGCCGTCGCCCCGTCCACCGCGACCAGGCGCACCTTGCCGTCGCGGCCCAGTATCTTCAGCCGATAAACGTCACGGCGGTCGCGGCGGCTCAACTGGACGTCGAGCACCCTGCCCGGAACACGGGGTCGCACCGACGCCAGAATATCTTCCAGCGGCAGCAACCGCCCTTCGCGCACCCCTTGGCGGGCGCGATTTGGACCCGTTGCCCCCCAGGATCCGCGTCCGGGGATCACGCTCCCGGAACTCTCCGATGGCGCCCGGATTCCCAGGGCGCGATCGTGCGCCGCGCGCCCGTCGCCGGCCCATCCAAACGCCAGGAAAGCCGCCAGAACGCCAATGAAACCCCTGCGATTCATAGGTTTTTTTACCTCAAACCACCTGAACGGCAGATGAACGGCCCGTTCAGGATAGGTACAGGTGGCCTCCGCCATGATGGATACCGTTCGATACCGCAACCACTCAAAAGGCAGGTTCCCATGTTAAAGACCCTCATCCCGGCAACCGCCGCCGCGGCCCTGTTATGGGCCAGCTTCACGGGTCCGGCAGCGGCCCACCACCGCTCGCATAACCACGCCGCGCCGATCATCCGCATTCTGACCCATTATAGCGTCGCGCCCTGGTATTACGCGTCCCATCGACACCGAATATACCGTCATTACCGGTCGGGTCACCGCCATTGGCGTCGGGCGTCTCGTCATGGTCGCCACTGGCGGCACTCTTCCCGCGCGCGCCGCCGCCATCGTTAAGGAGCAGTTCAATGAATACGCAGCGCGTAAAATCCACGGCCATTGTCCTGTTGACCGCGACCAGCCTGATCGCGTGCAGCGCCAACTCAGGCCCCAAAACCACCGGCGGCACACTGATGGGCGCCGCGCTCGGCGGGCTCGCCGGGGCTCAGATCGGCGGCGGACGGGGCAAGCTCGCCGCGGTCGCGGTCGGAACCCTGCTCGGCGGGCTGGTCGGCCGGGGGGTCGGAGAGTCACTCGACCGCGCCGACCGGCTTTATGCCCAGCAGACGGCGTCCCATGGTTTGGAATCGGCGCCGTCCGGAACGACCACTACATGGCGCAACCCCGATTCAGGCCATTCCGGAACCTTCACCCCGACACGGACCTACGAGGCGCAGACGGGCCAATATTGCCGCGAATATCAGCAGACCGTCACCGTCGGGGGCAGAACCGAGAACGCCTACGGCACGGCTTGCCGCCAACCGGACGGCAACTGGAAGATCGACAACGCGGGTTAGTTTTCGACGATAATGCCGTCCGAGAGCGTAAACACGCGGTCCATGCGGGAGGCGAGCTCGGTGTTGTGGGTGGCGATCAGCGCCGCGACACCGGCGCCCCGGACGATCTTCAGAAGCTGATCGAAAACCGCGTCCGACGTGTGCTGATCCAGATTGCCGGTGGGTTCGTCGGCGATCAGCACCTTGGGCGCGTTGGCCAGCGCGCGGGCCACGGCGACCCGCTGCTGCTCGCCGCCCGAAAGTCGCGCCGGGCGATGGCTTACCCGCGCGCCCAGGCCCACCATATCGAGGAGTTC
>CAZPMO010000011.1:0-47244 GCA_964587515.1 uncultured Rhodospirillaceae bacterium | reverse complement strand
GTTCGCCGGCGCGCGCGCGCGCCTCTCCACGCGCCAGCCCGGCGATCATCTGCGGCAGGACCACATTTTCCAGCGCGGAGAACTCGGGCAGCAGATGGTGGTACTGATAGACGAAACCGAGACCGGTACGGCGCAACTCGGTGCGCCGGTCGTCGTTCATACCGTCGCAGGACTGGCCGGCGACGCGCACTTCGCCCGCGGTGGGGCGTTCCAGAAGGCCCGCGATTTGCAGCAGCGTCGACTTGCCCGACCCGGACGGCCCGACAAGGGCGACGATCTGACCCGGCTCAATCACAAGGGAAGCGCCGGTCAGCACCTCGATTTGGGCGCCGCCCTGCTCGAAGGTGCGGCGCACCCCGATCAGTTCCAGCGCGGCGCTACTCATATCGAAGCGCCTCGACCGGATCGAGCCGCGCCGCCCGCCACGCCGGATAAAGCGTCGCCAGCAATGACAGCACCAGCGCCAGCCCGACCACGCTGACCACATCCATGGTCTCGACCTTGGACGGAAGCTGCGACAGGAAATAAATCTCGGCGGCGAACAGGTCGGTATCGGTAAGCCCTTCGAGGCCTTTACGGATAAGCTCGATATTGTCGGCGAAGGCGAGGCCCAGAACGAAACCTAGGAACGTCCCGATCACGCCGACCGAGGCGCCCGCGAACAGAAAAATGCGCATCACCATGCCGCGTGTCGCACCCATGGTGCGCAAGATCGCGATGTCGCGCCCCTTGTCCTTTACCAGCATGATCATACCGGAGATGATGTTGAACGCTGCGACCAGGATGATCAGCGTCAGGATCAGGAACATCACGTTGCGTTCGACCTTCACCGCGTTGAACAGCGAGGAATTGGCGCGCTGCCAGTCGACGATGCGGACCGGGCGCTGGGCGGCTTGTGAGATCTCCAAGCGCTTCGCGAACACTTCGTCGGGATCGTCCAGCATAAGCTCGATGCCGGAAACCCCGTCGCCGGTGCGGAAATAAAGCTGCGCCGCCGCCAGCGGCATGAAGATGAAACCATTGTCATATTCATACATGCCGACTTCGAAGGTCGCCGCGATGCGGTAACTCTTGATGCGCGGCAGGGATCCGAACGCGGTTGCTTTGCTCTGCGGCGAAATCAGCCTGAGCTTATCGCCGGGATGGAGCCCGTAGCGCCGGGCCAGCCGCTTGCCGACAATGATCGCGCTTTTACCCTTGAAGGCGTCCAGCGATCCGGCGCGGATATTTCCGGCAATGATCGCCCGCGTGCGCATGTCGTCGGGCCGGATGCCGCGCACCAGCGCGCCGCCGGCGACGCCGTTCGCGGTCGCCATGACCTGGCCTTCGACCAGCGGCGTCGCCGCGATCACGCCGTCGACGCCACGCAGACGCTTAGCCATTTCGTCGAACCCGCGCAGAGGCTTCGCGGTGCCCGAATAGACCGTGACATGGCCGTTGAGACCGAGGATGCGCGCCATCATCTCGGCCCGGAATCCGTTCATCACCGACATCACCACGATCAGGGTCGCGACGCCGAGGGCAATGCCGGCCAGCGAGAACCCGGCGATGACGGACACGAAACCTTCCTCGCGCCGCGCTCTCAGATACCGCAGCGCCACCATGCGTTCGAAAGGGGAAAAAATCACGCGGTGCCCGTGAGCCGCGCCACTGCGGCTTCCACCGAAATCTCATCGCGCTCGCCGGTCGCCCGGTTCTTGAGCTCGACCGTGCCCGATTTGACCCCGCGCGGCCCGGCGATGACCTGCCACGGAATGCCGATCAGATCCATGTCGGCGAATTTCGCGCCGGCGCGCTCGGACCGGTCGTCGTAAATCGGCTCCCGTCCGGCGGCGTCGAGCTTGGCGTAGAGATCGTCGCACACGGCGTCGCAGGCCTCGTCACCGCTCTTGAGATTGAGAATTCCGACGCCGAACGGCGCCACGGACTCGGGCCAGATGATGCCGTTCTCGTCGTGATAGGCCTCGATGATCGCGCCCACCAGGCGCGAGACGCCGATGCCGTAGGACCCCATCTCGCAGGGGATGGACTCGTCGTTGGGACCGGTCACGACCGCATTCATGGCAGCGGAATATTTGGTGCCGAAATAAAAGATGTGCCCGACCTCGATGCCGCGCCGCACGATCAATTCCTCACCGAGAGATTTTTCGATCTCGGGGTCTCGCTGTTCATCCGTGGCGGCGTAATAATCGGTCAACGCGTCGACGACGGTTCCCAGATCGCCCTGCGGATCGAGTTTCATATACTCGACATCCAGGTCGATAAGGTCCTTGTGACAAGCCACTTCGCTTTCACCGGTATCGGCCAGGACCAGGAATTCATGACTGAGATCACCGCCGATTGGCCCCGTGTCGGCCCGCATTGGAATCGCCTGCAAACCCATACGATTAAATGTCCGCAGATAGGCGACGAACATTTTGTTGTAGGAAAGCCGCGCGCTTTCGTAATCGAGGTCGAAGGAATAGGTATCCTTCATCAGGAATTCGCGACCACGCATCACGCCGAAGCGGGGCCGCACCTCGTCACGGAATTTCCACTGGATGTGATAGAGCAGCTTGGGCAGCTCGCGATAGCTCTTCACATGGTAGCGGACGATTTCGGTAATCTGTTCTTCGTTAGTCGGCCCGTACAGCATATCGCGATCATGGCGGTCGACGATGCGCAGCATCTCCTTGCCGTAGCCGTCATAGCGGCCGCTCTCGCGCCACAGATCGGCGGGCTGAATGGTCGGCATCAGCATTTCCTGGGCGCCGGCGCGATCCTGTTCGTCGCGCACGACGGCCTCCACCTTGCGCAACACGCGGTATCCCAGCGGCAGCCATGAATAAATCCCGGCGCTCGATTGGCGCACCATGCCGGCGCGCAGCATCAGCCGATGCGAGACGATCTGCGCCTCGCTGGGCTCTTCCTTCAGGGTCGGCATGAAATAAGTTGAAAGCCGCATCGGAATCCGTGCGTTGCCACCATACTGGACCGCGCGACACGCGGCGTTCGGAACTTAGGCGAACCCCGACCGGATCGCAACGTAAAGCCCGAATCTGCGGCTAGCCGAGTTTATTTATTGAGAATGCGCCGGCAGGCGGCGGCGAGGGCCGCCTCGTCCTGGTTGTTGAGGGGCTGGCCGTTATACGTGATCTTGCCGTCACGCCAGGTGACCACGCCCATTTCGGCCTCCGCGTCGTAGAGGCCGGAGGTGCTGGAAACCCCGAAGCGCTTACCGATATCGATGGTGATCGGGATATGGATTTCCTTGGGCGCCTTGAACTGGGACCCGCCGTTAAGATCGGCCGGGACGACGGCGTTGCCATGGACATCAACGCCGGGCCGGTAGGCCACATCGGCATCCGGCTGATGGCTCACCACGTTCTGGCAATCCGCCCGGGTGACCTTGGCCTTCACCTTTTCGGCCCGCGCCGCGGCGGGAACCAGGGTCAGAGCCATCAATATCAGTGCTATCGCGCGCATGGCGTGATTATCCGCCGAGCGCGGTTAAGGATCGGTATCGGGCCGGCAAAAAAATAGCCCGGCGGACCGCGCGGCCCGCCGGGCGAAACATGGTTAACGGAACGTTACTTGGGCAGTTTTCCCTGCACGCCCTCGACATACCAGTTCATGGACAGAAGCTCCTTGTCGCTGACCCGCTTGCCGGCCGCCACGACCAGTTTACCCGCCTGATTGCGGATCGGGCCCTGGAACGAATGGACCTTGCCGGATCGGATATCGTTTTCCAGCGTTTTCGCCTTGGCGACGACGCCGGCCGGAATTTTCGGGTTGTAGTCGGCCATCTCAAGCATGCCCGCCTTGAGCCCGTCCCAGGTGTCCTGCGACTTCCAGGTGCCGTCCAGCACCGCCTTGGCGCGGGCGACATAGTAGCTGTCCCAGACATCGACGATGGAGGTCAGGTGAGCCTTGGGACCGAACTTGGTCATGTCGGATGCCTGCCCGACGGCCCAGACGCCCCGCTTCTGGGCGATCTGGAGCGCCGCCGGGGAATCGGTGTGCTGGAGGATGACGTCCGCGCCCTGGTCGATCAGCGCCTTGGCGGCGTCGCCTTCCTTGCCGGGATCATACCAGGTGTTCACCCAGACGACCTTGACGGTGGCCTTCGGGTTGATCTTCCGCAGCGAAATCGTGAAGGCGTTGATGCCGCGCACCACCTCGGGGATCGGGAACGATCCGACATAACCGATGGTGTTGGACTTGGTCACGTTCGCCGCGATCACGCCGGCGATCGAGCGTCCTTCATAGAAGCGCGCCGCGTAGGTCGAGACATTCTTGCCGCGCTTGTAACCGGTGGCGTGTTCGAACTTCACCTTGGGGAAGCGCTTGGCGACCTTCACGGTGGGATTCATGTAACCGAACGACGTGGTGAAGATCAGCCCGTGGCCGGTAGTGGCCAGTTGTCGGATCACGCGTTCGGCGTCGGCGCCCTCGCTGACGCTCTCCACGTAGGTGGTCTTGACCTTGCCGCCCAGCGCCCGGTCGATCGCGAGACGGCCGACATTATGGCGGTAGGTCCAGCCATGATCGCCGATCGGGCCGACATAGACGAAACCGATTTTCAACGGATCGGCGGCTTGCGCGCCGATCGAACCGGCAAGCGCGAGAACCGCGACCGCCGTCGCGCCGGCGAGTTTTCCGGCGAAACCCCAGTGTCCCATTTGTCACCTCATCCGTGTGGGTTGATCTGATTTAGCAGGACCGGGTTATAGCACGAATGTTCGCGCCTCACGAGTCCGGGTGGAAAACCCGGCCGATATCGGCCGGCGCATTCAGACGAATGCGGGTCCGGTCACGTGAAATCAGCACCAGCACCAGCACGGTCGCCAGATAGGGCAGCATGGACATGATTTGCGATGGCACCGCGAAACCGGCGCCCTGGGCATGAAGCTGCAGCATGGTCACGCCGCCGAACAGATACGCGCCGAGAAAGACCCGCCATGGCCGCCAGGTCGCGAACACCACCAGCGCCAGCGCGATCCAGCCGCGCCCGGCGGTCATGTTCTCAATCCACATGGGCGTATAGACCAGCGACAGAAACGCGCCGCCGATGCCGGCCATGGCGCCGCCGAACATCACCGCGAAATAACGGATGCGGATCACCGGATAGCCGATCGCATGCGCGGCGTCGTGGGATTCGCCGCATGCTCGCAGCACCAGCCCGGAACGGGTGCGGTAGAGAAACGAGCTCACCGCGAACACCATGGCGACCGACAGATAGACCAGCGCGTCGTGGCCGAACAGCGCCGGCCCCACCAACGGCAGATCGCTGATTCCCGGAATATTCAGCTTGGGCATCGCATCCAACGGCTCCCCGACATAGGACTTGCCGAACAGCGCGCTCAAACCCACGCCGAAGATGGTGAGCGCGAGCCCCGTCGCCACCTGATTGGCGAGCAGGGTCAGTGTCAGCAGCCCGAACAGCAGCGACATCACGAGGCCGGAGAGGGCGCCGGCGAGCACCGCCAGCGTCGCGCTGCCGGTCGCGACGCCGGTCGCGAAGGCGCCGACCGCGCCAAGCAGCATCATGCCTTCGACGCCAAGGTTGAGAACGCCCGATTTCTCGGTCACCAGTTCGCCGAGCGCGGCAAACAGCAGCGGCGTCGAAGCGGCGACCATGGAAACCAGGATTGCGGATGTGGTGTCCATGTCCGGCTCAGCCTACCCGTGACGCGACGCGGCGCCGCCCGAAACGCACCCGATAGCGGATCAACACATCGACCCCGAGCAGGAAGAACAGCAGCATTCCCTGAAACACGCCGGTTACCGCCAGCGGCAGGCGTAGTTCAATCTGCGCAAGCTCGCCGCCGAGGTACGTCAACGCAATCAGGAGGGACGCCAGCAGGACGCCACCGGGATGCAATCGGCCGAGAAAGGCGACAATGATCGCGGTGAAGCCGTAGCCGGGCGAAATGGACGGGTTGAGCTGGCCGATCGGTCCCGCGACTTCGAACAGCCCGGCCAGCCCGGACAGCGCCCCGGCCACCAGGAACGTCGTCCAGATCAGGTTTTTCTCCCTGAAACCGGCAAAGCCGGCCGCCGTGGGCGCCTGCCCGACGACCTTGATCTGGAAACCCACGAAGGACCGGCTGATCAGCACCCAACCCGCCGCGATTACCGCAAGCGCGAACAGCGCCCCGATATTGAGCCGTGTTTCGTCGAGGATCACCGGCAGCAGGGAAGCATCGCCGAACATCCTCGATTCCGGGAAATTCAGACCTCCGGGATCGCGCCACGGCCCGTGCACCAACAGGCTCAGCAGCAACAGCGCCACATAGGTCAGCATCAGGCTTGTGAGGATTTCGTTGGCGTTGAACCGGGTACGCAGCCAGGCCGGGATAAACGCCCAAGCCATGCCGCCAAGCCCGCCGGCGACGACCATCGCCGGCAGGATCAGCAGGCTGTCGCCGTCATGAAACCACACCGCCGCAGATCGCGCCCATGGTGAACTGGCCCTCGGCGCCGATATTCCAGACATTGGCGCGAAAGCCCAGCGACAGACCGGTCGCGATCATCGCCAACGGCGTCGCCTTCACCGCCAGCTCCGACAAACCATAGACGCTGGTCAGCGGCTTGATGAAATAGACATAGAGCGCCCGCAGCGGATCGAACCCGAGGAACGCGAACAGGATCACACCGGCGATCAATGTCAGCGCGACCGCGAATATTGGCGTCAGCCACACCATGGGCGCGGACACCGCACCGCGTGATTCAAGCCTCGGCAGCATCACGATCCATCTTTTCGTCCGCATGGTCGAACATACCGCCCATCAACAGACCCGCCTGCTCGACGGTCATCTCGCCCGTCGGGCGAACGGGCGACAGGCGACCGTGATAGATCACCGCCACCCGGTCGCTGATCGCGAACAGCTCATCGAGGTCCTGGGAAATCACCAGCACCGCCGAGCCCGATTTCGCGAGATCGATGAGCGCCTGATGGATCGCGGCGGCGGCGCCGGCGTCGACCCCCCAGGCCGGCTGCGCCGCGACCAGGACACGCGGGTTCTGGAGGATCTCGCGGCCGATGATGAACTTCTGGAGATTGCCGCCCGACAGGCTCCGCGCCGCCGCGCGCGAACCGCCCGCGACCACGTTGAAGCGATCGATAATGCGCGCCGCCAGATCGTGGGTCCGCCCTATGCTGATCAGGCCGCGTTTCATCAGACCCGTCGCGGCATGGGCATAGGCGCCCAGAAAACTGTTCTCGGCAAGTGTCATGTCGGAAACCGCGCCGCGGCTCAACCGGTCCTCGGGCACGAAGCCCATGCCGCGCTCGCGCCGTCGTCGCGGCCCCTGCGTCCCGACCGGCGCGCCGTCCATGCGAATGGCGTCGGGATCGTCGATGAGCCTCTCGCCGCTGAGAGCGGCCATCAGCTCGGGCTGGCCGTTGCCGGCAACGCCGGCAATGCCGAAAATTTCACCGCCCCGCACGCTGAAACTGATATCGATCAGATCGGTGCCGAAGGGGTGGTCGGCGGGCAGCGACAAATGTTCTACCGTCAGCCGCTCGGCGCCGACATCGCCCCGGTCGCCGTGGCCGGGCGTCGCCAGTTCCGAGCCGATCATCATCTGAGCCAGATCGCGCGCCGTCACCGCGCGCGGATCGCAGGTCTCGACCACGCGCCCGCCGCGCATCACCATCGCCTTCGAACACAGCGCCCGGATTTCCTCCAGCTTGTGGCTGATATAGAGGATCGTGCAACCCTCGGCGGCGAGCTGGCGCAGGGTCTCGAAAAGCTTTTCCGCCTCTTGCGGCGTCAGCACCGAGGTCGGCTCGTCCATGATCAGCAGCGTCGGGTTCTGCAACAGGCAACGCACGACCTCGACACGCTGGCGTTCGCCCACCGACAGCGTGTGGACATGTCGACCGGGATCGAGCGACAGACCATAGCGCGACGATACCTGGCCGATGCGTTCGGTAAGTTCACGCATGGGCACCTTTTCGTCGATGCCGAGCGCAATGTTCTCGGCCACGGTCAGGGAATCGAACAGGGAAAAGTGCTGGAAGATAAGGCCGATCCCGAGGCGGCGAGCCTGCGCCGGCGACGCGATTTCGACCGGCTCACCCTGCCACAGGATAGCGCCGGCATCGGCGCGCAGCGCGCCATAGACGATCTTCACCAGCGTGCTCTTGCCCGCGCCGTTCTCGCCCAGAAGGGCATGAATTTGACCCGGGGCGAGCGTGAGATCCACATGGTCGTTGGCCAGCGTTCCGGGGAAACTTTTCACAATGCCGCGCAGTTCCAATCTCGGCTGATCGGTCATGTGCCCGCCCGGTTCATCCAGGGTGGTGAAAGCTTTGCAATCTTGTGGTGGATCGGGCAATCGGGTACGTGCGATCCCGGCAGATAGCCGAGGCTCATCAGGAACTCACCGGTGATCTCGCCGCCGGTGAAGACGAAGGTCTTTTTGAACAGTTTCACCCAGTCGTCCTTGGGCAAGGGATGCTGGGCGTCCAGCCAGTTCGCGAACGAGCCGTGCCGCGCGCACAATTCCAGTATGCGCCCGGCGTTTTCGATCACCGCGTTGACCTTCAGCCGATTGCGAATGATGCGGGCGTCATCCAGCAACTGGGCGCGATCGTCATCGCCGTAGCCCGCCACGGTCGCGACGTCGAACCCCTCATAGACCTCGAAGAACGCGGCGCGTTTCTTCAGGACCGTCAGCCAGGACAGGCCGGCCTGATTGATCTCGAGCGCCAGACGCTCCAGCAGCACCGCGTCGTCGCGCGCGGGAAATCCATATTCGGTGTCGTGATAGGGGCCGTGAAATTCGTGCCCGGGCGCGGTTTCGCAATAGCTCATGTGGCGGGCCGGAAAGACAGCAGGTCGGAACTTATCAGCCAGTAGGCCACCAGCCAGAGAGTCGCCGCGATCACCGATGTGATCCCGGCCTTCAGCGGTATCAAATGCTTTGCCGGCGCGCCGGCGGCGTGGCCCGGTTCCGGCGCCTCGCCGACCTCATGGGGGGCGCGCACGCCGAACGGCAGCGTCGTGAAGAAGATCACCCACCACAGGATCACATAGACCACGATGCCCGAGAACCAGTTCATCCCAACCCGATTTATTGCCAGCGGTCGAATGCCGAGCCTAGCACTCCCGACCCCGGCTCGTCATGACCGCTGAATTCCCCGGCTCGTCATGACCGCTGAATTCAGAGCCGGACCACGTGCACTTCGGTGACCGGCCGCTTGCCGACGGTATCGCGCAGGCTGCGGCGCACGGCGATCCTCACCGTCTCTGAAACCTCGTCGTCGTCGCGGCGCGCCTTGTCGCTCATGCCTTCGACGGCGTCGGCGATCGCATCGATGGCGTCGGACCAGGACTCATCGTCGTCCTCGCCGTCGAGTAACCCGTGCACGGTAAGCTGCGGGTCGGACATCAGCCGTCCCCTGCCGTCGACCACGACCGTCGCCACCGCCGCTCCGACGAAGCCGATGCGCCGACGCGCGCGCATCACCGCGCCGTCGAGCGGCACCAGACGGGTTCCATCGATCGCGAGGCGTCCCGACGGCACGTGATCAATGACTTCCGGCCCATCCGACCCTAGCCGCACCACCGAGCCGTTCTCGGCAACGACCGTCCGCGTGATTCCCGCTTCCCGCGCCAACTCGACATGTTCATGCAGATGGCGCGCCTCGCCATGGATCGGCACCAGCATGCGGGGCTGGATCCACTCATACATCTTCAACAGTTCATCCCGGGCGGGATGGCCGGAAACATGAACAAAATGATCCGACTCCGTGATGACGTCTATCCCGGCGCGCGAAAGCTGATTCTGGACGCGGCCAATGGAAATTTCGTTGCCCGGAATCTGACGCGACGAAAAAATCACCGTGTCGCCACGTTCCAGCACCACGTTGGGATGATCGCCGGTGGCGATCCGGGACAACGCGGAGCGCGGCTCGCCCTGGCTTCCGGTCACCGCCAGCACCAGCTTTTCCGGTGGCAGATAGCCCGCGTCATACTGGGTCAGCAACGGCGGGTCGTCGGTCAGATAACCCGTCTCCCGCGCAATCTCGGCCATCCGGACCAGCGACCGCCCGACCAGACAGACCTGGCGGTCGTTGGCGGCGGCGGCGGCGGCGATGGTTTGCAACCGCGCCACGTTACTTGAAAAACAGGCGACCGCGACGCGGCGCTCGCACCGTCCGATGAGTTCGGTCAGGCTTTCGCGAAGCGGGCCTTCCGATTGGGAATGGCCGGACACGGTGGCATTGGTCGAATCGCAGATCAGCGCCAGCACCCCCTCCTCGCCCAGTCGCTGCAGCGTGGCGGCATCGGTTACGGGCCCAACCAGGGGGGCGGGATCGAGCTTCCAGTCGGTGGCGTGGGCGATGGTTCCGGCCGGCGTGCGGATCGCAAGCACATGCGCTTCCGGGATCGAATGGGTCACGCGAATATATTCCACGGCGAAATCGCCGACCTCGAACTTGCCGCCGGCGGGAATTTCGCGTACCGGCACGTCGTCCTCCATGCCGGCCTCGACGAGCTTGCGGCGCAGCAGCGCGTGGGCGAACGGCGTGGCGTAGATGGGACAACCCAGCGTGCGCCAGACATAGGGCACGGCGCCCAGATGATCCTCGTGAGCGTGGGTGAGCACGAGCCCGTCGAGCTTGTCCCGGCGTTCGGCGATAAAGCTGGTGTCGGGCGCCAGAATATCGATCCCCGGCGTATCGTCGTCGCCGAAGGAAATACCGAGATCGACCGCGAGCCAGCGCCCGCGATAGCCGTAAAGGTTGAGGTTCATGCCGATCTCGCCGGCGCCGCCGAGCGGCACGAATACCAGGTCGTCGCCGAATTCCGATCCGCTCATACGGGCCGGTTCCGGTGATGGATTTCGCGCAAGCCCCGCAGGGTCAGATCGGCGTCGAGATGCTCGATCACGTCCGTCGCTTCGCCGAACAGGGGCGCGAGCCCGCCCGTCGCCACCACCTTCATGGGCGCGCCATATTCATCGCGGATGCGGGCGACCAACCCTTCGATCAACCCGACATAGCCCCAATAGACCCCCGAAAGCATGGCCGGCACGGTCCGTTTGCCAATCACAGAAGTCGGGCGCCGCACAGCCACACGGGGCAATTTGGCGGCCGCCGAATGAAGGGCGTCGAGCGACAGGTTGATGCCGGGCGCGATGATGCCGCCGAAATAGTTGCCGTCCGCATCGACCACATCGAAGGTGGTCGCCGTCCCGAAATCGATGATGATCAGCGGACCGCCATAACGTTGGTGCGCGGCGACCGCATTGACCAGCCGGTCGGCGCCGACATCGTCCGGCGAATCCACCAGCGCCTCGATTCCGAGTTTCACGTCGCCTTCGCCGACCACCAGTGGCTCGCAGGAAAAATATCCGCGGCACAGGCTCTTCAGGCTGAACAATGTTTCCGGCACCACGGTGGCGATCACAGCATCGCTGATGTCGCCGGGCGTGATCTCCGACAACGCCATGAGCTGGGTCAGCCAGATACCGTATTCATCGGCGGTACGCCGGGAATCGCTGGAACTGCGCCATTCCCCGCGCAGTTCTTCACCGTCATAGACGGCGAACACGATATTCGTATTACCGGAATCAATCGCGAGCAGCATCACCCGGTCCCAAAAAACACATCGCCTGCCGAAACCGTGACGCTGCTGCCGTCGTCCTTCTCCAGCAACAGCGCGCCGGTCTCGTCCAGTCCCCTGAACGTACCGGTCAGGACGCGGGTGGGCAATCGCGCTTCTATGGGGCCGCCGATGCCGTCGGCATGGGCGAGCCATGCGGCGCGCAACGGCGCAAACCCCTCGTCGCGCCAGCGGTCGACCCAGTGCTCGAACCCGTGGCACAGGGCACCAAGCACATTGTCGGCGTCCGCGTCCCCGGGAAGAACCGTCGCCGGTATCCGGGTGTCATCCGGCGCCGAACGAAGATTAACGCCGATCCCCACCACCGCGGCGCCGTCCACGATCTCGATCAATATGCCGCCGAGCTTCGCGCCATCAAGCAACAGATCGTTGGGCCATTTGAAGCGAACCGGCGCATAAGGCCTAAGCGCTTCACCGGCCGCCAAGGCGGCCACGAAGGCGAGCTGGCCGCCCATTGGCGTGCGTTCGGGTCGCACGATGATGGTCGCATGGAGATTGCCGGCGGGAGAGGTCCAGGTCCGGCCGCGCCTGCCCCGCCCTTCGGACTGCGCCGCCGCGACAATGACCGTGCCGTGCGGCGCGCCATCCGCGGCCCGGCGCAACGCTTCGGCGTTGGTGCTGTCGACTGTTTCCAGACGGACGAGATCGTAGCCGTCGGGCAGGTCCACGGTTCAGCCGGAGAACAGGATGCTTGCGGCCGCTTGGGCGCCGTCGATGATCGGAGCGGCGAATACGATAAAGAACACCACGAACACCCCGGTGGCGGCGAGCAACACGCCCATTTCACGTCCGATGGGGCGTTCGAACGGTTCGGCCGGTTCATCGAAATACATCAGCTTCACGATGCGCAGATAATAGAAAGCGCCGATCACGCTGGTCAAAACCCCGACGATGGCGAGCGTATAGAGTTCCGCGTCGATCGCGGCGAGGAAAATGTAGAGCTTGCCGAAGAAACCGGCGAGCGGCGGAATTCCGGCCATGGAGAACATGAACACCGCCAACGCCAACGCCAGCGCCGGATGTGTGCGCGACAGCCCGGCGAGATCGTCGATCCCCTCGACCATGCGGCCATGGCGGCGCATGCACAGCACACAGCAGAACGTTCCGACATTCATGGCCAGATAGATCGCCATATAGAGAACGATGCCGCGAACGCCCGCGGCGCTACCCGCCGCGAGGCCGATCAGCGCGTATCCCACATGCCCGATCGAGCTATAGGCGAGAAGCCGTTTGATATTGGCCTGCCAGATCGCCGCCAGGGCGCCCAAAACCATCGACAGGATCGAGATCAGCACCACGATCTGCTGCCATTGCGCGAACAGTTCACCGAAAGGCCCGATCAGCACGCGGACGAACAGCGCGATCGCGGCGATTTTGGGCGCGACCGCGAAGAACGCCGTCACCGGCGTCGGCGCGCCCTCATAGACGTCCGGCGTCCACATATGGAACGGGACCGCCGAAATCTTGAAAGCGAGCCCGGCCATCAAAAAGACCAGCCCGATCACGAACCCGACAGACGGATCGCCGCCCGGCGCCCGGAACAAGCTGGCGAGACCATCGAACGAGGTCGTCCCGGAAAAGCCGTAGACCATGGACGCGCCGTAAAGCAGCATTCCCGACGATAGCGCGCCGAGCACGAAATACTTCAGACCCGCTTCCGAAGACCGCACGGAATCACGGCGGAACGCGGCCACCACATAAAGCGACAACGACTGAAGTTCGAGCCCGACATAGAGCGACATCAGATCGTTGGCGGAGATCATCATCATCATGCCGAGCGTCGCGAACAGGATCAGGACCGGATATTCGAACCGGGCAATCCCTTCGCGTTCGTTGTAGGCAATGGACATCACGATCGCGAGGGCCGAGCCGATCAGCACCAGCCATTTCATGTAGCGGACGAAATCGTCGACCACGAACTGACCGCCAAAGGCGACAGACCGGCCGGCGGGCAGCGTCGACAGCGCGATTCCGGCGACCGCAAGCGACAGCACCGCGATCCAGGACAGGTTGCGGGTCACCGAATCACCCTTCCAGACGCCATAGAGCAACAGCACCATGGCGACGCAGACGATGATCAACTCGGGAAAAACCGTCGACAGGTTGAGGATATCCATGATCGGCCGCCTCCCTTCAGCGCACCGCGACCGAAACCGCGCGGATGGCGTCCATCGCGGTTCTATGGTCGGCGATCAGATTGGAAACCGAGGCGGACATCACATCGAGGAACGGCGCCGGGTATATCCCCATCCAGAGGGTGACCGCGACCAGTGGCGCGAACACCGCGATTTCGCGCGGGCTGAGGTCGAGCATGGTCATGAGCTCGTCCTTGGTCAGCCGGCCAAAAATCACCCGGCGGTACAAATAGAGCATATAGGCCGCGCCCAGGATGATGCCGGTGGTGGCCAGCAGCGCGACCCAGGTGTTGACCTGGAACAGGCCGACCAGGATCAGAAACTCGCCGACGAAGCCGCCGGTGCCGGGCAGCCCGACCGAGGCCAGCATGAAGATCATGAACACCGCCGCGTATTTCGGCATGCAGTGCACCAGACCGCCATAGCGCGCGATCTCGCGCGAATGGATCCGGTCGTAGACGACGCCGACACAAAGGAACAAGGCGGCCGAAACGACACCATGGCTGAGCATCTGGACCAGCGCGCCTTCCAGCCCCTGGAAGGTCAGCGTGAAGATGCCGAGCGTCACGAATCCCATATGCGCGACCGAGGAATAGGCGATCAGTTTTTTCATGTCCTCCTGGGCGAGCGCGACCAGCGAGGTGTAGATGATCGCCACGATGGAGAGCACGAAGATCAGCGGCGTGAAGAATTCCGTCGCGAACGGCAGCATCGGCACGGAAAACCGCAGGAAGCCATAGGCGCCCATCTTCAACAGCACACCGGCCAGAATCACCGAACCCGCCGTGGGCGCCTCCACATGGGCGTCGGGCAGCCAGGTATGGACCGGCCACATGGGCACCTTGACCGCGAAGCTCGCGAAAAAGGCGAGCCACAGCCAGATCTGCAGACCCGGATCGATGGAATGTTCCAGCAGGGTCGGAATGCTGGTGGTGTCGGCGTCGTAATACATCACCAGAATGGCGATCAGCATCAGCACCGAGCCGGTCAGCGTGTAGAGGAAGAACTTGAAGGCCGCGTATACCCGGTTCACGCCGCCCCAGATTCCGATGATCAGGAACATCGGGATCAGCACGCCTTCGAAGAAGACGTAGAACAGCACGAAATCGAGCGCCGAGAACATGCCCACCATCAGCGTCTCGAGCAGCAGGAAGGCGATCATGTACTCCTTGACGCGGGACTCGATCGATTCCCAGCTCGCGAGCACGCAGAGCGGCGTGAGGAAGGTCGACAGGATCACGAACAGCATGGATATGCCGTCGACGCCCATGTGGTAGTTGATGCCGAAGGACGGAATCCACGCGATCTTCTCGACATACTGGAAATCGGCCGTGGTGGTGTCGAAATCGATCCACAGCAGCAGCGAGACGACGAAGGTGATCAACGAGGTCCAGAGCGCGGTGGAGCGCGCGTTGCGCGCCATGGTTTCCTCATCGCCCCTGATCACGAGGATAAACAACGCGCCCACCGTGGGCAGGAACGTCACCAGACTGAGGATCGGCCAATCGGTCATGGTCGGTTACCCCGCCAGCCCGTAGAGATACCAGGTAACCAGCCCGGCGACGCCGATCAGCATCGCGAAGGCGTAGTGGTAGACATACCCCGACTGCAATGCGCTGGCGCGGCGGGCGAGAGCGCGCACCCCGGCGGAAAGGCCGTCGGGACCAAGACCGTCGATCAGCGTGCCGTCGCCGTCTTTCCACAGACCGCGCCCGAGCGCGAACGCGGGCCGCACGAACAGGAAATTATACAGCTCGTCGAAATACCACTTGTTGTAGACGAACAGATAGATCGGCCGGATCGCCGCCGCGACGCGGCCCGGCCAGGCCGGCCGCATCAGATACATCACATAAGCTAGCGCGATGCCGCCTACCGCGACCACGATGGGAAGCGCCTTCACCCAACCCGGCACGTGATGGGAATCGGCGAGCGCCGAGTGTTCCGGCAGAATTTTGATCGACTCGCCCCAGAAGGCGGCCGCGCCGTCGCCAATGAAGGACTGATAGCCCATCTTGCCGGCGAAAATCGCGCCGATGGCCAGGACCATCAGCGGCAAGGTCATGGATTTCGGCGATTCGTGGACATGGGCGAGGGTCTTCTCGTCGGCGCGGGATTCACCGTGGAAGGTCATGATGATCAGGCGCCACGAATAGAACGCGGTCAAGGCCGCCGCGATGATGCCCAGCCAGAACGCATATTGCCCGAGACCGGTATTGGCCGCGAAGGCCGATTCGATGATCGCGTCCTTGGAATAGAAGCCCGCGAACAGGGGAATGCCGGCCAGCGCCAGGCTGCCGACCCACATCATGGTGTAGGTCACCGGAATCTGGCGCCACAGCCCGCCCATCTTGCGCATGTCCTGTTCGTCCGACATGGCGTGGATCACCGATCCCGCGCCGAGGAACAGCAGCGCCTTGAAGAACGCATGGGTTGTCAGGTGGAAAATGCCCGCCGAATAGGCGGAGACGCCGCAGGCGAAGAACATGTAGCCGAGCTGGCTGCAGGTCGAGTACGCGATCACCCGCTTGATGTCGTTCTGACAGAGCCCGATGGTCGCGGCGAACAGCGCGGTGGACGCGCCCACCACCACCACCACGCCGAGCGCGATCGGCGAATATTCGAACATGGGCGACAGGCGCGCCACCATGAACACGCCGGCGGTCCCCATGGTGGCCGCGTGAATCAGGGCCGAGACCGGCGTCGGGCCTTCCATGGCGTCGGGCAGCCAGGTGTGCAGGCCAAGCTGCGCCGATTTCCCCATGGCGCCGATGAACAGCAGGATGCACAGCACCGTCAGCGCGTGGAATTCATACCCCAGAAACTGGAGGTTCTGTTTCGCCATTTCGGGCGTGGCCGCGAACACCACGTCGAAATCGATGGAGTTGTAGAGGAAGAACACGCCCATAATGCCGAGCGCGAAGCCGAAATCGCCGACCCGGTTGACCAGGAACGCCTTGATCGCGGCGGCGTTGGCGGCCGGCCTGTCGTACCAGAAGCCGATCAGCAGATAGGAGCACAGCCCCACCCCTTCCCAGCCGAAGAACAGCTGCAGGAAATTGTCCGCCGTCACCAGCATCAGCATGAAAAAGGTGAACAGGCTGAGATAAGCCATGAAGCGCGGGATCGAGGGATCGTGCTCCATGTAGCCGATCGAATAGAGGTGGACCATCGCCGAGACGACGCTGACCACGAAGATCATCACGGCGGTCAACTGATCGAAGCGCAGCGTCCAGGCGACCTCAAAGGCGTCCGACGAAATCCAGGTGAACAGCTCGACCGTGCGCGGCTCACCGCCGAGCGCGACCTCGGTCAGGATTAGGATCGAGAACCCCGCCGACGTCAGCATGGCGACGCAGGTCACCGCCTGGGCGCCGGCGTCCTGGATCCAGCGCGCGCCGAAGCCGGCGATAATGGCGCCGATCAGGGGAAGAAAGATCGCGGAGGCATACAGCATCGGCGCGTTCCTAGCCCTTCATCATGTTGATGTCCTCGACCGCGATGGAGCCGCGGTTGCGGAAATAGACGACGATGATGGCGAGCCCGATCGCCGCCTCGGCGGCGGCGATGGCCAGCACGAACAAGGCGAATATCTGGCCCACCAGATCGTTGAGATAGACCGAGAACGCCACCAGATTGATATTGACCGCGAGCAGGATCAGCTCGATCGACATCAGGATGACGATCACGTTCTTGCGGTTCAGGAATATGCCGAAGATGCCGAGCGCGAACAGGATCGCCGCGACGATGAGGTAATGGCCGAGCCCGATTTCCAGCATCGTCAGACCCCGCTGCCCGGCTGCACTTTTTTGATCTCAACCGACTGCTCGCGGGTGCGCGCGAGCTGATCGCCGATGTTCTGCTTACGCACGCCGGGCCGGTCGCGCAGCGTCAGCACGATGGCGCCGATCATGGCGACCAGCAGGACCACGCCGGCGGCCTGGAACAGATAGACGTAATCGGTATAGAGGATGTTGCCGATGGCTTCCGTATTGGAGATGCGGCCGATCGGCGGCGTCGGCGCGGCCAGCCTCAGCGCCCCGGCCGGCGCAATGACCCAACTCGCGCCGATCAGCAAAAGCTCCACCATCAGCACCAACCCGATCAACCCGCCGACCGGCAGATATTGCAGGAACCCCTGGCGCATCTCGACGAAATTGATGTCGAGCATCATCACGACAAACAGGAACAGCACCGCCACCGCGCCGACATAGACGATGACCAGCACCATGGCGATGAATTCCGCGCCCAGCAGCACGAACAGCCCGGCCGCGTTGAATAAGGCGAGGATCAGGAACAGCACCGAATGAACCGGGTTGCGCGCCGAGATCACCATCACGCCCGCGCCCACGCAGATCGCGGCGAACAAATAAAAGGCGACGGCCTGAACAATCATCCGTTTCTCACCTGTAAGGCGCGTCCGCTTCGAGACGGGCGGCGAGGTCGGCTTCCCAGCGCTCGCCGTTCGAAAGCAGCTTGTCCTTGTTGTACATCAGCTCCTCGCGGGTCTCGGTCGCGAACTCGAAATTGGGCCCCTCGACGATGGCGTCGACCGGACAGGCCTCTTCGCAGAACCCGCAATAGATGCATTTGGTCATGTCGATGTCGTAGCGGGTGGTGCGGCGGCTGCCGTCGGCGCGCGGCTCGGCCTCGATGGTGATGGCCTGCGCCGGACAAACCGCTTCGCACAGCTTGCAGGCGATGCAGCGCTCCTCGCCGTTGGGATAACGCCGCAGCGCGTGTTCGCCGCGGAAGCGCGGGCTCAACGGTCCCTTCTCGAAGGGATAGTTCACCGTGACCTTGCGCTTGAAGAAATAGCGGAGCGTCAGCGACATGCCGTAGATCAGTTCGCTCAGGAACAGCGCCCGCGTCGATCGTTCGATCAGCGACATAGTCGTCCCTTCTTCCGAACCCGGCTCATCGCGGCACCCATCCCGTTGCCATCAAGACACCGGCGGTCACCACCACCCAGAGCAGCGAGAACGGCAGGAACACCTTCCAGCCGAGCCGCATGAGCTGGTCGTAGCGGTAGCGCGGGAAGGTCGCCCGCACCCACAGGAATACGAACAGGCAGACCGCGATCTTGCCGACGAACCAGATCGGCCCCGGGATCCAGTTGAACGGCGCGACATCGAACAACGGCAGCCAGCCGCCGAGGAACAGGACCGTGGTCATGCCGCACATCAGGATCATGTTCGCGTATTCGCCGAGGAAGAACAGCGCGAAAGTCATCGCCGAATATTCGACATTGTAGCCCGACACCAGTTCGGCCTCGGCTTCGGGCAGGTCGAACGGCGAGCGGTTGGTCTCGGCCAGCGCGGAGATGAAGAAGATCACGAACATCGGCAGCAGCGGCACGCAGAACCACAGCCCTTCCTGGGCCAGCACGATCTCGGTGAGGTTGAGCGATCCGACCACCAGCAGCACGGTGATGATCACGAAGCCGATCGCGACTTCGTAGGACACCATCTGAGCCGCCGAGCGCAGCGCGCCCAGGAACGCGTATTTCGAATTGCTCGCCCAGCCCGCCATGATGATGCCGTAGACACCCAGCGAGGAAATCGCGAACAGATAAAGTATTCCCACATTGATGTCGGCGAGCACCCAGCCCACGTCGAACGGAATCACCGCCCAGGCGATCAGGCTGAGGATGAATGTCAGCATCGGCGCGATGACGAAGACCACCCGGTTGGCGCCGCTCGGGATGATGGTCTCCTTGAACATCAGCTTCATACCGTCGGCGACCGGCTGGAACAGCCCGAACGGCCCCACCACGTTGGGTCCCTTGCGCAGCTGCATCGCGGCGATGACCTTGCGTTCGGCGAACGTCAGGTAAGCGACCGCGCCCAGCAGCGGCACCACGATGGCGACGATCTGCGCGACGATGATGATCGTCGGCCATGCATATCCGTCCCAGAAATTAATCATCGGTGCCCGTCCTGCCGGCGTCCGCCGGACCGAAGGCTTGCGTGCACTCGGCCATTGTCGGCGAGGCCCGGCTGATGGGATCGGTCATGTAGAAATTTTCGACGGCAGGCGCGAACGGTGACGCGTCCAGGTCTCCGGCGGCGCCGAAATCCCCCCACGCCGCGCGCTCGACGGTGCCATACCCGGCGAAGATCGGGTTGATCTCGACCATGCGTCCGCGCAACTGGCCGATGGTGTCGTAGGGCAGCTTGTGGCCCAGCGCGTCGGATAGCGCCCGCAGGATCGTCCAGTCCTCGCGCGCGTCGCCCGGCGGGAAATTCGCGAGCCTCGTGCTTTGCACGCGTCCTTCGGTGTTGACGTAGGTGGCGTCTTTTTCGGTATAGGCGGCGCCGGGCAGCACCACATCGGCGCGGTGCGCGCCGGAGTCGCCGTGATGGCCCTGATAAATCACGAACGCCTTGCCAAGCCGCGCCATGTCGATTTCATCGGCGCCCAGCAGATAGACGATTTCGATCTCGCCGGACGATGCGCCGTCGAGAATGCCCGCGACATCCCGCCCGCCCTCGCCCGGAACGAATCCCAGATCGAGGCCGCCGACCCGCGCGGCGGCGCAGTGCAGAACATTGAATCCGTTCCAGCCCTCGCCGATCATGCCGTAACGCTCGGCGATGGCGCGCGCCGTGGCCAGCACCGCATCGCCGTCATCGCGCGCCAGCGCGCCCTGTCCGAGGATCAACATCGGTCGCTGGGCACCCTGCAACGTCGCCGAAAAATTATGATTGCCGTCGGCGATTTCGCGCAGCGTCTGAGGCCCGGCGCCGAGATGCGCCGCCGGGTAGGTCAAATCCGCGGTCGCCCCGACCAGGCCGACCCGGAAACCACCCATCAGATGCCGTTTGCGCAGCCGGGCGTTCAGGATCGGCGCCTCGCGGCGCGGATCGCAGCCGATCAGCAGACAGGCGTCGGCATCCTCGATGCCGGCGATGGAGGAATTGAACAGATAACCGGCGCGGCTCGACGTATTCAGACGCGCCCCGTCCTGGCGGCAATCGAGATGCGGCGAGCCCAGCGCCGCCATCAAATCGGCCAGCGCGCACATAGCCTCAACATCGGCGAGATCGCCCGCGATGGCGGCGGTGCGATCGCCGGCGGTAGCGGCCACGCGTTCCGAGATCGCGGCGAAGGCCTCGGTCCAGGTCGCGGGCTGGAGCCGGCCGCCACGGCGCACATATGGCTTGTCGAGACGCTGTCGCGTCAGCCCGTCGCACGCGAAACGGGTCTTGTCGGATATCCACTCCTCGTTGATGTCCTCGTTCAGCACCGGCAGGACGCGCAGCACCTGACCGCCTCGGGACTCGACGCGGATATTGCTGCCGATCGCATCCATCACATCGACCGACTCGGTCCGGGTCAGTTCCCACGGGCGCGCGTTGAACGCATAGGGTTTGGACGTCAGCGCGCCGACCGGACAGAGATCGATGATGTTGCCGGAAAGCTCCGATGACAGCGCCTTCTCGATAAAGGTGCCGACTTCCATGTGTTCGCCGCGCCCGGTCGCGCCAAGTTCCTCGACACCGGCGACCTCGGTGGTGAAGCGGATACAGCGCGTACAATGGATGCAGCGGGTCATATTGGTCCCGACCAGCGGCCCGAAATCCTTGTCCTTCACGGCGCGCTTGTTTTCCGCATAGCGCGACCGGTCGAAGCCGTAGGCCATCGCCTGGTCCTGGAGATCGCATTCGCCGCCTTGATCGCAAATCGGGCAATCGAGCGGATGGTTGATCAACAGGAACTCCATCACCCCTTGGCGCGCCTTGCGGACCTGCTCGGTGTTGGTGTGGATCACCATGCCTTCGCCGACCGGCATCGCGCACGATGCGATGGGTTTGGGCGATTTCTCCATCTCGACCAGGCACATGCGGCAATTGCCGGCGACCGACAGGCGCTCGTGATAACAGAAGCGCGGGATTTCCTTGCCGGCTTCCTCGCAGGCCTGAAGGACGGAAATACCGTCCTCGACCTCGATTTCAACACCGTCAATCGTCAACTTTGCCATGATGCAGGGTTACCCGGTTATCCACTTCATGCCGCCGCCGAACGCCCGGTCTTGCGGGCGACGATGCGGCTTTCCATCTCGTCTCGGAAGTGGCGCACGAGACCCTGGATCGGCCAGGCGGACGCATCGCCGTGGGCGCAGATCGTATGCCCTTCGATCTCCGAGCCGACCTGCAGCAGCATGTCGATTTCCTCGATCTCGGCGTCACCGGTGGCCATGCGCTGCATCACCCGCCACATCCAGCCGGTGCCCTCGCGGCACGGCGTGCACTGGCCGCAACTTTCATGCATGTAGAAATGCGCGAGCCGCGCGACGGCGGCGACCACGTCTGTCGACTTGTCCATCACGATGACGGCGCCGGTGCCGAGGCCCGATTTCACTTCGCGCAGCGAATCGAAATCCATCAGCACCGTTTCGCAATCCGATTTGGGGATCATCGGCACCGACGAGCCGCCGGGAATGATCGCCTTGAGATTATCCCAGCCGCCGCGCACGCCGCCGGCATGGCGTTCGATGAGCTCCTTCAGGGGGATGCTCATCTCCTCTTCCACATTGCACGGGTTGTTCACGTGGCCGGAAATGCAGAACAGCTTGGTGCCGGTATTGTTCTCACGCCCGAAGCCCGCGAACCATGCCGCGCCGCGCTTCAGGATGGTGGGCGCAACCGCGATGGTCTCCACGTTGTTGATCGTGGTGGGACAGCCGTAAAGCCCGGTATTGGCCGGGAACGGCGGTTTGATGCGCGGCATGCCCTTCTTGCCTTCGAGGCTTTCCATCAGCGCCGATTCCTCGCCGCAGATATAGGCGCCCGCGCCGCGATGGACGTGAATATCGAACGCCCAGCCCGACCCGCACGCATCCGACCCCAACAGGCCGGCGGCGCGCGCTTCCTCGACCGCCGCTTCCAGCACCTGCGCCTCGCGCACGAACTCGCCGCGAATATAGATATAGGCGATGTGCGCGCCCATGGCGAAGCCGGCCAGCAGCGCCCCTTCCAGCAGCTTGTGCGGATCGTGACGAATGATATCGCGGTCCTTGCAGGTGCCGGGCTCGCTCTCGTCGGCGTTGATCACCAGATAATGCGCTCGTCCATCGGATTCCTTGGGCATGAACGACCATTTCAATCCCGCCGGAAAACCCGCGCCACCGCGACCGCGCAAGCCGGAGCTCTTGACCTCCTCGACGATCCAATCACGGCCCTTTTCCAGCAACGCCTTGGTGCCGTCCCAGTCGCCACGCCGGCGCGCGCCGTCGAGCCGCCAGTCCTGCTGGCCATACAGATTGGTGAAGATACGGTCCTTGTCGCTCAGCATGTCATTCTCCGCCGGCGCCGGCCGTGTCGGTCAGGGTGGTCGGTCCGGGCGCGGGCGCCGAGGTCTGACGGCCCTGCTGCGAGCCGGGCGCGGCGCTCTCGCCTTCGCGGAAACGCTTCAGGATGGAGCGGACCGTATCGGCGTCGAGATCCTCGTAGTAATCGTCGTCTATCCACACGATCGGCGCGTTGACGCAGGCCCCCAGGCATTCGAACTCCTTCAGCGTGAACTTGCCGTCCGCCGAGGTTTCTCCAACGCCGGCGCCGATCTCTTCCTTGCACGCATCCAGAATGTCGGACGCGCCGCGAAGCTGACACGGCGTCGTGGTGCAGACCCGAACCATATGTTCACCGACCGGATCGAGATTATACATCTCGTAGAACGACGCGACCTCGTAGACCCGAATCGGCGCCATGCCCAGGGTCTCGGCGACGCAGTCCATCGCCGCCCGCGACAACCAGCCGCCGCCCTGACGCTGGGCGAGATCAAGCACCGCCAGTATCGCGCTCGCCTGTTTGCCGTCGGGATAGCGCCTGATGAAGTTGGCGATCTTGTCGCTGTTTTCCGACGTGAATTCGAAGGTTTCGGGCTGCGCGCGCTCACTCATCGGTCGATCTCTCCGAACACCACGTCCATCGACCCGACGATCGCCACCAGATCGGCCAGCATGTGTCCCTTGGACATGAATTCCGCCGCCTGCAGGAAAGCAAAGCCGGGCGCGCGGATCTTGCAGCGATAGGGCTTGTTGCCGCCGTCGGCGACCAGATAGACGCCGAACTCGCCCTTGGGCGCCTCGACAGCCGTATAGGTTTCGCCGGCCGGCACGTGATAGCCCTCGGTATAGAGCTTGAAGTGGTGGATCAGGGCCTCCATCGAGCGCTTCATCTCGGCCCGCGTCGGCGGCGCGACCTTGTGGTCATCGACCTTGACCGGGCCGCCGGGCATCTCGTTCAGGCTCTGCTTGATGATGCGCAGGCTCTGGCGCATTTCCTCGACGCGGACCAGGTAACGGTCGTAACAATCGCCGTTCTTGCCCACCGGGATGTCGAAATCCATTTTTTCGTATGAATCGTAGGGCTGCGCCTTTCGGAGGTCCCAGGCCAGACCGCTGCCCCGCAACATCGGCCCCGAAAAACCCCAGTCGCAGGCATCGTCGGCGGAAACCACCCCGATATCGACCGACCGCTGCTTGAAGATGCGGTTCTCCGTCAGCAGCCCCTCGACGTCGTCGATGAAACGCGTGTACTGATCGCAGAACGCCGAGATATCGTCGGCCAGGCCCAGCGGCAGATCGCGGTTCACGCCGCCCGGCCGGAAATAGGCGGCGTGCAGGCGCGATCCTGAAACGCGTTCATAAAACTCCATCATCTTCTCGCGTTCTTCGAACCCCCAGAGAAAGGGCGTCATGGCGCCGACATCGAGGGCGAAGGTCGAGATATTCAGGATGTGATTGAGGAGGCGAGATATCTCGGCGAACATGATGCGGATATATTGGGCGCGCGGCGGCGCCTCGATGCCCAGAAGCTTTTCCACGGCCAGCGCGAAGGCGTGTTCCTGGCTCATGGGCGCGACATAATCGAGACGGTCGAAATAGGGCACCGACTGGAGATAGGTCTTGTGCTCGATCAGCTTTTCGGTACCGCGATGCAACAGCCCGATATGCGGGTCGGCGCGCTCGATTACCTCGCCGTCCATCTCGACCACCAGCCGCAATACACCATGCGCCGCCGGGTGCTGCGGCCCGAAATTCATGGTCAGGTTCTTGATTTCGGTCCCGGCCATCAGCCCTCGCCTTTTCCGCTCTCGCCGTCGGCCTTCTCGTCGCCGGGCAGAATGTATTGGGCGCCTTCCCAGGGGCTCATGAAATCGAAGCTGCGGAAGTCCTGGGCGAGCTGCACGGGTTCATAGACGACCCGCTTCTGTTCCTCGTCGTAACGCACCTCGACATGGCCGGTCAGCGGGAAATCCTTGCGCAGCGGGTGACCCTCGAAGCCGTAATCGGTCAGGATTCGTCTGAGGTCCGGGTTGTCGGCGAACATGATGCCGTAAAGATCCCAGGCCTCGCGCTCGAACCACCCGGCGGCGGAAAAGACCTCGATCGCGGTCGGCGCGGGCGTCGCCTCGTCGGTCGAAATCTTTACCCGGACGCGCTGATTGTGGCGCAGGCTCAGGAGGTTGTAGACCACCTCGAAGCGCTGATCGCGATCGGGGTAATCGACACCGCACAGATCGACCAGCACCTTGAACAGGCAGTTGGCGTCGTCGCGCAAAAATGTCAGCGTCCGCGCGATCGTCTCGCGGTTCGCGATCACGATCAACTCGTCATGCTCGACGCGGGTTTCCACCACCTCGCGCGGCTGCGCGCCAGTGATGTATTCGCCGAGTTCGATAAGCGCCTCGTTCATACCTGTCTGGAATTCAATCGGGTCCGTTACTTGCTAGCGGGCGATAGTGCTGGTTCGTCTGATCTTCTTCTGAAGCTGAAGCACGCCGTAAAGCAGCGCTTCCGCCGTCGGTGGGCAGCCCGGCACATAGACATCGACCGGCACGATGCGGTCGCAGCCGCGCACCACGGAATAGGAATAATGGTAATAGCCGCCGCCATTGGCGCAGCTTCCCATCGAGATCACCCAGCGCGGCTCGGCCATCTGGTCGTAGACCTTGCGCAGCGCCGGCGCCATCTTGTTGGTCAGCGTGCCGGCCACGATCATGACGTCGGACTGGCGCGGGCTCGGGCGGAAGACGGTGCCGAACCTGTCGAGGTCGTAACGGCTCGCCGCGGAATGCATCATCTCGACCGCGCAGCAGGCGAGGCCGAACGTCATCGGCCACAGCGAGCCCGATTGCGCCCACGACACCAGCTTGTCGAGTTGGGCGACCACGAACCCCTTGTCGGAAAGTTCGTCCGCCACCGCGCCGATAATCCGATCCGCGTCGCGGGACGCCGAGGTCACTCCCATTCGAGCGCTCCCTTCTTCCATTCATATGCGAAGCCGACCGTGAGCACGCCGAGGAACGCCATCATCGACCAAAATCCGAACCAGCCGATTCCGCCCAGCGAAATGGCCCACGGGAAAAGGAAGGCAATTTCCAGATCGAAAATGATGAACAGGATCGCCACCAGATAAAAACGAACGTCGAAGCGGCCGCGCGCGTCGTCGAACGCCTCGAACCCGCATTCATAGGCCGAGACCTTTTCCGGATCCGGAAGCTGGCGCGCGAGAATATAGGACGCCGCGACCGCCGCGACCGCGATTCCGATCGCGATCCCGATGAAGATGAAGATCGGGAGGTATTCGAGGAGCAGCGTTTCCATCGATAGCCCCTTATGCGCGGCGAGGAACGCCGCGCCACCAGCTACAAGCAACCAATTTCGCCGCGATATATAGTGGCAATGTGTTTCGATTTCAAAGGAATTGCGACAAAACTTGCAGCGCGTGGCGGGACGGCGGATCGCACGACCAAACGCGGGTTAGCGCAATTAATTAATTACACCGTTGCAAGTGACAATGACGCGTCAATGATTCTATATGAGACGGAGGAACGCCAGCCTTCAACTACCCTCAGCACGGAGGCCTCAGCGAATGACAAGCCGTTACAAGCACCCCTTCAGGGGAACACAGATCGTCACCGCGATCGCGCTCGCACTCGCCGGCTCGCAAGCAGCGTGCGCCAGCGCGCCGCTATCCCTGGTGACCGCGCACGGGCCGCTGGAGATCAGCGGCGTGGCGGCGCTGCCCGGTGGCGCCGGGTACGCGGTGGTCGGCGATGAAACGGCATCGCACGGCCGCATCTGGCCGAGCGGTCGGGCGTGGAAGATCAGGCCGGACATCGAGGACCTCGAATCGCTCGACGTGGCGCTCGACGAGAATGGAAGAGTGCTATGGCTGGTGCTCGGCGAAACCGACCGTCTGGTCGCCGAACCGGGCAAGGGTGGCGCGCGAGCGCGGCTCCCCGATTCGTTTCGCGAAATCTGTGGGCGCGGGCTCGAAGGGTTGAGCCTGCGCCGCAGGGACGGGGAATGGCACGGCGTGGTCCTCTGGGAAGGAGGCTATTTAAGCCCGAGAAGCTGCGCGCCCGATGATCGCGCGCGGCAGCGGAAAACGCCAAGCGCGAAGCCCAAGATCGGATTTTTCAAGTGGCGCGCGGGCACGGGAATCGTGGCGCCTCCCAGGCCCGTGACGCTCGACGCGCCGAGCCTGCCCACTGGCCTGTTCCACGCGACCGACATCGCCTGGCACGGCGACGAGATGATCGTTCTGCTGGGATCGACCGGCAAGGGCGGCGGGCCGCCCTACGCACACACCTGGCTTCAGCGCTTTCGGCCCGATGGTTCCCGCGTGGGAAAACCCGTGAAACTCGAAGAGGAATGGGGCCGCTTCCGGGAAGGCAAGAATTGGGAAGCGCTCGACGTCTCACCGGATGGCCGCACGCTGATCCTCGGCTACGACGCCAAAAGCGGCTCCACCAGCCTGGTCCTATTCCCGAACCCGTTCCGTTAGGCGCGGCTACGGCGTTGCTTCCGCCTTCTTTTCGGGCCGCAGCGCATCGCCGATAAACGTGATCGACGAATCATAGGACGTAACCGCCGATACCCGCTTGCCCACGTACCGGTCCAGCGTATCGAGCACGACGCTGTTCACGACCTGGATGGCGGATCGCTCAATACGCTTGGCGTTGGCGAGATTTCTCTCGGCGTCGGCCAACGAGAACCGGGCTTTGTCGCGTTCCTCTCGTTTCGCGGTCACGTCGTCCCTGGCGCGGTCGCGTTCGGCCGTGGAGGGCAGCGGTTCATCCTTGTTGATGTCCGCCTGTTGTTTTTCCGCGGCCTTGAGTTTCGCCTCGGCCTCCGCGAGATTCTTTTTGCCGTCCACGACCGACTTGGCCTCATCCTCCGGAATTTTCGCCTCTGCGGGAATGTTTGAAACCGCGCGCGCGCGGAACGCGCGCATTGCGCGCAATGCATCGACGATGCGTCGCCCCCTCTCCTCCGCCGCCTTGCCCTTGTCGGTGGGAAAGGGTTTGCCGAACGTCGTCCGAACACCGGAAAATTCGCTTGGGACCGAATTCACCGCGATCTTGAGATCATTCTTGTCGGTGTCGCCAACTTTTGGAAGCGCATCGATCGAAGCGCCGATCCGCTGCAATATGCTGTCCGCGGTATTAATATCGCTGATCTCCGTGCGGACCTCACCGTATATTGTCGTGGTCGCCTCACGGAACGATGTCGTATAGCGCTCGGACACACGCTCCATCTGGGACGGCTGGCGCGCCGCCTCGCCCTCGCCCTTGGGCCGCAGCAAATTGTTTCCGAGCTGCGCGCCGATATTGAACTTCGCGAGCTTGAACATCGAGTTGGTGATGTCGGTGGTGTCGGAGGCGTAGCCCTTCACATACCAGTTGCCGACATCGTCCTTGGCCAACACGTAGTTGGTGGTGCCGCTGCCCGCGACCTGGACGCGGTTGACGTTCTGCCAGAACTGCTTGTCGATTTCGTCGATGGTCTTGCGGTCTTCCTTGTCTGAATCGTCGTCGCCGAGAATCCGCCCGAAAGTGCCGGTCAGCATATTGCGCCATCCCAGCGAATTGTCCTGCAGCGAGGTCGCCGCCTGCACCGAACGCAGATAGGCCGACGCCGGCCGCAGGAACGCCATGCTCGCCCGCTGCGCATAAGCCGCCTTCAGCGCCTCCGACAGATGCCTTGCATTCGCGCTGCCCTCGTCTGCGCAATTTCGGTTCGCCTCGTTCTTGTTGTCGTAGAGATAGAGAACGGCGTTGACGAAATGCGCCTCCCGGCTGGCAAAAAACGGGGCGTCCAGGGGATTGCAGACATATCCCTCACGATAGCGGGAGTTTTGCCTGAGTCCTTCAAGCGCTTTAAGGCGTCCTGTCGGAACCTTCCTCCTGTACCAGCCGCTCGTCTCCTTGTCCTTCTTCCTCTCTCGCAGATAGCTAAGTTCCAGATCGTCCCGCAGACGAATCAGCGGTGGTTTGGCGGCGATGGCGAGGGAGGCCATTTGCTGAACCTGGATGTCCTCGTGGTCGGCGAGCGGGCCTTTGTAGACGTCGACGTCGATGGTGGCGACGGAGCAGCCGGCGAGGGCGGCAACAAGCCCGAAGGCGGCGAGGCGCGCGGTCGCGCGAATTCCTGGTCCGCCCCTCATTGCAAAGCCTCCTTGCTCACCCGCGCCCGGTCGACCTTCACGTCTGTCTCCAGGTCGCGGAGCCGGCCCTGTTCCTCCTTCAGACGCAGCAGGGCCTGGAAGAGCTCCTGCTGGAGCGCCCCGCCGCGCTGCTCCTCGAGCGCGCCGTCCTTCGCCTGGGTGACCTGCCCGCCCAGCGAATCCACCAATGGCGCCGGCACCCAGCCGGATGCGAAATTCACCTTGGAGAGGAAACTCGACTGGCCGTTGACCCGGATGCGGTACATCTGCGGCGGCAATTGGCCCTGCGGGTCGAACATGCCGAGATAATAAATCTGGCGGATATCCGATGTCGGCGCGGCCGCGCCGATGATCGTGCCGCCGATAATTGCGCCGGTCAGCCCTTCCGGCGTGGCCAGCTTGTCGCAGCCGCCGAGCGCCAGTGTCGCGAGCACGGCGACCGCGCCCTTCCAGCCCCTGGAACGCATCTCCCCTCTCCCCGAAACGCCCTTGGTCGATCCGTCTGTCGCCCGATCGGCCTTTCTATTTTGAGGGGAAAGTCCCGCACCGAATTCCCCATACGATTCAAAGTAGTATATATATCTACGGATTACTACCTGTTTTATCGATGGAGGGTGAGCGCGAGCCTATGTCGGCAATTTAATGAACACGCCCTTCAGGAAATAATACAACAGCGCCGACATCAGCCCGCCGGCCGGCAGCGTCACCACCCACGAAACAATGATGTTGCGGATGATGTTGAGATTGATCGCCGCGATGCCGCGCGCCAGCCCGACGCCCATCACCGCGCCGACCGCGATATGGGTGGTCGAGACGGGCAGCGCGGTGCGCGAGGCCAGCACCACGGTGACGGCGGCGCCCAACGTCGCGCAGAAACCGCGGGTGGGCGTGAGATCGGTGATGCGCGTCCCGATCGTGCGCATCACGCGGAAACCATAGGTCGACAGCCCGATCACGATGCCGGCGCCGCCGATCAACAGGATCCAGACCGGCAGGGGCGATGTCTGGGTCACCTCGCCACCCGACTTCACCAGGCCATAGACGGCCGCCAGGGGGGCGACGCCGTTGGCGACGTCGTTGGAGCCGTGCGCGAATGCCATGGCGCAGGCGGTGAAGATAACCAATGGCGTGAACACCCGCTCGACGCTGGCGAAGTGAAATTCATCGTCCGCCGTGTCATGGACCCGCACCCGGCGAATCAGCCAGGCGCCGAGCGCCGCGACCAGGAGCCCGATCAATGTCGCGTAGGCGAAACTCATCGACACGCTAAGCTCGATATTGAGGTGCTTTAGTCCCTTGAACAAAGTCACCAGCGAGATCGTGAAACCGACCAGGAATACATAGGCGGGCCCCCAGCGCACGGCGCTGTGGAAGGGACGCTGGGCATTGAGAATCAAACGCTGGATGCTGATCATCAGCGCGAAAGCGATCGCGCCGCCGATCACCGGTGAAATGACCCAGCTCGCCGCGATCTCGGCGATCTTGCCCCACTTCACCGCCTCGATGCCGATGCCGGCGATGGCGAAGCCCACCACGGCGCCGATGATCGAATGGGTGGTCGAGACCGGCCAGCCCCGGACCGACGCGACGGCGAGCCAGATGGCGGCGGCCAGCAGCGACGCCAGCATGCCGAGCACCAGCACCTCCGGATGATTGAGAATCGGGGTGGGATCGATGATGCCCTTGCGAATGGTCTTGGTGACCTGTCCGCCGGCCAGGGCCGCGCCGGCGAATTCGAAAACCGCGGCGACCAGGATCGCGGTGCGAATGCGGATCGCGCCTGAGCCGACCGATGTCCCCATTGCGTTGGCGACGTCGTTGGCGCCGATCCCCCAGGTCATGAACAGCCCGAAAGCCACCGCGATCGCGATGAAGATGTGGCCGTTTTCTGCGATGACCGTCATTTACGGAACATGCGATTTGAGTTGATGCTACCCGGCCTCGCCCTGTTAGCGCGCCAAGAGCAGACGGTGTCGGTTACCGACCCGCTCGGCGTAATTCGCGAGATCGCCGATCCAGTGGATCAGCCGCAGCCAGATGATTACCGCCACGGGGCCAATTTCCTCTTCGTGTACGAATAGTTCGCGCAGGAGTTCGACCGCCTGGAGATCGGTCTCGGTCTCGATCTTGTTGAGCTCGTCGATCATCCACAACGCCTTGTCGGACTCCGGCCCGCGAAATCCCGTTTCCAGCAGCTCGTCGAGCTGCTCCATGATCAGGGCCATCTGATTGCAGGCGTCGATGCAGCGCCCGGTGAGGTCCAGCAGCGGCTTATGCAGCACCGAGGGGATCGGCATTTCGCGCAGCATCAGCATGCCCGCGATGTCCTGCGCGGTATCGGCGATGGAATCCTGGAGGTCCAGAATTTCAAGGACGTCTCGGCGATCCACCGGCATGAACAGCCGTTTGGGCAGATGTGCGCGCAGCTCGTTCTTGATCGCGTCGGCCGAGTTTTCCAGCTCGAAAATCTGATTGCGGGTCGCTTCGAGCTTGGGCGCGTCGGCGTCGCACAGCGCTTTCATCAGCACCGGGACCTGGTTCGCGCATTCCACGACCACACGCATATGTTCCTGCAACGGCCCAAACGGAGACTGGCCGAAAAGATTGAGAAGAGGATTTTTGGTGGGCATCGGAAGGGTCCCCGCTCACGTCCAGCGAATAATCTCGAGGATAAACTCGGGCTCGGCGCACCCTCTATCAGGACTCGACGGCCCAATCAACGGCCGGCCGATTCGACGACGAAGATTTTCTGCGAATTTATCGCACGCTGTGGATAAGCGGGCCGAAAAGTGGCGGGAGTGACGGGACTCGAACCCGCGGCCTCTGGCGTGACAGGCCAGCGCTCTAACCAGCTGAGCTACACCCCCATCCGGCCCTGCGAAGGGGTAGGATGGTGTAGTTCACCGCCCCCCTTTAAGTCAACAACGGCGTGTCCCGCCCGTCCGAGATAATACAGGGCTTATATGACGCGAATTAAGGGAATGGCAATTTGAAGCCGCCAATGTGGGGGATCGTAGGGTTGGTTTGGAGGCCGAGTACCGTGGCCTTGGAAACGCGTCGCCTTGTGTTCTCCCGAGAAGAGCTGATTTCAGCCACACTTGATTATTGCCGTCATGACGGGATCGCCGTGCCTGACGCCGAAATCGAGCAGATAGAGCTTGGCCCGGGCGCACAGCCGACCCTGGTGCTTTTTTTCCACGTCGGCCAGCCAATGGATCTCGATCGGGTCGCGCTCTCCGCCGATCAGCTCGCCGCCGCGCTGGCCCGTTTCTGCAAGCGAAACGACATACCCTTGCCGCTGCATCCCGAAAAGAAACTGCGCTGCGAGGACGGATATCTCACCATGCTGTGCCGCATCGATCATCGTTCGAGGTGCAAGATGGCGGCGGTTCCGGGCTGACCCGCGCGCCGGGTTGGCGGGCGGCGGCGCGCCAATAAAAGGTGGTGGGCGGTGACGGGTTCGAACCGCCGACATCCAGTGTGTAAAACTGGCGCTCTCCCAACTGAGCTAACCGCCCGTTCCGTGCGACGCGAGACCGCGCCAACCTACTCGATTTCCATGTCCGGCGACAAAAGAATACCGGCCGCCAAAGGCGGCCGGTACGCGTCGGATATCCCGTCCAGGCTATTTATTGACGGTTTCCTTCAGCCCCTTGCCAGCCTTGAACTTGGGCTGCTTGGAGGCGGGAATATTAATCGGTTCGCCGGTACGGGGATTGCGCCCCTTGGAAGCCCGGCGGTTTGCGACACTGAACGTACCGAACCCGACCAGCCGCACTTCCTGGCCCTGTTCGAGTGAACCGGTGATGGTTTCGAATACAGCATCGACGGCGCGTGTCGAATCGGCTTTCGAAATTCCGGTAGAGTTAGCAACCTCGGCCACGAGATCATTCTTGTTCACGTCACGGCCCCCTTGAGCTGTTTGAAGGTAAGACTAGCGTTGAGTTGTCGTCTGTAAAATCGTTCATTCGTTCATAACAGCCCCCGGGCCACCTGAACGACGCGGAGGAGTTTAGATCGCCGAAATTGACGACGTCAATCGCGCAAGTCCGTAAAAACCCTGGAAAATAGGGGTTTTCAGGCCAAAATTGCGAATCACCCGGGGTATAATCAGGTTCTAGTGCGTGACGACGCCGCTGACGTCGCCGCCCTTGGAATCGGCGGAGACGTTCTCGGCTTCCGGTTCGGCCCACTCGATGGGCACCGGAGTTGCGATCAGCGCCTCCGCGATCACCTCGTCAACCGTCGACACCGGGATGATTTCCAACCCGCGCTTGACGTTGTCGGGGATATCCGCGAGGTCCTTCTCGTTGTCCTTCGGGATCAGCACTTTGACGACGCCCGCGCGCAGCGCGGCGAGCAGCTTTTCCTTCAGGCCACCGATCGGCAGCACCCGGCCGCGAAGCGTAATCTCGCCGGTCATCGCGACGTCCTTGCTGACCGGAATACCGGTCAACGCGGAGACGATCGACGTGCACATCGCCACGCCGGCCGACGGGCCGTCCTTGGGCGTCGCGCCTTCCGGCACGTGCACGTGAATGTCCTTCTTTTCGAATACCGTGGGAATAATCCCAAAAACCGTCGCACGGAACCGCACATAGCTGCGCGCCGCCTGCACCGATTCCTGCATCACGTCGCCGAGCTTGCCGGTATGGGTGACAACGCCCTTGCCCGGTACGATCACCGCCTCGATGGTCAGCATTTCACCGCCCACCTCGGTCCAGGCCAGTCCGGTCGTTACGCCAACCAGATCGTCGGTCTCGACCTCGCCGAACCGGAAGCGCTGCACGCCGGCGTATTTTTCGAGGTTGCGCCGCGTCACGCGCACGGACTTGCGCTTGGACATCAGCACTTCCTTGACGGCCTTGCGCGCCAGGTTCGCGATCTCGCGCTCGAGATTACGGACCCCCGCCTCGCGCGTGTAATAGCGAATCAGATCGCGCAGCGCGTCGTTGGAGATCGACCACTCGCCCGCCTTCAATCCATGCGACTTGACCTGCTTATCGATCAGGTGGCGTTTCGCGATCTCGACCTTTTCATCTTCCGTGTATCCGGCAAGGCGGATGATCTCCATCCGGTCCATCAGCGGCTGCGGCATGCGCAGCGTATTCGCCGTGGTCACGAACAGCACGTCGGAAAGATCGTAATCGACTTCCAGATAGTGGTCGTTGAACGAGCTGTTCTGCTCCGGATCGAGCACTTCGAGGAGCGCCGAGGACGGATCGCCACGCCAGTCGGCGCCCAGCTTATCGACCTCGTCGAGCAGGAACAACGGATTGGAGGTCTTCGCCTTCTTCATGCCCTGGATGACCTTGCCGGGCATGGAGCCGATATAGGTGCGCCTGTGGCCGCGTACTTCCGCCTCGTCGCGCACGCCGCCCAACGACATCCGGACGAAGCTGCGACCCGTCGCCTTGGCGATGGATTTGCCGAGCGACGTCTTGCCGACGCCGGGCGGGCCCACCAGGCACAGGATCGGCCCCTTGACCTTCCTCACGCGCTGCTGGACGGCGAGATACTCGACGATGCGCTCCTTGACTTTCTCAAGCCCGTAATGGTCGGCGTCCAGCACCTTTTCCGCTTCTTTAAGATCGCGTTTGACGCGCGAACGCTTGTGCCACGGAATGCTCAGCAGCCAATCGAGATAATTCCGCACCACCGTCGCCTCGGCCGACATCGGGCTCATGGAGCGCAGCTTCTTGAGTTCCTGGAGCGCCTTCTCCTTGGCTTCCTTGCTCAGCTTGGTGGTGTTGATCTTTTCCTCGAGCTCGCTCGCTTCGTCGCGACCGTCCTCGGTCTCGCCAAGTTCCTTCTGGATCGCCTTGAGCTGCTCGTTGAGATAATATTCCCGCTGGGTGTTCTCCATCTGGCGCTTGACGCGACTGCGAATGCGCTTTTCGACCTGAAGCACGCCGATCTCGGATTCCATGAACGCGTAAGACCGCTCCAGGCGCTCGGCCGTCGAGATGGTCTCGAGAAGCTCCTGCTTCTCCGAAATCTTCAACGCGAGATGCGAGGCCACGGTGTCGGCCAGCTTGCTGGGGTCTTCGATCTGGTTGAGCGAGACCAGGACCTCGGGCGGGATCTTCTTGTTGAGCTTGATATACTGCTCGAACTGCGTGATCACCGAGCGCGCCAGCGCTTCGAGTTCCTTGGTGTCGGTCTCTTCCTCTTCGATGATTTCGGCCTGAGCCTGAAAGAAATCCTCATTCTCGACGAAAGCTGAAATCTGGGCCCGCGTGCTGCCCTCGACCAGCACCTTGACCGTGCCGTCGGGCAGCTTCAACAGTTGCAGGACCGTGCCAATGGTGCCGACGAGATGAATATCGTCGGCCGTGGGATCGTCCTGGCTGGCGTTTTTCTGGGCGACCAGCAGAATCTGCTTGTCGTCCTGCATGACATCCTCGAGCGCGCGTACCGATTTCTCCCGCCCGACGAAAAGCGGGACGATCATGTGGGGGAACACCACAATGTCTCTAAGCGGGAGGACCGGAAACACGTTATCGCGCGACATTTCTGACATACTGCCTCTTTATCTCGTTAAGCTGCGATCCGGACGGACCGTCAACAGAAGTCTTAATCGACATTAACGAAATGGCGCCGGAAGCGGAAACTTCAACCCCCGCCGCCTCAGGCGGACGATCCGCCCTCTTCAAGTCTGTCGCCATAGATGAACAGCGGTTTTGCGCGGCCCTCGACGACCTCCGCGTTGATGGCGATTTCCTCGACATTTTCCAGACCGGGCAGGTCGAACATGGTGTCGAGCAGGATGCTTTCCATGATTGAACGCAGCCCACGCGCGCCGGTTTTGCGTTCGATGCCCTTGTTGGCAACCGAGTGCAGCGCGTCTTCGGTGAAGGTGAGCTTGACGTCCTCCATCTCGAACAGCCGGCCATATTGTTTCACCAGCGCGTTCTTGGGAGACGTGAGGATTTGGACCAGCGCGTCGGCGTCGAGATCCTCGAGTGTCGCCAGCACCGGCAAGCGGCCCACGAATTCCGGAATCAGTCCGAATTTCAGGAGATCCTCCGGTTCGACCTCGCGCAGGATTTCGCCGGTCGAGCGATCGTCGGGACTGCGCACGTCGGCGCCGAAGCCGATCGACGTGCCGCGCCCGCGCGCGCTGATGATCTTGTCGAGCCCGGCAAAGGCGCCGCCGCAGACGAACAGGATATTGGTGGTGTCGACCTGTAGGAATTCCTGCTGCGGATGTTTGCGCCCGCCCTGGGGCGGCACCGACGCGATGGTGCCTTCCATGATCTTCAGCAGCGCCTGCTGGACACCCTCGCCCGAAACGTCGCGCGTGATCGAGGGGTTATCCGACTTGCGCGAGATCTTGTCGACTTCATCGATATAGACGATACCGCGCTGGGCGCGCTCGACATTGTAGTCGGCGGCCTGCAGCAGTTTCAAAATGATGTTCTCGACATCCTCGCCGACATAGCCGGCCTCGGTGAGAGTGGTCGCATCGGCCATGGTGAACGGCACTTCGAGGATACGCGCCAGTGTTTGCGCCAAAAGCGTCTTGCCACAGCCCGTGGGGCCGAGAAGTACGATGTTCGACTTGGCGATCTCGACCTCGTTGCCCTTGGTGCCGGCCGCGAGGCGTTTGTAATGGTTGTGCACGGCGACGGCGAGAACCCGTTTCGCATGATTCTGGCCGATGACGTAATCGTCGAGGACCGTGCAGATCTCGCGCGGCGTCGGCACGCCGTCGCGCGATTTCACGAGGGTGGTCTTATGCTCCTCGCGAATGATGTCCATGCAGAGCTCGACGCATTCATCGCAGATGAACACCGTCGGGCCGGCAATGAGTTTGCGGACCTCGTGCTGGCTTTTGCCGCAGAACGAACAGTAGAGAACGTTCTTTGAATCGCCGCCGCCGGACTTGTTCATGTAATCCCCGCCGATACTCGGTGCCTATCAAGGCATGTTAGCGAAGGGAGATGCCACCGTCCACGGCCAAAATAGGGACGTCCGTGGAACGGGAAACCGGCTCTCCTCCCGCCTCTAAAAGGTCCGGATTCACCGCAATAAACAGCCAATTCGGACACACAACCAGTGTTGTCAGATACAGATCAACATTCAGTTAACGGACCTAATCCGACGCCGCCGCGGCGTCTTCAGGCACCGGACGAGAGGTTACGACTTCGTCAACAATCCCGAATTCCCGCGCGTCTTCGGGCGATAGGAACTTGTCGCGCTCCATGGCGTCCTCGATAACGTTAATATCCTGGCCGGTGTGACTTACGTAAATTTCGTTAAGCCTCGACCGCAGCGCCAGAATCTCCCGCGCATGGATCTCGATATCCGTCGCCTGGCCCTGGAAACCGCCTGATGGCTGGTGCACCATGATTCGCGAATTAGGCAGCGAATAGCGCTTGTCCTTGGCGCCCGCGGCCAGCAGCAGCGATCCCATGGACGCCGCCTGGCCGATGCACACCGTGGAGACATCCGGGCGGATATATCGCATGGTGTCGTATATCGCGAGGCCCGCGGTCACCAGCCCACCCGGCGAATTGATATAGACAGATATATCTTTCGTCGGATTTTCCGATTCGAGAAACAAGAGCTGCGCACCGATCAGGCTCGCGACCATGTCGTTGACCGGACCAACCAAAAAGATAATCCGCTCCTTCAGAAGGCGCGAATAAATATCGTAGGACCGCTCGCCGCGGTTGGTCTGCTCGACCACCATGGGAACGAGCGTATTCATATAAGTTTCGATCGGGTCTTTCATCGGTTCCCTGTACCCCTTTCGGACAACGGATCGCCGCCATATGACGTGATCCTTGGTGTTAGGTTTCGTCTCCCGATCCCTTGCCTTTTTTTGCGCTCCCCTTGCCGCGTCCGGCTTTAGCCTTGGACTTTGATTCGGCGGTATCTTCGTCGCCGGCCGGCGTTTCGTCCGGGTCGGCCATCAACTCTTCCACCGTCATGGGCTGATCGGTAACCTCGGCCAACTCGACGATGAAATCGATCACCTTTTCCTCATAGATCGGTGCCTGAAGCTCCTGCATCGCCTGCGGGTTCTTCTGGTAATATTCGAAAATCTGGGCCTCCTGGCCGGGGAACTGCCGCGCCTGCTCTGACATGGCCCGGTTGAGGTCTTCCTGGTTGACCTGGATGTTATTGAGCCGTCCAACCTCGGAAAGCAGCAGGCCGAGACGGACACGACGATCGGCGATCGGGCGATAGCGCCCCCGCAGTTCGTCCTCGGACTTGCCCTTGTCGTCTTCGTCGAGTTCGTCCTTCTCCATCGCCGTCTTGATCTGTTCCCAGATCGCTTCGAACTCCTGATCCGACATGCCGGGCGGTACGTCGAATTCATGCTCGTCCGCCAGCCGGTCGAGCAGGGTCCGCTTGAGCCGCGCCCGAGAAACCTGACCGTATTCGCGTTCGATCTGCTCGCGAATGGCGGCGCGCAACGCTTCGAGATTGTCGAGCCCCATGCCCTTGGCGAACTCCTCGTCCACCGGGGTCGGTTTGGCCTCGCGAATCTCTTTCACGTCGACCTCGAAGACCGCCGCGGCGCCCTTGAGATTTTCGGCCGGGTAATCGTCGGGAAAATCGACTTTTACGTCGATCTTGTCGCCGACCTTGACGCCTTCGAGCTGCTCTTCGAAGCCGGGAATGAAAGTCCCGCTTCCCAGATCGAGCGCGAAATCGCTCGACGTACCGCCTTCGAAGGTCTCGCCGTCGACGCGGCCCGTGAAGTCGATCAAAACCTGATCGCCGGAAGCGGCGCCGCGCCCGTCTTCAACCGCGGCGAATGTCTTCCTGCTTTCGGCGAGCCGCTGCAGCGACGAGTCGATCTCTTCGTCACCGACCTCGGCGATCGGCCGTTCGAGCTCGAGCTTGGCGAAATCCATGAGCTCGATTTCGGGCATCAGCTCGACCGCAAGCTTGTATTCCAGATCCGCCCCGTCCTCGAAGGTCACGATCTCGATTTTGGGCTGCATCGCGGGACGCAGGCCGCGTTCGGTCATCGCGCTCTGGGTGCTGTCCTGAATGGTCTGCTCGAGAATCTCGCCGCGCACCGATTCGCCATAGCGGGTCTTGAGCATCGCCAGCGGCACCTTGCCCTGCCGGAAGCCCGGCACCGATACGGCCTGACCGATCTCCGTCAGCCTTCCGGTCATTTTGGTTTCCAAATCCGCCGCCGGGACCACGATGGTAAATTCCCGGCTTAGCCCTTCGGAACTCGTTTCTGTTACCTGCATTCGGTGTCTCTAACGGTTATTTGTTTCGTGTTCGTTTCGCGCCGACGTATTTTCCGGGACCCCGTGCTGGTGCGGGCGGAGGGACTTGAACCCCCACGACTTTCGTCACAGGTACCTAAAACCTGCGTGTCTACCAGTTCCACCACGCCCGCCCGAACGGTCGAGCGCACGGTGGGTCAACCCGCGCCGTCTACAACAGAGTTGCGGTCCGCGCAAACATATATATTCGAGACCGGTCGGGAGCAAGGGCTAGAGAAGGAACCTCCGGCGGACGCAGGCGCGTGCGGCGGCGTCGAGAATCGCTTCGGCATCAATGTCGTATTCACGATAGAGATCGGGTATGTCGCCCGACTGGCCGAACCTGTCGACGCCCAGAGGATAGATGCGATGGCCGGCCACCGAACCCAGCCAAGACAGCGTCGCCGGGTGGCCGTCGAGCACCGTGACCAGGGCCGCGTCGGCGGCGATGCCCGCCAGCAGGCGCTCCACATGGGCGGTGGTCGAGACCGCGCCCGACACGCGCGCGCGCCGCGCCGCCAGCCAGTCCGCGTGCAACCGGTCGGCCGACGTGACGGCGAGCAGCCCGGCGCCGGGAATATCCTCCAGAATCTGGGCATGCGCCTCAAGCGCCTCTTGGGCGACCGCCCCGGCATAGGCGATGATCAGTTCCGCGTTACCGGCCGGCGGGCGCAACCAATAGCCGCCGGCGATCACGTCGTCGGTCAAGGCCCCGTCGAGCGTGCGCTCCGGTTGCGGCGCCGGGCGCGTCGAAAGCCTGAGACAGACCGAGCCGCCGTCGTCGGCCTGCATATGCTCGAAGCCCCACCGCATGATCGCCGCCAGCTCGTCGACAAAGCCGGGTTCGAACGCGGTCATGCCGGTCTGCCCAAGGGTGATCAGAGGGGTTTCCTGTGACTGATGGGCGCCGCCTTCCGGCGCCAGCGTTATCCCCGACGGGGTCGCCACCAGCATATAGCGAGATTCCTGATAGCAGCCGTAATGCAGGGCATCGAGGCCGCGTCGGATGAACGGATCGTAGATCGTCCCGATCGGCAACAGGCGCGCACCGAACATCGAGCCCGATAGCCCAAGCGCCGACAGCATCAGGAACAAATTATTTTCGGCAATACCGAGTTCGATATGCTGACCGGCCGGCGACATTTCCCATTTTTGAGCCGAGACCACGTTCTCTTCGGCGAAGGTGTCGGTCGATTCGCTGCGATTGAATATTCCCCGCCGGTTGACCCAGGCACCGAGATTGGTGGACACCGTGACGTCGGGCGATGTGGTCACGATGCGGCGCGCCAATTCATCGTCGGATCGGGAGATATCGTTGAGAATCCGACCGAATCCCTCCTGTGTCGAGAGCATATCGCCGGCCGGGACTTCGAATTTCTCCGGAATTTCTATACGGGGCGCGAAGTGGCGCCTCGGGTAGCGGCCGGCGAACGGGACCTCGTCGAGGAATTTCTGGAGGTCGTCCTCCGCCACGTCGAGGCCCGCGAAACGGTCCCATTCCTCGCCGTCGGCGATTGCCATCGCGGCCTTGAACGCCGCCATCTGGTCTACGTTCATCAGCCCCGAATGATTGTCCTTGTGGCCCGCGAACGGCAGGCCGAATCCCTTCACGGTGTATCCAATGAAACAGGTCGGGGTATCGTCCTCGACGCCGTGGAAGGCTTCCAGGGCCGTCTCGAGATCGTTGCCGCCGAGATTGGTCATCAAGGCCTGTAGCGCCGCGTCGTCGTGATCGTCGAGCAGCGCCTTGATGCCCGAACTCGTCCCGAGGTCGCGCTTCAGATGCTCTCGCCATCCCGCGCCGCCCTTGTATGTGAGCGCCGAATACAGCGAGTTGGGGCAGTTGTCGATCCAGTCGCGCAGCGCCTCGCCGCCCGGCGCGATAAAAGCGCGTTCCAGCAGTTTGCCGTATTTCATGGTCTGCACCCGCCAACCCATGGTGCGGAACAGTTCGTCGATCTGCCCGAACAGCCGGTCGGATATCACCGAATCCAGACTCTGGCGGTTATAGTCGATCACCCACCAGACATTGCGGACGTCTTTTTTCCAGCCTTCCAGCAGGGCCTCGAAGATATTGCCCTCGTCAAGTTCCGCGTCCCCGACCAGCGCGATCATCCGGCCGCTCGGCGGGTCGGCCGGCGCAAGCGCCTTCATCCGGACATAGTCCTGGGCCAGCGAGGAAAATACCGTATGGGCGACGCCGAGCCCGACCGAACCGGTCGAGATATCCACATCGTCCGGATCCTTGGTCCGCGAGGGATAGGATTGCAGTCCACCGAGGGCGCGAAACCGTTCCAGCCGATCTCGGTCCAGCCGCCCCAGGAGATATTGAATGGCATGGAACACCGGCGCCGCATGCGGCTTCACCGCTACCCGGTCCTCGGGCCGCAGCACGTCGAAATAGAGCGCCGCCATCATCGAGACCAACGACGCGCTGGAGGCCTGGTGGCCGCCGACCTTGAGGCCGTCGCGGCGCGGGCGAATATGGTTGGCGTGATGGATCGTCCAGGCCGAAAGCCACAACGCCTTGCGCTCCAGCGCGCGCAGGCAGGCGAGCCGGCCCGGATCAATGACCGGCGCGCCGCCGGACGGATCTGGAGGCGGCGTAACGAGAGAAAGATTGCTCGACGTCGTGGCCATGGCTGGAGCGTCCCGCTGTTCAGCGAACCTGGTGAGTATAGGCGGGGCCGGTATTTATTATCTTGCGAAGATGTCGTTCAACAATCATATATTCGCAATGAATGGTCTAATTTTTGTCTATTTGAGATAGATTATGCCAATATATGGGATAGATGAGATTGATCGGCAAATCCTGGAGCGGCTTCAGGACAATGCCCGGATTTCCAACGCCGACCTTGCGCGCGAGGTCGGCCTGTCGCCGTCGCCCTGCCTGCGACGGGTCCGCGAACTCGAAGCATCGGGCGTGATCAAGCGATTCGCGACCCTGCTGGAACCGGCGTCCGTCGGGCTACCGATCAGCGTGTTCGTGCAGGTTACGCTCGAACGCCAGGTGGAAAGCGCGCTGGAAGCCTTTGAAAGCACCATCCTGGCCCGCCCGGAGGTCATGGAATGCTATCTGATGACCGGCGATTCGGACTATTTGCTGCGGATCGTCGTCTCCGACATCGCGGCCTATGAGAAATTCCTGAAGGACAGCCTGACCCGAGTGCCGGGGGTTGCCAGCATCAAATCCAGTTTTGCGCTCAATCAGGTGAAATATGGAACGGCGCTGCCGTTGGCGCCGGTGTCTCAGACCGCCGGCTCGGGCTCGGGCTGAACCGGCCCGATGGGCTCGGGCACTTCCTCGGAATAGTGATCGGCGAAGGATTCGAGGGCCAGCATGCGCGCCCCGCCATCGAAGAAATTGCGGTTCGGACGCCGGAAACTCACATGGAAACGGACATGGGGAATTCCATACGGGTCCTTCGCGATCGCGAGGACCTTCGCCGTTTCCTCAAGCCGGTCGGCATGCACCCGACGAAACGTGGAACCGGGCGTCACCGCCGCGAGCAGCTTGCCCCGCTTCCCCGATTTTCCGGTTAACACGCGCGCCGCACTACTGTTTCCGAACCAGCCCATAACGGCTGTCCCTCACCTACTCAGCGGACGATTGCACTACGCAAACAAATGTCCGAACAATTACATTGAACGACGGTTCCATTAATTTCCGGTAAAGGATTGGAAAAAAAGCACAATCTTTTGCTGGGCGAAGCGCGGCGCGGCGAATTTTGGGACTTCAGCGCGCCGCCATCGATTTGAGGTTGCGCAGCACCGGCGGCAGGGAATCGGGCAGATCTTCGCTGATCAGCCCCGGTCCCACCGCGCGCGCCGCCTCGCCGTGCAGCCAGGCCGCCGCGCACCCCGCGTCGAACGGCCCCACGCCCTGCGCCAGCAACCCGAGCGCGAAGCCCGCCAGCACATCTCCCGCCCCGGCGGTGGCAAGCTCCGGCGGCGCGTTGCCGTTGATCGCGGCCCGCCCGCCGGGTCCCGCGATCACCGTATCGGCCCCCTTTAGCAGCACGGTCGCGCCGCAATCCGCGGCCGCGGCGCGGACCCGGCTCAGCTTGTCGCCCACATGCTTGAATATCCGGCGAAACTCGCCTTCATGCGGGGTCAGCAGGCAGCGCTTGCCGGCGGTCGCGGCCAGCAGCGTTTTCGGGTCGTCGGCGAACACGGTCAGCGCATCGGCGTCGAGCACCACCGCCTTGCCTGATTCGAGCGCGGCCAGCGCCATGTCCCGCGTCGTGCGTCCGACCCCGCCGCCGGGTCCCACCAGAACCGCGTTCTTGCGCTCGTCGGCCAGCAGGGCCTGGAATTCATCGGCGTTGGAGACCGGCCGGGTCAGCACGCCGGCCTGGTCGGCGGCATAAATCAGCAGCACCTCGGGGTGGCAGGCGACAGTGACCATGCCGGCGCCCACCCGCATCGCGCCGCGCGCAGCCAGCCGCGCCGCGCCGGTCATCTCCGCGCCGCCGGCGATCAGCGCGTGGCCGCGGCTATATTTGTGATCGCTCAGCCGCGGCCATGGATAGCGCGCGAGCCACAGCGGCGGCCGGTTCTCGAAGGTGTGCGGGTCGATGTCCTCCAAAACCCCGTCCGGGATACCGATATCGGCAACCACCACCTCGCCCGCGTGGTCGCGGCCCGGCAGCAACACGTGACCCGGCTTGCAGCGAAAGAACGTCACGCTCACCCGGGCTTTGGGCGCGGCGCCGAGGACCGCGCCGGTATCGCCGTGCACGCCGCTGGGCATGTCGACGGCGACGCAGGGCGCCTCGCCCTCGTTGATCGCCTCGATCACATCGCGCGCGGCGCCTTCCGGCGGACGCGCCAGCCCGGCCCCGAATATGGCGTCGACCACCAGATCGGCGCCGTTCAGGACGTTGGGCTCAAGGGGTGCGACGTCCCCGGCCCAGCGATCGGCATTGAGCCTGGCGTCGCCCTTGAGCGCATCGCGATCGCCCAGCAACGCCACGGTCACCGGCCAACCCGCCTCCGACAGCAGCCGGGCGACCACGAAGCCGTCGCCGCCGTTATTGCCGGGACCGCACAGGATCGCCACCGGGCGGCTCGCCCAACGGCCGCGTATCTGCGCCGCGACCGCCGCCCCGGCGGCTTCCATCAGCGCCGCGCCGCTGGTTCCGGCCTCGATCGCGGCCGCGTCGGCGCGGGCCATCTCGTCCACGTCCAGCAGCGCGCAGGCTTTCTCGGGCGACAATCCCGCCATGCCCCCTCCACAAATTCGGAGCTCGGAGGATAGCGCGACGCGGCCTGATTGTCGCGCCTTGACGACCCCGCGAATGTCGCGCCTTGACATAAACCAGCGCGCCCCGGAACAGTGCCGCCACATTCACGCCGTAACAGGGAGCACGGCCCATGGACTATCAAAACATCAAATTCAGCATCGAGGACGGTATCGCGCGGCTGGTGCTGGACCGCCACGACATCCGCAACGCCTATTCGGATGACGATTTTACATCCGAAATCGTCGACGCGCTGGGTCGGGCGCAGGCCAGCACCGACGCCCGCGTGCTGGTGCTGTCGGCCGAGGGCTCGGCCTTTTCCGCCGGCGGCAACATCAAGGACATGCGCGACAAGAAGGGCATCTTCGGCGGCGGCCCGGCCGGCGCGCGGCGCGGCTACATCGAGGGCATTCAGCGTGTTCCCAAGGCGCTCTATGGTCTCGACATCCCCTCGATCGCGGCCGTCCAGGGGCCGGCCATCGGCGCCGGCTGCGACCTCGCGCTCTATTGCGACGTGGTGATCTGCTCGACGCGCGCGAAGTTCGGCGAGACCTTCATCAATGTCGGCATTATCCCGGGCGACGGCGGCGCCTGGATTCTGCCGCGCCGGGTCGGGCTGCAACGGGCGGCCGAGTTGATTTTCACCGGCCGCATCGTCGACGGCGCCGAGGCGGCCGAAATCGGCATGGCCCTGGAATGCGTCGACGAGGACGCGCTCGCGCCCCGCGTCGATGAACTCGCGCAACTCATCGCCTCGCGTCCGCCGATCACGGCCAGAATGCTGAAATCTCTTTTGCGTCAGTCTCTTAGCGCCGGTTTGCACGATTTTCTCGACAATTGCGCGGCGCTGCAGGCGATCTGCCATTCGACCGAGGATCATCTGGAGGCGGTTTCGGCCATGCTGGACAAGCGCGACCCGGTCTTCCGCGACGCCTGATCCCCAGGGACAAAAACCGCCCGGTTAGGCAGGAATTTCCCGGCAGGACTTCCCCACTAGTGCGGTTTCCGAGGAGCGAGACGCGCTTAAGCCATTGAAATCAAACGATTTCAAAGTTGGCACGATTCATGCATGGGATATTCCGGTCGATAGGACCAGGACGACAGGAGATTTCGACATGACCCCAGCCACGGCGGAATATGCCGCCCAGCCACTCGCCATGCCACCGGAACTGCTCGGCTTGCCGGCCGAGGACGGCGACGAACCCCCGATATCCGACGCCACGGAAACAGCCGAAGCGCTGACCGAGGAAACGCTGAACGACGAAATCAGAATCGGTTTCGAAAAACTCCGTGAAATGGATCCTAACCAGCTCCGCCAGGTGATTACCCGGCGCGTCGAAATGCTGGAGACGGAACTGCGCGAGCGTGAAGACCGCCGCGCCGCGATCGAGACCGCGAGACTTGCCTCGCGCATGCTGGAAATCAGGCGCGACCGCGCCATCCGAATCCAGCGCCGCGTGAACTTCGGCAGCGCCATGGCCGCCGTCGCATCGACCTTCCTGATCGTCGCCGTGATGATCTGATCCGGTTCCCAGGGGCTCGCGGGGCGCGCCCGCCCCGTCCCCCCGGGACCGGTTTCCAACAACTCTGCGCGCGGTTTTCGCCGCGCCTATTCCGTTCTCTTCCCGACGCCTATTCGGCTCTCTTCCCGACGCCTATTCGGCTGCGCGCGCGGCGCCCCCCGCGAGATGCGCCGTCACCTCGTCGAGCATCATCACGTCGGCGTATTTGTGGTGCAGATCGAACAGATTGACCTTGTGCGACAGCGGGCTGCGATCGAACACGCACTCCTCCACCACCGTCATGTGATAGCCGTTCGAATAGCCGTCGACCACCGAGGCGCGCACGCAGCCCGACGTGCTCTCGCCGCACACGATCAGACTGTCGATGCCGAGCTGCGTCAGATAAGCCACCAGCGGCGTGCCGTAAAACCCGCTGGCCCGCTCCTTGTAGATCACCTTGTCCTCGGCTTCCGGCGTGAAGGCCTCGTAGATGCCGTAATCGTCGCCCGCCGCCTCGCCGCCGCGCACCCGTTTGGTGGCGCGCACCTTCGAGGCCCCGACAATCCCGGTGGTATAGAACACCGGCAGCCCGGCGGCGCGGCACGCCGCGAACAGCTTCCTGGTCGGCTCGATCGCCGCGTGGGCGTACATGCCGCAGGTGCTCGGATGGTCGCGCGTGATCTCGTGCGGCGGATGCGCCCCGCCGCGATAGACCACGTTGTAGAGATCGATCGCCAGCAGCGCCGGGCGCGGCCCGACATAGACATCGCGGCGGTAATCCCGATAGGTCTCCAGTATCTCCGGGCTGACCACGTCGGCCCAGCAATGGTCCTCGAAATCCCTCGCCATCTCGTCTCTCCCTGAAATTATGGGTCCAGTTTCCCCCGGTTCGACGGCGCAGGCAAGGCGAACCGGGGGAAACTGGTCATCGGTCAATTTGTAAAGTGTGAGGTTACAGGTTACAAATGGACCTGGGCATGGAAAAAAGAATCCCTCTCCCCTTGTGGGACCTTTGCAAATTCTCAATTTCGTTCACTGACGTAA
>CAZPMO010000010.1:25699-52128 GCA_964587515.1 uncultured Rhodospirillaceae bacterium | reverse complement strand
GCCCGATGCGCCGCATCGCGCTACGCGCCGCGCCTGCCCGAGAAACCGATTTGCCTCCATCAAATGATCCTATTTGGTCGGATAGTGCTCTAGCTAGCCCGCTTGCATGCGTGGCGCTCGCGGAATAGGCTTTTAAATCCTTTCGCGCCCTATGATGGCCCAATCACCCCGACGGAGGCAAGATCATGACGGAACCCGTATGGAACAAATTCCTCACCGAACGCGACAAGCAGGTCTTCGGTGACGCCGGCTACGGCCAGCGCGCGGGCTTCGGCGAACGCCCGGTCATCATCGTGATCGACGTAAATTATAATTTCACCGGCGACAAGCCGGAACCAATCCTCGATTCGATCAAGCGCTGGCCCAACTCGTGCGGCGAGGACGCCTGGGAATCCATGCGCAGCATCAAAAAACTGATCGAGGCGGGCCGCGCCAAGGGCATTCCGGTGATTTACACCACCGGCACCATGCGGCCCGACGGCTGGGACCGGGCGTCGTGGGCGTGGAAGAACAAACGCACCGCCGAATGGCGCTCCGATACCCACGGCACCAATCTCGACGGCAACGAAATCAACGCCGAAATCGCGCCGGCGCCGCAGGACATCGTGATCAAGAAGCTGAAACCGTCGGGTTTCCACGGCACGGCGCTGAATTCGTTCCTGACGAACTTCAAGGCCGACTCCATCCTGATGGTCGGCACCACCACGTCGGGCTGCGTACGCGCCTCGGTGCTCGATGCGTTCAGCGAAAACTATCGGGTGACGCTGGTCGAGGAAGGCTGCTTCGATCGTTCCGAAGCCTCCCACGCCATCAATCTCTGCGACATGAACGCGAAATACGCCGACATCGCCGGCGTCGACGAGGTGGTCGGCTATATCGACGATTTGCCGGATGATCTGTTCGAACTGCCACGCGGCAATCCGGAATAAGGCTCATAACACCAGGATCGCCAGCGACACCGCGACCATCCCCCATAGCGAGGCGCGGCGGAAGACCTGCTCGCTGGTGACGTAGAAAAGCTTGGTGCCGACCCAGGTCGCAAGGGAGAATGGCACGAGCACGATCAGTGAAATCCACAGCATGCGCGCGGAAAATGCGTCGGCGGCGAAAAATACCGCTATGGCGACAATCTGCAGGACCACCGCGAAGATCACGAAATGGGCCCGGTTTGTCGCGGCGTTGTCGGGACCCGACATCAAATAGAGAAATACCGGCGGCCCGCCCAGCGAGACCGATCCGGCCAGCGCGCCCGCCGCCGAACCCGCCGCGACGGAAACGCCGATTCCGTGCCGGCCGCGATAGCGCCAGCCGCTGATCAAGACCAGCGCGAACAGTATCGCGGCCCCGGCCACGGCGCGACGCATCAGGTCCTCGTCGACCGCGAACAGCGCCCAAGCGCCGAGCGGCAGCGTGACCGCCGCCGCGATCCCGATGGGCAGGATTTCGCGCCAGCGCACATGCTGCACCGCGCCCGTCAAAAGCTGGAAATTGGTCACCCCGTTGAGCAGCAGGATAATCGGCACCGCCTCGCGCGGCCCGATGATCGCCGCCAGCACGGGCGCCGAGAGAAAATTCGCCCCTGCCCCGCCGGTGAAACCGCGCACCAACCCGGACGCCAGAAACGCGATGATGATCAGCGCCATGTCGGTCGAAAACAGAAATTCGCGGGACATTCAGACCACCAGCGCGACCAGCCCGATCGCCAGCAGGAATCCGAGCGCGACGCGCCGGTAAATCTCTTCGCTTGCGATGGGGAACAGCCTGGCGCCGATCCAGATACCGATAATCTGCGCCGGCAGCATCAGCAGCGTGAGCCAGATCACCTGGAGGACGATCACCCCCTCGACCCAGTAAAGCGCCAGTGCGACCGTCTGGGAAAAAAAGAAATAGAAGATAATCGCGGCGCGGTTGGCGGCGGCGCGATCGGGTCCGGCCAGCAGGAAAGCGATCACCGGCGGTCCGCCGACCGAGGCCGCGCCCGAGAGCACGCCGCCAAGCCCCCCCACCCCCATCGCAAGATAGGGGCTGGGGGTTCCCCGATAGCGCCATCCCACCAACATCGCCAGGGAAAAGACCACCACCACGGCGGCGATGAACCGGCGCATGAAGTCGGGATCGACGGTCACCAGCGCGTAAACGCCGAATGGCACGCCGACGCAGGCGGCGAGCCCCATCTGGAGAACCCGTGGCCAGGCAACATCGCGCAGCGCGCCGGGCATCAATTGAAAAGTCGAGATCGCCATCATCAGGATGACCGACGGCACCGCGACACGGGGGCCAACGACGATGCTGAGGATCGGCGCGACCACAAGCGCGGATCCGAATCCGGCGAAGCCCCGAATCGTGCCGCCCAGGAGCGCCGCCGCGACAACCAACGCCGCTTCCCACGGCATCAGGCCAAGGCCGCTCATGCGCGAACCGCCTCCCCGGCGCCGCGAGGTCGGCGGTTCCGCGATGCGTTCACCTTCGCCCCTTCCCAATTGAATTCGGGCGGCATCATCGGCGGCGCCCCCGCCCCTGTCAACGCGCCCCGAGAGGCATTGCTTTCAGCGCATCGGACTCTATGGTAATTTAGGAATCAGGGGGAAACTCGAAACCATGGCGCGGCCCTTGGCGACGCAATCGGGGTGGGTCCGGACCGAACGTGAAGGCGAACGCCTGCTGCTCTCGGCGGGCGGAAGCTGGGTGATCTCAACCCTGTCGGATCTCGACCGACGACTGCGCGCGCTGGCGCCGGGCTCGGTTCGACGCGCGCGCATCGACATGGGCGCGATCGACGATCTCGACACCGCGGGCGCCTGGGTCCTGTTCCGCACGCAAAGACGCCTGCGCGACCTCGGCATCGACACCGAATTCGCGGATGTGCGGCCGTCGCACCGGATCATCCTCGAGCGCATCGCGCGCGGCGACACCGAAGCGGCTGTAACCGAGGACCGATATCACCCCATAAGGGCGGCGATCGAGCGTCTCGGCGCGGCCACGATCGCCGCGTTCGACGAAGCCGTCGATTTGTTGAATTTCCTCGGCGTGGTCACCGTGGCGGCGCTGCGGTCGCTGGGCAGACCGGGCCAAATTCGATTCGTCTCGTTGATCAGCCATATCGAGCAGGTGGGACTCAACGCGATGCCGATCGTCGGCCTGCTGTCGTTCCTGATCGGCGTCGTACTCGCCTATCAGGGCGCCGACCAGCTTGCCCGCTTCGGGGCCGAGATTTTCACGGTCAACCTGCTCGGCGTCTCGATGCTGCGCGAGATGGGTATCATGATGACCGCCGTGCTGGTCGCGGGCCGGTCGGGCAGCGCCTTCGCGGCGCAAATCGGCACCATGCAGGTCAACGAAGAAGTCGACGCGATGCGGGCTATCGGCCTCGATCCGGTCGAGGTGCTGGTGCTGCCGCGTATCTTCGCGCTGCTGCTGGCGATGCCATTGCTGGCGATGTTCTCCAGCCTGATGGGACTCGTGGGCGGCGGGCTGATGGTCATAGCGCTGATCGATATTTCGGTGGTGCAGTTCATCGAACGGCTGAATTCGGCGGTGCCGGTCTGGTCCTTCTGGATCGGAATTATCAAGGCACCGGTCTTCGGTTTTTTGATTGGTCTGGTCGGCTGTCGCGAAGGCCTGAAGGTGAGCGGCAGCGCGGAGAGCGTCGGCCGCCAGACCACCAAGGCGGTCGTGGTGTCCATATTCCTGGTAATCCTGGCCGATGCGCTCTTCTCCATTTTCTTCTCCGCGGTGGGCGTCTAGATGAACGGGGACCAGGCGGTGATCAGCGTCCAAGGTCTCGAGACGCGCTTCGGCGCGCAAATTATTCACCACGATCTGGATATCGAGATTTACCGGGGCGAGGTCATCGGGATCGTCGGCGGATCGGGGACCGGCAAATCGGTGCTGCTGCGCACCATGATCGGACTCAACCGCCAGACCGCCGGCACGGTAAAATTGTTCGGCGCCACTTTAGACGAAGGGGGGGACGAAGCGGGGGATGACGCAGGCGATGGAGGCCGCAAAGCACTTGAGACGCGTTGCGGCGTGCTGTTCCAGGACGGCGCGCTGTTCTCGTCGCTGACCGTGGCGCAGAACGTGGCGGTGCCGCTGAAGGAGCATACCGATCTCGCGCCCGAACTGATCGCCAAGGTCGCGGCGCTGAAAATTTCGATGGTGGGTCTGCCGCCGGAGGCGGGAGGGAAATTTCCCTCGGAACTGTCGGGCGGCATGCGCAAGCGCGCCGGGCTCGCGCGCGCGCTGGCGCTCGATCCGGAAATCCTGTTTCTCGACGAGCCCACCGCGGGACTCGATCCCATCGCCGCGGCGGGCTTCGATTCGCTGATCGGCGACCTCCGCAACACCCTCGATCTTACGGTGGTCATGGTAACGCATGATCTCGACAGCCTGATCGCGATCTGCGACCGCATCGCGGTGCTGATCGACGGAAATCTCGTGATCGGCACCATTGACAGTCTGGTCCAGGAAGCCCATCCCTGGATCCACGATTATTTTCACGGGCCGCGCGCCCGGGCCGCGCTAGTGGATAGAATCTGACATATGGAAACCAGAGCCAGCTTTATTCTGGTCGGCGCATTCGTACTTACGCTCACGGCGGCGGTATTCGCGTTCGCGATATGGCTGACCCGGGCCGAGTTCGATAGCGTGCCGAAACCCTATGCGATGTATTTCACAGGCTCGGTTTCGGGGCTGGCCGTGGGCAGCGCGGTCCGCTATCGCGGCGTTCCGGTCGGCGGCGTCACGGACATCCGCATCGATCCGGAAAATGTCGAGCGCGTCCGGGTGTTGGCCGATATCGCCGAGGGCACCCCGATCAAGCAGGACACGATCGCGACGCTGGGGGTCCAGGGGGTGACGGGGGTAGCCTATATCCTGTTGAATGGCGGCACCCAGGCCAGCCCCGCGCTGAGACCGGCGAAGGGCAAGGATATCGCGGTGATCACATCCCGGCGATCGCAGCTCGAAACCGTGCTGGAGAAGGCCCCTCAGGTGTTCGAGCAAAGCGTAATCCTCGCCGAGCGGCTGACCCGCCTGGTCGACGACAAGAACCTCGCCGCCGTCGCGGAAACGCTGGAAAATATCCGGCAGCTATCGGATACCCTCGCGAAACGTCGGGACACCATCGAACAACTGCTCGAGGACGGCGAGGACACGATGGCGGCGATGCGCCAGGCGGCGGAGCGTTTCAGCGCGCTCAGCAAGGAGATCGAGGCGAGTACCGCGACAATCGGCGACGAAACCGAGATCACGCTTTCGGTGATGCGCGGCACCGCGCAATCGATCAACGAAGCGACACAGAAATTCAACGACATGGTCGAGGAAAATCGCGGCGCGATCCGCGATTTCTCGACCGGCGGGCTCTATGAATTCTCACAGTTCATCGCCGAGGCTCGCCTGCTGGTGGCCGGTCTGACACGGTTGAGCGCCCAGATCGAGCGTGACCCGGCGCGGTTTTTCTTCGGTGATACCCAGAGAGGATTCGAGGCCAAATGACGCGGTTCAGATTTTTGCGATGGGTCATCCCGATTTGCGTGTTGCCGGGGCTCGCCGGCTGCACGGGAAGCCTGCTGCCGGGTGCCACCTCCGAGCCGCCGCAACTCTTCGTGTTATCGCCCAAGACGACATTCTCCACCGATCTGCCGCGCGTCGACTGGCAGCTTACGATCGACGTGCCGAACGCCCAGGCCGGCCTCAATACCGCGCGCATCGCGCTGCGGCGCAGCCCGATTTCGCTGGAATATTACGCCCGGGCCAACTGGACCGACACTGCGCCGATGATGGTCCAGACGCTGCTCGTCGAAAGCTTCGAAAATTCCGGCAGGATTGTCAGCGTCGGTCGCCAGTCAGTGACCTTGCGCGCGGATTTTTCCCTGCTGACCGATCTGCGGGAGTTCCAGGCGGAATATAACGCCGGCGGGCCGCCGAAAATCCGCGTCCGCATCAACGCCAAGCTGGTGCAGATGCCGCAGCGCATCATCATCGGGGCCTTCACAGTGGAGCGGGTCCAGCCGGCCGCGGGGACCGATCTTGATTCGGTGGTGAGCGCCTTCGACGTGGCGCTGGGCAAGACCCTGAAGCGTATCGTCGAATGGTCGCTGAAGAAGGCCGTCCGCCGGCCACGTTAGAGCGCTACGACAAATTCAGTTCCAGCAACAGCTTCTTCAGCACCGCGCGGGCGAAATCCTCGAAACCGTTGGCGGCGATGACGAAGGCGCCCGGCCCGCCGATCACCTCTTCGCGAAAATGCTCGACCAGATCGTCTGCGAAATCGAGAATCGCAAGCCCGTTGATCGTCACCCGCCTGGTCACGGCTTCGTCGCGCGCCACGGACGGCCAACGGCCCCTATTATTCTATCCGTCGCCGGAAATATCGATTACCCGGCGGCTGCCCTTGAACGGGCTTTCCGCCAGCAGCGCCATGCCGAGATCAATGGCGCCGCCGAGCGCGGTGCCGCCGCCGAAGATGGTGCGCGGCGCGGCAAGGAGTTGCGCCGCCACGATATCTGCGTCCTCGGCTTTAGCGATTCGGGTCCAGTTCACGACCTGGGTGTTGATGGTGGGACCCGACCACTCCACGAAGGTCACCGCGATCGCGCGATAGGGTCCGCGGCGAATTATTTTCAGCACTTCGGGGTGGGTCAGGGCGCGGGCATAACCTTCGCGCTGGAGACGGAATTCCTCGTGATCGATGCTGCCCGACGAATCGACGGCCAGAACAAGCTCCACATCGACACGTTGCGCCTGAGCCGGGGCCGGCCAGACGAGAAAGCCGAGGAAGAGGAGAACGGCCACGCGCCCTGGAAGGGACATCGGTCGCCGCCGCCCCGTCAACTCCGCTTGGGTTTTTCCAGGATGTCCTCGATCTTGGTGGTGAGCTTCTCGCCCTCGCCCGCTGACAGCTCGTAGACCCACCCGGTCACCCGGGCATTGATCTCCTTGGCCCTTTTCTCGGCCTTCTTGCGCGCCGCGGCATCGGTCAGCGTTTCGGCGACGCTGGCCGAGAAACGTCCCCAGACGGTCTTGTCGACAAAGGTCATCTCGACCCGGACCCGGACCCCGCCGAAGCTCTCATACTCGGCGATATTGAGCTTTTCGGGGAAAGGAATGGCCTTGGCCAGCTTCACGTCCTCGAAGCTCAGCCGCCATAGCCCGCCGGCGAGATTCTTGGGCTCGTCCTTGTCCTTCAGTTTCCGACCCTTCGGCACGCCGGTAATCTTGAACGCCGTATCGGCGGCCTTTTCCTTGGACACCACGATCTCGGCGCCTTCGGGCTGGCGGATCACCGCGCGGCTTATTTCCTCGGCTTCGAAATTCACGATATCGCGGACCATCCAATCGTTGGGCTCGTCCCCAAGCTCGACCGCGCCACGCGCCAGCCAGGACTGTTTTTCCGCATCCTTGCGCAGATAAGTGCCGGGCCCGCCGGTGCCGAACAGTCCGACACGCCGCTTGCCGATAATCCCGGCCGCGAGCACCTTGCCGGCGCCGTCCTTGATTTCAAAACCGATGGATTTGGTGTCCTTGCCGCCCGGCGCTTCGACCTGAAGGCGCGCATGGCGTTCCGGATCAGCAGTCTTGGATTCCAGAAGTTTAAGTTCGGAAAGACCGACAAGACCTTCCTTCACCTTCCCGAACGAGACCGCATAGTTGTCGCGCTCCTTCAGGCCCCAGCCGGTCTTGGTGCGCACGACGTGGAACTTCGCCTCCGCGCTGACGATGCCCAGCGAGGCGATGTCGTTGAGCTTTTCGGCGAGGCCCGGGAATGCCGCTTCCTGATCTCCGGAAAAAGATATGGTCGCCCGCTGGGTCTGGGTGACCGCGACGATCGCCGCGATTACCACCACGGCGGTAACGCCCGCGAGACTCATGAAGGATTTGGATTTCATGCCTCTTTCCCTCTTACCTACGGCCGATCAACTCAACGCCGAGGCGTGACGGCGACGTGCGCGGCCGCGCCTGACCAGCGCGAGACCGATCGCCAGCACCGCGATCAACGCCGGCATGGCGCCGATATTAATGACCTTGATCGAAGCGTCGAGCGCATCGATATCCTCGCGCAGCGCAAGGCGAACCTGGCGAAGCTCGCGGCGGATCTTCACCATCTCGACCCGGAAATCGCTGATCGCCTGTTTTTGCTTGTCGGTCAGGATCGCCGCGCCACCCGCGCCGGCGCCGGCCTTTTCCTTGGTCTGAAGTTCCTTGAGCTTCTTCTCGACCTCCGCGAGCTTCTTGTTCAGCGCCTGTTCCTTATCGCGGAAACGAAGCTCGGCGGCGCGCTGGATCGCCTCGACGCGCTCGAAGGGGCGCGACGACAGACCCCGGCTTCGCAGACTGATCAGAGCGCTTGAGCCGCCCATATTGTCGAGCGCGTTGATCACGAAGTCGGCGTTGTTGGCGATCGGCACCACCAGCCGCTGGCCGAAGAAATCCTGCACCTGAAGCCAGAAATTGTCCGCCAGGATATCAGTGTCGGCGACCACAATCATGTTGACGTCCTTGCCGGTCTCCTTGAGATGGGGCCAGGTCTTGACGGTCTTGCCTTCCTTCTTGTCCTTCTCGTCGCCCTCTTTCTTGGTCTTCGGCATACCGCCCTGGAAGGCGCTCTTGATCTTGCCGCCGATGCGGGCGGCGGCGACCAGCCCTTTGTCGAGCGGCTTAAAGGTCTTGAGGATAACCGAGGGGTCCGGTTGAAAACGAACCTTGGTGGCGTCCACCGGCGCGGAAGCTTCCGACGAGGTGATCAGCGGATCGATGGTGATCGCGGAGTCCTTGGCCTTGGAGATAAAGCCGGCGCTGGCGAGGTTGATCAGACGCAACTCGCCGGTCACCACGTCGTCCTGCTTGAAACGTTTAGGCTGCATGCTCAGCCAGGCGACGTAATCGGTGATGATCGGACGTCCCTGCGGATCAACGCCGGCGCTGACGCGCTGGGCCGAGCCGAGATCGCCCAGCACCTTGTCCTTGTCGTAGACGATGCCCCAGCCCTTGAATAACATATTCAGGTCCGAGCCCTGGTCAGGCGGCATCCGCATGGCCTGATTGGAGCGCGTGCCTTCCTCGGCATAGGGATCGACGAAGATAATCGTCTTGCCGCCGCGCATCACATACTGATCGATTTCATAGAGCGATTTTTCGGTCAGGCCGATCGGATGGACGATCATCAGCACGTCGATATCGTCGGTGATCTTGGGATCGAGCCCCATGCCGCGGATCTCGAAGAACTGCCGCATCTGCTCTATCACGGTCCACGGTTTGTATTTCTTCAGCGGATCGGCGTCGATCGGCAGGCCGGAGATCAGCCCGATGACCTTCTTCTTCGGATTGGCCAGATTATAGATCAGCCGCGTGAGGTCATATTCGAGGAACTGCTCGCGCTGGGGCTGGAAGAAACCGATCACGTCCTGATCGTCGGTGGTGTTCGTGCCGGCAAGACCGAAATAGCCGAGTTCGCCCGTTTCATTGAGCGGCACGCCCTTGAGACTGTATCCGACGGCGCGGTCCTCCTCGTCGGAGAACGGCTTGGGATTGACCAGTTCGAGGTTGATCTTGCCGCCCGATAGCGTCACGTAGCGCTCGATCAGTTCCAGGATGCGCGATGAATAGTTTCCGAGCCCGGGGCTCACGTCCAACAGGTCGCGGGAGACGAAATAGCGCAGCGTCACCGGTTCCTTAAGCCCGGCGAGCACTTCGCGCGTGCCATCGGACAACGAATAGAGCGAATTTTCCGTGAGATCGACCTGCGTGTTGCGGAATGCAGCGCTCGAAAAAATGTTGACCGCGAGGAACAGAATGACGGCCAGCGCCAGCGCGCCGATACCGAGTGTCTTTTGGTCCCAGGACTTCATCTCAGCCGCCCTTCTTGAGGTCGATCACGACAACGTTGGCGAACAGAAACGCGGCCATCACCGACAACAGATAGATCAGATCGCGGAGATCGATCACCCCCTTCATGATGCCGTTGAAATGCGTCAGGAAGCTGAGCGAGGCGATGAGATCGACCACGAACGGCGGCGCCCATCCCTTGAACGCCGCCTGTACGATCTCAAGCCCGCTCATCATGAACAGGAAACAGAGCGCGGCCCCGATGACGAAGGCGATCACCTGGTTGCGCGTCAGCGCGGAGACGAAACAACCGATCGACAGAAAGGCGCCGGCCATCAGCAGGCTGCCGATGTACCCCGCCACGATGACGCCGTTATCGGGACTGCCGAGATAATTGACGGTGATCCATATGGGGAAGGTCAACGCCAGCGCGATCGCGGCGAAGGACCAGGATGCGAGGAATTTGCCGAGCACGGCCTGGGTGGTCGAGACCGGCAGGCTCATAAGAAGTTCGATCGTGCCGCTCTTGCGCTCCTCCGCCCACAACCGCATGCCGATCGCGGGGATCAGGAACAGGTACAGCCAGGGGTGGAAGGAAAAGAACGGCGTGAGGTCGGCCTGTCCGCGATCGAAATACTGACCGAAATAAAACGTGACCGCGCCGGTCAGCGCGAGGAAGATCACGATGAAGACATACGCCAGCGGTGTCGTGAAATAGGCCGCGAGTTCGCGTTTGAGGATGGTTACCGTCGTGCTCATGGACTTCGCCCTTCCTAAGCCGACGTCGTGATTTGGCGGAACACCTCGTCGAGGTGACCTTTTTCAGCGCGGATTTCCTCGACCGGAAAATCGGCGCCGCGGATATGAGCGCTGATTTCCTGGATGATCGGCTTGCCGCCCTCCGGCATCACCATCAGATGCGCGATGGCCGCCGACCGGTCCAGGATATCGACGCTGGCGACCCCGGAAATCCCGGCAAGCGCCTCGTGGCACCGGTCGCAATGATCGACGCCGATGCGGATGCTGACCGCGTTGAAAAAGCTCGACCGGGATTCAAGCTCCTCGGGCGTGCCGTCGGCCACCACCTTGCCGCGCGAAATGATGACCGCGCGGGTGCATACCGAGTCGACCTCGTCGAGCAGATGGGTGGAGATGATGATCGCCTTGTTCTCGGCCATGCTCCGGATCAGGGCGCGGACCTCGTGTTTCTGATTGGGGTCAAGCCCGTCGGTGGGCTCGTCGAGGATCAATACCTCGGGATCGTGCAGGATCGCCTGGGCGACCGCGACGCGGCGCTTGAAGCCCTTCGACAGCGTCCCGATCGGCTGCTGCATTACGTCCTTGAGGTTGATCATTTCGGCGGCGCGCGCGACCGCGTCATCACGCGCCTTGCCGGATATGCCGCGTATGCCGGCGATGAACCCAAGCAACCCCTTCGGCGTCATGTCCTCATAAAGAGGCGCGCCCTCGGGCACATAGCCGATGCGCCGCTTTACGTCGATGGGCGCTTGGGTAACGTCGAAGCCGCACACCATGGCGGTGCCCGATGTCGGCGGCAGAAAGCCCGTAATCATCCGCATGGCGGTCGTCTTGCCGGCGCCGTTGGGGCCGAGAAAACCAAGCACCTCGCCGCGATCAACGCTCAGACTCACGTCGTCGACCGCCGTCAGCAAGCCGAAACGCTTGGTCAGGCGCTGGAGTTCCAGCATCCCGCTCATGGTCGAATTCCTCTTACCATCGTGTCACCTTTGCCCGTTCCAACCGATTGAAAAGTTTCGGTTTTGTATGGTGTTTTGTCACCCGCTTCAGGGCGCACGAAAATTGGATAATCGGCCATGAATGTCAAGGGCTATCGCTGCCGAAAAGGCAAACGGGGCCGGGAGCATCGCTCCCGACCCCGCCGGTCGATAGCCAACTGTGGAGGGAAATATCCTCAGGCGGCGCTTTTATGTTCGATGGCCTTGCCGGACGAGGTGATCTCGATCCGGCGCGGTTTCATCGCCTCGGGCAGTTCGCGCACCAGTCCGACGACAAGCAAACCGTTGGCAAGATCGGCCGACCGCACTTCCACGTGGTCGGCGAGCTGGAAACGGCGTTCGAAGGCGCGCCCGGCGATACCGCGATGCAGATAGCGGACGCCTTCTGGTTCGGCGGCGTTCTTGCCCTTTACGGTCAGCGTGCCGTCCCGCGCCTCGATCTCGATATCATCGGGGCCGAAACCGGCGATCGCGAGGGTGATGCGATATTCATCCTCGCCGAGCTTCTCGATGTTATAGGGCGGATAGGAATCGGTCGCGCCGTTCAGCCGGTTTGCCGTGTCGATCATCGACGGCAGGCGGTCGAATCCAATGGCGGAACGAAACAGGGGGGAAAAGTCGAAATCTCGCATGGCTACAGTCCTCCTATGAGCAACATGCAGGGTCCATGGCCACCCATACGGGCTGGCCGGTTCAATTGCCGGACCCGCTATGCGGCATCCGACACTCAAGATTTAAGAACGATCAGGGACGGTTCAAGGGGCCGAATTCAAAATTTCCGCGACCCGGTCGGCGATTGCCAGCGAGCTGGTTAACCCTGGAGATTCAATGCCATAGAGGTTCACCATTCCGGCTATTCCGTGCTCCCCGGACCCCTGGATCACGAAATCCCGGGCGGCCTCCCCCGGCGCCTGGATCTTGGGCCGGATGCCGCTATAGCCGGTCTGGATAGCGCCGTCGGCGAGCGCCGGGTAATAGCGCCGGACGGCCTCGTAGAAGACCTCGGCGCGGGCCGGATCGACATCGTAATCGAGGTCGTCGGGATCACGCGCCTCCAGCCATTCGACGTCCGGGCCGAATTTCACCTGGCCGCCCATGTCGAGGGTGACATGGACGCCGAGGCTGGCCTGACCCGGCACCGGATAGATCGGCCGCGAGAACGGCGCGCGCCCCACCAGCGTGTAATAGTTGCCTTTCGCGTAATGGCTCGGCGGGATGGTGGCGGCCGGGACGCCGTCTATCGCGGCGGCGATTTTCTGGGCCCACAGACCCGCCGAATTGATCACCATATCCGCCTTGATTTCCGCCGCCTCGGCGCCGCCGGTACGCAAATAAATGCCGTCGTCCTCGATACGCCCGCCGATGACCGGCGTGAGAAAAGCCGCCATCGCGCCATGCGCCTCGGCGTCGCCGAGATAGGCCAGCATCAAGGCGTGGCTGTCGATGATGCCGGTCGAGGGCGAGCGCAGCGCCGCCACGCAACTGATCGCGGGTTCTTCCGCCGTCACCTCGGCCGGCGTCATCCACTCGAGATCGGGCACGCCGTTGCCGGCGGCGACGCCTTTCAGCCGTTCAAGCTCGCCAATTTCGTCGTCGCTGGTCGCGACGATGAACTTGCCGCAACGCCGATGCGGCACGGCGTGCGCGGCGCAATAGTCATAGAGCGCGTGCTTGCCCGCGACGCAGTAGAGCGCCTTCAGGCTGTCCTTGGGGTAATAGATGCCCGCATGGATGACCTCGGAATTGCGCGAAGACGTCTCCGCGCCGATGGTGTCGGCGCGCTCCAATATCACCACTTCGCGCCCGTCCATCGCGAGCCGGCGCGCCACGGCGAGCCCCACCACGCCGGCGCCGATCACCACGCATTCGACCCGGTCGGTCATTCTGTTCAGGGATCCCGGTTCTGGCCGAAATTGTAATCGGGATTTTCAGCCATGAATTTGATTTCCTCGGGCGTGCTTTCGCGCCCCAGGAATTGATTGCGGCTGGGAAAGCGGCCGAAGCGCTTGATCACTTCGCGGTGTCGTTCGGCGTGGAGGATGTTGTCTTTTTTCTTTTCGTTTTCCGGCATGGCGCTCATCAATTCGACCGAACGGTGTTGATCGGCCATGTCCTCGCTGTGCTCGAACGGCAGATAGTAGAACTGGCACTCGATGGGGTGGCGGCCCTTGTCGAAGCCGCGCGCGATGGCGTGCCGCGCGATTTCGCGGGCCAGCGGATCCGTCGCGTAGGATCGGGGGCCGCCCCGGAACATGTTGCGCGAAAACTGGTCGAACAGCAGCAACAGCGCGAGGCAGGCTTGCGCGTCATCCCGCCAATGGTCCAACTCGCCGGCCAAGGCGGTCTCATGATAGTCGAGGAATCGAGTCGTGATTTCTGCGTCGAACGCCGGCCCGCCGCGAAACCAGATACGGCGATACTCGCCGAATTCCGGACTGTCGGGCTTTCCGAACCAAAAATCGAGAATCTCGTGGACGCGCTGCATGACGGCCCTTGGTAGCCTGTCGTCCGGTTACTGACAAGACGTCGTGCATGCGGCATGCTTAAGATGAAGAAAACCAAGAAAGAAGATGATGTCGGCGACGCTGGAATTGCCGATCTGGCTGTTCGTTCTGATCACCGTGTTCGCGGCCTGGTCGTTCCTGACTTTGCTGCTGATGCCGGGGTTTCGCTGGTTCGTGCGCAACCGGGTCAGTCGCGTAATCGATGACGTCCACGCGCGACTCGATCTCGAACTTCCGCCCTTCATGCTGACGCGGCGTGCGGCGCTGATCGACCGGCTGGTCTTCGACGAGAAGGTGATGGAAGCCATCGCCGAAAAGGCGGCGGCGCGGGACTTGCCCCGCCAGGTGGTGATCGAGGAAGCCGAGTCCTATGCGCGCGAGATCGTGCCCGGCTTCAATGCCTATTTCTAATTCCGGATCGGTTATTGGATCGCCCGGGGGTTCCTGCGGTTCTTCTATCGGGTGCGGATCGGCTATGTCGACGAATCCGCGCTTTCCGCGCTCGGCACCGAGAACGGCGTGGTGCTGGTAATGAACCACCGCAGCAATTTCGATTACCTGCTGGTCACCTATCTGGCCTCGCGCCGGGCCGCGCTGTCCTACGCGGCCGGGGAATGGACGCTGTTCTGGCCGATGGGCAATCTGCTGCGCGCCATGGGCGCGTATTTCGTGCGCCGCGGCGCGGACGAGCCGCTATATCGCCGGGTGCTGGAGCGCTACGTGCAGATGGCCGTCGAGGGCCGCGTCCCCCAGGGTATTTACCCGGAAGGCGCGCTGTCGCGCGACGGCGGGCTGCAAAAGCCCAAGCTCGGGCTGCTCGATTACATGATCCGCGATTTCGATCCCAAAGGGGAGCGCGACATCGTCTTCGTGCCGGTCGGCATCAATTACGAACGCGTGATGGAGGATCGCGGCCTGTTGCAGAACCAGGACGAGGCGATGATCAGCCGGCGCGGCACGATATTCGTTTTAAAGGCCACGGTCGGATTTTTCCTGCGCACGTCGTTGCAGATCGCACATGGGCGACGGCGGCGGTTCGGACGCGCCTGCGCCAATTTCGGCGCGCCGGTCTCGTTGAAGGGTTGGCTCGCCGGGCATGGCGTCGATCCGACCGCGCTCGACCGGGCGGAACGGTTCGAATGGGTGGCGCGGCTGGCCGACGATCTGATGGGCGACATCGCGAAGCTGATCCCGGTGCTGCCGGTCTCGCTGGTCGCGACCGCGTTCCTGGAAACGCCGGAACGGCGGCTGAGCGAGCTCGACCTCAAGGCCCGCGCCCATCAGCTCGTAGGGGAATTCGAAGCAAACAGCACCGATGTCTATCTCCCCTTCGGCGAAGAGAACCTCGCGGTCGGCGACGGGCTGCGAATGCTGCTCGCCCGCCATATCGTGATCGAGGAGGAGCCGGGCCGATATGTTGCCAACCCCGCCGAACTCGCGATGCTGCGGTTCTATGTGAAGCCGGTGGCCCACTTTTTACCGGGACATGCGCTGGCGGGCGAATGACGACCACCGCACCAATTCGCCGCTGCTGGCCGACACAGGGATCGGCTATAAATAACCGATGACGGAATCCCCAACCCCGCCCGAGCCGGAATTCCGGCTGCACGCCGAGGAGTTCGCCGCGCGATGGCTGCGCTCGCCGGTCGGCGGGCTGATCGCGCGGCCCTGGTTCGACGCGGTCGCGCTGCGGCTGCTGGCGCGATGGTTCTTTCCGCTGTCGCGGCTGTGGGCGGCGGCGCGCGCGGCGGAAGGCTCGGTGGCGCGGTTCTATGAGGAAATCCCGTTGGCGCCGGTGCCGCACCTGGAGCCCCGGCTGCGCGAAGCGCTGGCGAAATTCGAAAGCGCGCGCGAGGCGGTCAACGCGACCGAAGCGCGCTGGCGCGAGGTATTTTTCGGCCCGGAAGCGGTGGCGCCGCACCATCTGGTCGCGGTCGAGACGGCGCGGCGCGACCGCCGGCACGCCTATAACGCGACGCGGCGCAACTTCCTCTTCCTCGCCCGTGGACGAAAGATTCCCCTGGTGAAGTGGGACATCCCTTCGCCGGAGGAGGTCGAGGCCGATTACGCCAACGCGCTGGCGAGCCCCGAGAGCGCCTTCCCCGCGCCCGCCACCATGCCGGAGATCACCCAGTCGCACCGCGTGCCGGGACTGGCGGGGAGCGAATCCTGGATCCGCTTCCCCTCACCCTCGCCGCGCATGGACGACGAAGTAATTGCCCGGGTCTACGAGCCCGAGGGCGTGACCGATCCGCCCACCGTAATCTTCGGCCACGGGGTCTGCGTCGAGTTCGACCACTGGCACGGGCTGGTCGACGAGGTCTTCACCATGTGCCGCATGGGAATCCGCGTGGTCCGGCCGGAAGCGCCGTGGCATGGCAGGCGCGTGCCGCCGGGACGATATGGCGGCGAGGCGTTCATCGCCCGGGCGCCGCGCGGGGCGCTCGATATTTTCACGGCCCAGCTTCCCGAATGGGCGGCGCTGATCGATTGGGCGCGGCGCACCAGCAAGGGGCCCGTCGCGGTGGGCGGCAGCAGCCTCGGCGCGCTGGCCGCGCAATTGCTCGCGACCCGGGCGCGGTACTGGCCGGCGCGGCTGCACCCCGACGCCCTGTTCCTGGTGACCCATTGCGGCAGACATGAAGACGCCGCCGTCCGGGGCGCGCTGGCGCGCGTCTGGGGCATTCCGGAAGCCGCCGCGGCAAGCGGCTGGACCCAGGAACGGCTGCACAAATGGCTGCCCTTGCTCGATCCCATCGGTAAACCGGTGGTCGATCCCGGCAATATCGTCTCGGTGCTGGGCGGCAAGGACAAAGTCACGCCGTTCGACAGCGGCGAGAAGCTGATCCGGGGTTGGGGAATACCGGATGAAAACGCCTTCATCTGGCGGTGCGGCCATTTTTCGGTGCCGATGAAGCTAATCCGGGACGACGCGCCGATCCGCCGTTTTCGCGAAATTCTTTCGGCTCTCCCCAACCGCTAACCCGGTAACGACCGGCGCAAATAGGTTCCGATCACGATCATGCGACAGATCGCGGCGGGAAAGAAACCGATCAACTCCCGGAGACTTTCACGCTGAGCTAACGAGGGCGGCGGCAACCCTTCGGGCGCGCGCAGCGGCAATCGCGCCGCGGCCGCCCCGGCTTCGCCCGCCAGCCTGCCCGCCGCCGCGTCGAGATCGGTCTCGGCGAGAAAGACCGCCAACGCCCCGGAAACGACGGCGAGACATTGCGGCCAGTGCGCGAGATGACGGTAAAGCGACGGGATTACATCGTCACCGCCGCCGGTCGACTGGCGCGCCAGAAGACGCATCAAATCGGCGGTCTCGGGCGCGACCTGATCCGCATCCAGCATCGACGGCAGAATAGGCGCTGGTTCTCCGACCGGCGGCTCGGACGCCACGTCTTCACGACCGCTTGCCGGCTCGAAGTCGCCCGCCAGCGCCAGAGACAGCAGCTCAAGCGCAATCAGGTTCATCGGATTGGCCCGGTTATAGGCGTCGAGCACCGTGACCAGCGCGGCTTGCGCTTCCGCATCGATAGGGCCGGTGATTTCGAACGCGCCGGCTCCTTCGACACCGCCGACCAGCGCCTCGGCCGCGCCGGCAATTTCGCCGGATACGAACAGCGGTCGCAACACGCCCCACGCCCATTCGAGGCAACCCGGCTGACAGGCCATGTGACGATAGACCAGGTTCACCATGGGCGCGCCGAGACAGAGCCTGATATCGGCATAGATATCCCGGATACGCCCCGTCGCATCGCTCTCCGGCAACTCGATGAAACGCGGCGGATTTTTACTGGCCATGGATGATCCCTTCACACCCTCGACCGGGCGTTTGATCCGGCCCGGCGATTACGTCATTCTCGTTTCTTGTCGAACACGGGCCACGGAGACCTAGAATGACGGAACGACGCCTTGGCGTCATCATGAACGGCGTAACCGGGCGGATGGGCACCAATCAGCACCTGATCCGTTCGATACTGAAAATCATGGAACAGGGCGGCGTCGCGCTGGATAACGGCGACCGCGTGATGCCGGACCCGATCCTGGTGGGGCGCAGCGCCGACAAGGTCGCCGCACTGGCCAAGGCGCACGGTATCGAGCGCTGGACCGATGACCTGGATGGTGCGCTGGCCAATCCCGACGATGCCTTGTTCTTTGACACAGCATCGACCTTGAAGCGCGCCGAGGTGATCGGCAAGGCGATCGCGGCGGGCAAGCACATCTATTGCGAAAAACCGTCCGCCGCGACGCTGGAAGAGGCTTTGAGCCTTTATCGCGCGGCGGAGGCGGCCGGGATCAAGCACGGCGTGGTGCAGGACAAGACGTTCCTGCCCGGACTGCAAAAAATGAAACGCCTGGTCGACGACGGATTCTTCGGCCGGCTGCTGTCGGTGAAGATCGACTTCGGCTACTGGGTTTTCGAGGGCGACTGGCGCGCCGCCCAGCGGCCGAGCTGGAACTACAAGAAGTCGGAAGGCGGCGGCGTCATCCTCGACATGATGCCGCACTGGCGCTACGTGCTCGACAATGTCTTCGGCAAGGTGAAGGCGGTGAGCTGCATCGGCGCGGTGAATTTCGACAAACGCTGGGACGAGAACGACGCGCCCTACACCGCCGACGCCGACGACGCGTCCTACGCCACGGTCGAGCTCGAGAACGGCGCCATCGTGCAGATTTTCGCGTCCTGGTGCACGCGGGTGCGCAAAGACGATCTGGTGACGTTTCACGCCGACGGAGTGCTGGGCGCGGCGGTGGCCGGGCTCACCAAATGCTACGTCCAGGACCGCGAGGCGACGCCGTCGCCGGTGTGGAATCCGGACGAGCCCCAGACCATCGACTTCTTCGGGACCTGGTCGGAATACGGCGCCGATCTGGAGTTCGACAACGGCTTCAAGGCGGAATGGGAAATGTTTATCCGCAGCCTGTACGACGACGCGCCGTTCGGCTGGACCCTGATGGAAGGCGCGAAGGGATTGCAACTGGCCGAGCTTGCCATGCAAAGCTGGGCGGAACGGCGGTGGATGGACATCCCGCCCCTGGAGGCCTGACGGGCGTATAGTGAGCGCGTTAAAAATCGAAATCCGCGAGATCGAATTTTTCGAACGCCCGGTCGTGCTGCGCATGCCGTTCCGTTTCGGCGTGGTCACACTGCGGGAAGCGCCGCAGGCCTTCATACGCGCGCGCATCGAGTGTGAAGACGGGCGAGAGAGCTGGGGCGCGGCAGCCGAGGTGATGGTCCCCAAATGGTTCGATAAGGACCCGGCCCTGAGCAACGCACAAAATATCGACCAGCTTCGCCGGTCGCTGGAAATCGCGCGGCTTCTCTACCTCGCAAACGGACCCGCGACCGCCTTCGGCCTGAAGGCGGTCAACCATGGACCGCAGGTCGAGGAATGCGCGAAAGCGGGCCTCAACCCGCTGGTCGCGGGCTATGGTCCGGCGCTGATCGACCGGGCGGTGCTGGATGCGCTGTGCCGGACACGGGAAATATCGTTCTTCGCGGCGATGCGCGCCAATCTTCCCGGCATCGCTCCAGGGGGCCTCGCGCCCGACCTCGCCGATTTCGATATCGAGGCCTTTCTTGCCGGGCTGACGCCACGGCAGCGCATCCATGCGCGCCACACGGTCGGTCTGGTCGATCCGCTGACGTCGGCGGATCAGACGACGGATAGCCGCGTCGGCGACGGTCTGCCGGAAACCCTCGAAGAGGTCGTGGCGGAATACGGCCACCGGTTCTTCAAGATCAAGGTCGCGGGCGACGTGGCGGCTGATCTCGCGCGGCTCGGCGCCATCGCGAGGGTGCTGGACGCCGCGCGCCCGGATTATGTCGTCAGCCTCGACGGCAATGAGCAGTATGACGATGTCGAGGGCATCGTCGAGCTGTGGCGCGCGATCGACGACGCGCCCGAACTGTCCCGTTTCGCGGCCGCGGTCGCCTTTATCGAACAGCCGATCACCCGCCGCGCCGCGCTGGCCCGCGACATCGCGCCGCTGGCCGCCTACCGGCCCGTCATCATCGACGAATCGGATAACGGTTTCGACGCCTTCCCGACGGCGCGCGGTCTCGGTTATGCGGGCGTTTCCAGCAAGCAATGCAAGGGTGTGTACAATTCCATCATCAACGCCGCGCGCTGCGCGAACTGGAACGCGGCGGGAGGACATTATTTCATCTCGGGCGAGGACCTCACCTGTCAGGCCGGGCTCGGCGTGCAGCAGGACCTCGCCCTGGTCTCACTGCTAGGACTCGACCATGTGGAGCGCAACGGGCATCATTACGCGCGCGGCATGAGCGCCGCGCCCGCCGCCGAACAGGAGGCCTTCGCGGCGTCGCATCCGGATCTTTACGAACGGCGCGACGGCGTTACGTGTTTGAGAATCCGCGATGGAGAGATCAACCTGTCGAGCCTGGACGCGCCGGGGTTCGCGTCGCGCGTCGCACCCGACTGGAACTCAATAGCGGAAATGACATTGCCGGGGAGAGCGGATCATGCCGAGGATTGAGCTGCCGACCGCCGAGGGCGGACTGTCGCCATACGAGACCGGCCCGCCGCGCGATTTCCCCACGGCCGCCGCCCGCCCCTTCAACCGCTCGGCGCTGGCCGCCGCCCATGTGGTGGCCGATCCCCGCGCCGATGCGGACCCCTGGCTGGACCCCGCCATCGACTGGGACCGCACCATCGAATTCCGGCGACACCTGTGGCGGCTCGGGCTCGGCGTCGCCGAGGCGATGGACACCGCCCAGCGCGGCATGGGGCTCGATTGGGAAACCTCGAAGGAGTTAATTCGGCGCAGCGTCGAGGCCTCGAAGGAGGTGCCCGGCGCGGTCGTCGCCTCCGGCGCCGGCACCGATCACCTCCTCGCCGATCAACCGGTCACGCTCGACGACGTGATCGCCGCCTATGAGGAACAATGCGCGGCGGTCGAATCCTTCGGCGGGCGCATCATCCTGATGGCGAGCCGCGCGCTGGCCGCCTGCGCCCGCTCGCCCGACGATTACATCCGGGTCTATGACCGCATCCTGTCGCAGGTCGCCGAACCGGTGATCATCCATTGGCTGGGCGAAATGTTCGATCCGGCGCTGGCGGGTTATTGGGGCGACGGCGATCACTGGGCGGCCATGGATACCTGCCTGTCGGTGATCGAGGCCAACGCCGCGCGCGTCGACGGCATCAAGATATCGCTGCTCGACAAGGACAAGGAAATCGCGCTGCGCCGCCGCCTGCCCGATGGGGTGCGCATGTATACCGGCGACGATTTCAATTTCGCCGAATTGATCGCCGGCGACGAGGCGGGATATTCCGACGCGCTGCTCGGCATCTTCGACGCCATCGCGCCGGCGGCCGCCGCGGCGCTGGCCGCGCTGGCCGGCAACCGGCCCGACGAGTTCCATGACATTCTCGCGCCGACCGTGCCGCTGTCGCGTCATGTGTTCGGCGCGCCGACGCGGTTCTACAAGACCGGCGTGGTCTTCATGGCCTATCTCAACGGCCACCAGGATCATTTCGTGATGGTCGGCGGCCAGCAGAGCGCGCGTTCGATCCTGCATCTCGCGGAGCTGTTCCGGCTCGCCGACAAGGCCGGGCTATTACGCGACCCCGAGATCGCCGCGGCGCGTATGAATGCCGTCCTCGCCGTCCACGGCGTCGGGGCCTGATCCGATGCCCGGGGTCGAGCGGCTTTCCCTCAATCAGATCACCACGGATGCGCAATGGAATTTACGCCAGGCGGTGGAAGGCTGCGCCCGCCGGAACGTGCGCGGCATTTCCGTTTGGCGTCACAAGCTCGAAGAATGCGGCGCCGGCGAGGCGGCGAAAATTCTCGCCGATCACGGCATGACGGTCACCGGGCTGTGCCGGGGCGGTCAGTTTCCCGCCGCCGACGAGGCCGGCCGCCGCGCCGCGATCGAGGACAATCTGCGCGCCATCGACGAGGCCAAAACGATCGATGCGGCCTGCCTGGTCTTGGTCGCGGGCGGGCTCGCCGACGGTTCGAAGGACCTCGCCGACGCGCACCGCCAGGTGCGCGACGGCATCGCGGCCATCCTGCCGCATGCCCGCGCCGTCGGCATGCCGATCGCCATCGAGCCGATGCATCCGATGATTTGCGCCGATCGCGGTTGCGTCAACACGCTGGCCCACGCCAATGACCTCTGCGAGGAGTTGGGCGTCGGGCTGGGCGTCGCGGTCGATGTCTACCATGTCTGGTGGGACCCCCGGCTGGAGCCGGAAATCGCGCGCGCCGGAGACCGCATCCTCGCCTTCCATGTGTGCGACTGGCTGGTGCCGACCCGCGATCTGGTATTCGACCGGGGCATGATGGGCGATGGGGTGATCGACATCCCGCGCATCCGGGGCTGGGTCGAGGCGGCGGGCTATCGCGGCTTCAACGAAGTCGAGATCTTCTCGCGAGAGAACTGGTGGAAACGGGACGCGGACGACGTGCTGACCACCTGTATCGAACGCCACGAAAAATTCGTATGAATGTCGTGCCAAGGATCCTTTGGTGTTAGCCTTGGCCGACTAAAGACAGATCGGAGGAGCCCGTCATGACAACCACAGAAGCGGCCCAAAACAAGCCCGGCGGCAACCGCGAAGCGCGCATGGATGCGCTCTATTCGCGACTGGACGCGCTCGACATGGCGCCCTACTGGGCGGTCCGGAACGACAAGGAAGATCACGACGAGGACGCGCAGGTTCTTAAGGGCCGCAAGGCCGAACCGTTCATCTGGAAATACGCCGACATCGAACCGCTGCTGTATGAGGCGGCAGAGCTGATCACCATGGACGATTCAGAGCGGCGCTCGATCGTGCTGGTGAACCCGGCGCTCAGCCCGCAGCGCGCCACGGTGACGACGCTCTATGTCGCGTACCGGCTCAACGATCCACGCGAGATCATGCCGCCCCACCGACACAGTATCAACGCGGTGCGCATCGGGCTGACCGGCGAGAGCAACTTCACCGGCGTCGAAGGCGAGAACATCACCTTCGGGCCGGGCGATCTGGTGCTGACCCCGTCCGAGGCGTGGCACAATCACGGCAACCGCGGCGATGATTTCGCGGTCAATGTCAGCGTCCTCGACCTGCCGCTCACCGAGGTGCTGAACTCGGCGAGCTTCGATCACGATTATACCGAGGAGAAGGACGGCCAGCAGGTCCAGGCGCGGGAACAGACCGCGCGCTTCGATGACGACTATTCCGCCCGGGTCTACGGCCATGGCGGGCTGAAGCCGCGCTTCGTCAACCATCATCGCGGCACCGGGCGCGCCTCGCCCATGTATGTCTATCGCTGGGAGCAGACGCGCGAATTGCTGGAAAAATTCCGCGACCATGACGGCGACCCACACGAGGCGATCACGGTCGAATACATGGATCCCATCACCGGGCGCACCGCCTATCCCACCATGACCTTCTTCGGCCAGCTGCTGCGGCCGGGAGAGCGGACATTGCCGCTGCGCCAGAACGCGAGCCTGGTGTGTTTCCCGTTCCAGGGCGCGGGTCACAGCATAATCGGCGGCAAGCGGTTCGACTGGGAGCCGTTCGACGCCATCGCGGTTCCGGGCGGCGAATGGCTGGAACATGTGAACGAGACCGACGGCGACGCGATCCTGTTCGTTACCAGCGACGAGCCGACCTTAAAGGCTCTCGGTTTTTATCAGAAGCACGGGAAACTGGCGTCCGGCGAAATCGTCCGCCTGGATTGAACGCTGCCGGTCAGCCCGGATCGAAAGGCAGCCGGAACGCCTCGGGGTCCGGAATGTCGAGATCGTCGTCTTCGGGGTCATCCCAGGACAAAGCCGGTTCCGCATTGAGCAGTTCGTCACGGCTTGGCAGGGGAATATCGATCGCGGTCGCGGCGAGGGGCTGAACCTCGACGGGCGGCGATTCCAATTCGGCCGCTGGCGGCGGATCGGCGACCATCGTCTCGGCATCTTCAGCCACGCCGCCGGGAAACACGGAATGCGTGGTGGGCGAGATCACTTCCGGCTCAAATGACGGGGTCATCTCCGCGTCGGGACCGGAAAATACCGGCTGTTTTGGCTCGGTGTAAATCGCGACATGCTCGACCGCCGGGGTCTCGATCTGAACCGGCAGCTCGACGATTTCCTCTATGGGCGCCTCGAAAATCTCTTCGGCCGGCTCTTCGATGACGGTTTCGATGGGAGCCTCGACGGGCGCGTCGAAAATCTCCTCGGCCGGCTCTTCGATGGGTGCTTCGGCAACAGCTTCGACCATTGCCTCAACGGGCTCATCGACGATCGGAGCGGCCGGCGGCTCAATTGCCGCGATCGGCTCGTCGATCACGGCATCCATCTCGACCACCGGCGCCGTGGTGGGGGCGGCGTCATTCGCCGGGACATAGTTGCGCACCCGGGGTTCGATATCCTTCCACACCGAGTTGCGCGCGACGTGGAGATCGTATTCGGCCTGGAGCCGCATCCAGAGCTCGGCCGCGGTGCCGAAATACTTGGCAAGCCGGAGCGCGGTATCGGGCGTGATACCCCGCTTGCCGCTGACGATATCGCTGATCCGGCCAACCGGCACATCGATGTCGCGGGCAAGCTTGTTGCGGCTGACACCGAGCGGTTCCATCGCTTGATCAAAAAAGATTTGGCCGGGATGGACCGGTTGGGATGAGGTCTTCATGTTTCACCTTCGCTCGTATGCCGTAACACGACGCGCGGAACGGCCCGGTCGTAATTCATTAACGAAAGACTCTAATGACCGGTTAACGAATGACTATTCGCCTCATACGCGAATGTACTGAAGGCCAGAAGCGGGCGGGCGTTCAGCGGTTCTTGCCGAACGGCCACCATGATTTCGGGGCGACATAATCTTCCACGGGATCGAGCCCGAGTTCCTCGCGCAATTCGCCCTTCAGACGGGTCTCTATGGAGGACAGAAAGAAACGCTGGGACTCGTCGCGCTTCAGGGATTCGTCGCGTTGCGCTTCGATCATGCGTGAAATATCGGCCAGCACGGTCTTATAGGCTTCGTTCAGCTTCGCGCCCTTTTCCTCGCGCTCGAGGAATGCCTCGCGCAGCGCGTCGAACTCCTCGCGAAGACATTGAAGCTCCGCCTCCAGCGTGGCCAGCCGGGTGGAGACGTCTCCTCGACCGATTTTTTTACTGCTGGAGTCCGAAGAATAGGCATCGTCCAGAATTTTATGCTGACTGAGAATTCCGGTACTCATGGACGCGCCATGTTCCCTGGGCAAAGCAAAATCGCCGCACGGCACCCCATGCGGACGCGAGGACCGAATATCGGGAACCAATCGTGAAAATTTAATTAACCCCCTGCTTCCAACCCCGCTTCCGAGTAGGCTCCAGGGCATGGAACGGGGCAAATACCGGACCAATGCCCGGTCGCGCGCGGGCCGGACCTGGTCACTTAACGTAGATTTAAAGGAAATCCGGGATTCTGTATTCCGGTGAAAGCGTCGTCGATGGCGACCGCCACGGCGTCCAATATCTATCCCAGAGGTCTCGCGTGTATTCCCTTGCGAACGGCGGCCCGAGCCACGAATTCGAGCGGAGCAGTCCGGCATGAGGTGGCTGATCACCGGGGGCTGCGGCTTCATCGGCAAGAACCTGGTACGCACGCTGTTGGACGAGGGCGGTCACCGGATTCGCGTGCTCGACAATCTGAGCGCGGGCACCCGCGCCGACCTCGGTGAGATTTGCGGATTCATCGAGACCGATGCGGTTGCCTGCGATGGCGTCGCCACCCTCGAACCCGACGCGGTGGAACTGGTGGTCGGCGATGTGCTCGAAGAGGCGCTGAACCCGAGGGCCTTTGCGGATGCGGAAACCGTGGTTCATCTCGCCTCGGGAACCGATGTCGCGCAATCCGTCGCGGATCCACTGCTCGATTGCCGCACCAACGTGATCGGAACCCTGAACTGTCTGGAAATGGCCCGCGACGCCGGTGTCGGCCGGTTCGTGTTCGCCTCCAGCGGCGCCCCCGTCGGGGCCGAGGAACCGCCCATCCACGAAGACATGCCGGCGCGGCCCATTTCCCCCCACGCCGCCGGCAAGCTTGCCGGAGAGGGCTATTGTTCGGCCTATTTCCGCAGCTTCGGCATGGAAACGGTCGTGCTTCGCTTCGGCAACGCCTATGGACCCGGCTCCGGCCATAAGACCAGCGTCGTCTCGAAATTCATTCGCAGCGCAATTTCGGGCGAGATCCTCGAAATATATGGAGACGGCGGCCAGACCCGCGACTTCATCTATATCGACGACCTGGTCCGCGCGATCCGGCTTTCCGCGATTTCGGCGGGTGTCGGCGGCGAGATCCTGCAGATCGGAACCGGCCAGGAAACCATGGTCGGCGGTCTGCTC